>CAXTBW010000009.1:23922-28632 GCA_964242925.1 uncultured Acetobacteraceae bacterium
CATTCAGGTTCCAGTAGAAGCTCTCGCTCAGCAACAGCCCCTGCGCCGTCTGCAAGCCCAGGCTATTGATGTCGGTGATCAGCACCACTAGACCGACCAGCCGCTGCTTGCCCTGGTCCAGGCCGAACTCGTGCGCTTGCTTCACCGCATTGATCATGTCGCTGCCGGCGTTGGCAAGCGCCACCACATCGGCGCCGGAGGCCTGCGCCGCGAGCAGCGAGGTGGAGAACTCCTGCGTGTTGAGCGGATTCTTCACTGTGCCAAGCACGCGACCGCCCGCCTTCAACACGATCGCGGACGTGTCGGTCACCAGCCCGGCGCCGAACGCGTAGTCGGCGGCGATGAAGAACCAGCTCTTGCCGCCTTGCGCCACCACTGCCTGTCCCACGGAGTGCGCGAGGCCGTACGTCGTATAGGTGTAGACTACGGAGGTGGGCGAGCAGCTCGCGTTGATCAGCGGCAAAGACGCCGGAGCGTTCATCACCACGATCTTGTTCTGCAACCGCCCGATCTCCTGCACGGCCAACGCCGCGGAGGAGCCGACCACATCCATGATCGCGTCCACATGGCTGTCGCTGAACCACGCGCGCGCCTTGGTGGAGGCGAGGTCGGCGCGCGTCTGCGTGTCGGCGGCCAGGACCTCGATCGGACGGTTCAGCACCATGCCGCCGGCTCGGCGTGGTAGCTGCCGAAATCGCCGCTGGTGGCCGCCCCCGCCGCCAGCGCCATCTGGATGCCTTCACCGCGGTTGAAATTGGCGCTCTTGCAGATCGGCCGCAGGTAGACGGAGCGTGGCCCGATGTAGCGGGTCATCATCTCCGCATTGCCCTCGAACCCGCCGCAGGCCAACACCACCTGCCCGTCGAAGCGCACCTGTCCTTCGCCGCGGATACGACCCAACAGGCCCGTGACCTGGCCATCCTCGTCCCGCACCAACGACGTGCCCGTCGTCTCGTAGAAGAACGCGACATCCAGAGACTCCGCGCGCGCCGCCAGCCCTGCGACGAGCGCGCGGCCGCCGCCGACCGGCAGCAACCGGGGCTGCGACTTCGTGAGGAACTGGGTGGGCAGGAAGTCGAACCGCAACCCGAACCCTTCCAGCCACTGGATCGTCGGGCCGGCCTCGTCCGCGAACGTGGTGATGAAGTCCGGCTCGGTCACGCTGAGCGCCGTCGCGTAAGCCGCGCGGTCGTTCACCGGGCGAGCCGTCTCGGCGATCAAGTCGGGGTCGACGTAGCCGGCGCCGTTCTCCGCCAGGTGCTCCTCGAAATCGTCGGAGACCTCCGTGTGGCTCTTCACCCGCAGGTAGGCTTCGGTGTAGCGGGTTTGGCCGCCTCGCTCCGTCTCCGGCGCCCGTTCCAGCACCGCCACCCGCGCGCCGGACTCGGCGGCGGACACGGCGGCTGACAACCCCCCGGCGCCGCAACCGACCACCACCACGTCGAACCGCTCAGCTCGCGTGCCAGCCTCCCGACCATGAGGCGCTTTGGCCTCTATGGGAGGAGAATGAGCAAACCGGCGTCCGCAGGGAAGTGGCCGGAGCCGAAGAGGCTTTCAGTCGAGCAAGAGAACGAAAGGCGTTGCTAGCGGTCCTGGTATCCCCCTGGATGCGCCTCGCGCCACGCGAGCGCCGTGCCGACGATCGCCTGCAGGTCGGCGAATTGAGGCGACCAGCCAGCCTCTCGCTTGATGCGGTCGGATGCCGCCACCAACATGGCCGGGTCGCCGGCGCGGCGCTCGCCGATGCGGATGGGCACGGCGCGGCCGGACACCGCTTCCACCGCCGCGATCACTTGGCGGACCGAATGGCCCTCGCCATTGCCGAGATTGTAGACGACGTTGCCGTCGCTGAGCCGGTCGAGCGCGCATAGATGCGCCCGGCACAGATCGGTGACGTGGACGTAGTCCCGTATGCACGTGCCGTCCGGAGTGGGGTAGTCCACGCCGAACAGCGTCACTGCGTCGCGACGGCCCAGCATCGCATCGATCAGCAACGGCATCAGGTGGCTTTCGGGGGCGTGGTCCTCGCCAATCCGGCCGTTTGGATCGGACCCGGCGGCGTTGAAGTAGCGCAGGCAGGCATAGCGTAAACCGTGCCGTAGGCTGGCCCAATGCAGCGCCCGCTCGATCATCAACTTGCTCTCGCCATACGGCGAACTCGGGCGCAAGGCGGCGTCCTCGTCGATCGGGACGCGGTCCGGCTCGCCGAACAGGTTGGCGGTCGACGAAAGGATGAACCGCGGCACCTCGTGGCGCACCGCCGCCTCGATCAAGGCGAAACCTTTGCCGGCGTTCTCCTGCAGGTAACGCATCGGCTGCTGCACGCTCTCCCCAACGAGCGACAGGGCGGCGAAATGAAAGATCGCGCTCCAGTCCCGCCCGGCGAGCGTTGCGTCGAGCGCGGCGGCATTGCCCACGTCGGCCACCACCAGCTCGACACCTGGGGGCAGGGCGGCGCAATGGCCCTGACGCAGATCGTCCAGCACGGTGACCGCAGCGCCCTGGCTGACCAGCAGGTCGACCATGTGGCTGCCGACGTAGCCAGCGCCGCCTGTCACAAGGAAGCGCTGACTCATGCCACGCTTCCCGCAGGAGCGTTGCCGGCCCTCATCGCGTCATCAAGGAGCCCGGATGGGAACGCGCCCTCGCTGAAGCGCAAAGCGTCCTGGCGGCACGCCTGCGGCAGAATGTCGTCTCGCATGGTGGTGAACACTTTCGATGCCTTGATGCTGGATGACGCGGACTACCCCAGAACAGCCCCGGGTTCACCTCATCCGCAGACTGCACGCGGCTGATGTCGTGGGCCATTGCGGCCGAATGCGATGACCAGGGCGCCGCACGCCTTCGCCAACCATGAAGCAGCGCTGCTGGATATCGTCGGGTCATGTGGCCGGCGGTCAACCAAACACCTGGGAACCAGCCTTGCTGACACGTGTAATGCAGTTGTTGTTCGCGATCAACCTCAATTGATTGCGGGCCGGCAGAGCAGAACAGCCAGTCTGGTAGGACCGTGCAAGTCTTTCTCGTTAATGTGACCAACGCTACCAGCGTCGGCAGTGTCGGCTTGGAATGAGAGTGGTCCTTGCACCAGACGAGCAAGCGACATGAAGCGAGCTCCGATTACCTCGAGGCCAGGCTGGCATGGCGCGGTGTCGGTTGCGAGCGCGGCTTGTCGCATGGGGTTGAGCAGAGCTGGTCCTTGGAGGCCATTCGTATGAATGAAACTACCTGGGCACTTTGCAAGTCGCCTAACTTCGGCCTCATTGTCGGCGAAGGCTGCACTATCGAATAGCGGCCGGACTGTTCTCGGAAGACCATTCTTGAGGTGCTCAAACCGGAATCGGCCGCGCTTCGAGTATAAGATTCGGCAGCTTTCAACACCCCGCGACGCTCAAATCAGCCTGTGCGAGCGAGGGAGCGTATTCTGAACACAGTGGGTTCACTGCAATCAACTCTGATGACGGTGAAATCACGTTCTCTGGAAAACCCATCAATTTTGATTGAACACACTACTGCTGCGTTGCAGCGTCGGGTTACGTATCTCAAAGACATTCTATGCGCTATAAATCGAGCCACCGCCTCTCTGTGCGCGACGTGATCTTCAAAAAGGCGACAAAACTAAACTCGCGATGTTGCAATGCGGTATAAACGGTCGTAACCCTTTTTCGTAAATCCTGAGATAGGTCTATCAAATGGTATTCTCATCAGTTGCCATCCGACGCAGTCCTCGCGATGTGGCAGCTAAGGGGGCCCTAATCCCTGCCCAGTCGACGACGCAGAGACTGCCATTTGTTTTACCGGATGCGACCCGAGTGAGCATTTCAGGATGGTCCCTGGGTTTGAAGCGCACATTTGATGTCGTGATCTCGGCGCTGCTGTTGTTGGCGTTTTTTCCGGTCATGTCCATTGTTGCGATTCTGATAGCGCTGCAACGCGATAACGGGACCATCTTCTATGGTCAGAGGCGCGTCGGTCGGTCGGGCCGCTTGTTCTATTGTCTGAAGTTTCGATCGATGTGCCCGGAGGCTGATGCCCGGCTCAAGTCGCTGCTCGCTACGGATGCGGGGGCTCGCAAGGAGTGGGCTGAGACGCATAAGTTAAAAAACGATCCCCGGATAACCAGCCTCGGTCGGTTCTTGCGGGATACTTCGCTGGACGAACTGCCCCAGCTGTGGAACGTGTTCCGCGGGCAGATGAGTCTCGTTGGTCCACGACCCATCACCATCGCCGAATTGGACGGTCCTTACCTCCGGCATAGTGGCCAGGAAGAGTATTTGGCCGTTCGGCCAGGAATCACTGGACTGTGGCAGGTGAGCGGCCGCAGCTTGGTCACCTATGAGAACCGTGTCGCGCTGGATAAGGCCTATGTGCGCAACTTCTCGCTGGTGGCCGACGCAAGCATCCTGGTAAAGACGGTTGGCGTCGTTCTACTGCGAAAGGGCGCTTGCTGATTATTTGTGCGAGTTCTCCTTGATCACGCCGCTGCAATGTCGAGTCTTCCAAGGCCAGCAAGCGTGCGACGGCCTGCGCCATGTCGGGCATGGAAGCTGGTTAGGCGAAATTCCGGTGCAACATGTTCAACCACGCCGGATTTCTGAAATGGCGCCATCTAGCACTCTGTAGATTGGCCCGCTTGAACACTACGCCGGGCCAATGACGCGGTCCACAGGGCTTCCGTGATGTTCACCAATATCACTGGCGCCGAATAGC
>CAXTBW010000009.1:28732-62439 GCA_964242925.1 uncultured Acetobacteraceae bacterium
TGAAGTTAGAGGGTCAGCACCGCATCCACAGCAATACAGGAGATAACGCCGCTTGCAGCCAACAGCATCAGGCCGACAAACAGCTTGGTTCGGCGTTGTGGACCATGGTGCGTGTGGCCTTCGCTGTCGTCGAACTCCACCAGCCTCGACCCTATGCGCGAAGCAAGCTCACGCATGGACGACGATGACCTCGAAGCATGCCGGCTCGGGGACCTGCCCACCTGCGACAGGCCGCCCTCAAGCGGGCTATTTCTCAGTGTTGCGTCGAGTTTCGAAGCCGTCTTGACGTCGCTCATTTCCGAGCCCTAACCAAGTGTCAGCGCATAATTGCGCATCTGCAGCAGTAGCTACCGGACGGGCAGCAAGAACTAGACCTAAACAGGTCTACAACAGCTCCTATCACCTTTCCTTGACGGCCGTGTAAAGAACCTTTCGGCAAGGTCGTTAATACGTGTCTGCTGACTACTGCGCTCTGAAACATTAAAACTGCAATCAAGAGCTATTTTGAGACGATTCCTGCCGCCTGTCTTACATTAACGAAATGTTCACCTGATTTAACCATCCTTCCACCTTTTTCATTAACAACGCGGCGACACTACGCCAGACCGCCAAATGCGCAGGCTTCCGGCGCACACGTTGCGTTTCCGGTCGATCAGGCCATTCTGACCCAAAGGTTTGGAATCGAAATCATGCCAGCCATGCGAACCCTGCTGAAACCTGGCGAGTGCCTTGCTCTGCCGGGTGTGTTCGACGGGATCTCGGCTCGGGTCGCGGACAGCATCGGGTTCAGCGCACTCTATATGACTGGCTACGGCGCCGTTGCCTCGGCGCTTGGCGCGGCCGACGCAGGCACCGCCACCTACTCCGAGATGTTGGATCGCGTCCGATGCATCGCGGGCGCCGTGTCCGTCCCGTTCCTGGCGGACGGCGACACCGGCTATGGTGGGCTGCTGAACGTAGAACGCACGGTGCGCGGCTATGCGGCCGCTGGCGCCGCGGGCATCCAGCTCGAAGACCAGGAGTTCCCCAAGAAGTGCGGCCACACCGAGTATCGCCGGGTCGTTCCAATGGCCGACGCGGTGCAGAAGATCCGCGTTGCGGTCGAGGCCCGGCCCAGCAGCGATTTCCTGGTCGTGGCGCGCACCGACGCGCGCTATGCGCATGGCCTGGACGAAGCTCTGCGTCGCGGCGGGGCGTTCCTCGAAGCGGGCGCGGATGTGCTGTTCGTCGAGAGCCCGGAATCGCTCGAGGAATTGCGTCGTATCGGCGAGACGTTCAAGGGCGCGTTGCTGCTCGCCAACATGGTGGAAGGGGGGCGCACGCCGTATCTTGGCACGGCCGACCTGGCCGGACTCGGGTTCGCGATCGCGCTGTTCCCGGCCACCGGCTTCCTGTCCGCAGCGGCCGCGCTGAAAGGCGCCTACGGCCGCATCAAGCAGGCGGGGATCGGAACCGGCGGCCCGGCGCTGCTGCCGTTCGCCGAGATGAACGCGCTGATGGGCTTCGCCGCCGTCCACGAGTTCGAACGCCGGCATGGCGGCAGCGACGCTCGCGTGTAGCAGGCGCCTCATGATAGGCTTCCCCGACGCGGACGGCCGGGCAACGGCCGCCAATCGAGGGAGGACGCGATGAGCCTACGCGCATTCGGCCGGCGTGCCTTGGCGGGAGCGTTCCTGGCGTTGATCGGCCTGGGCGCCAGCGCGCGCGCCGAAACGATCACCGTGACGCATTGGGGCGGCCAGTTCTATGGCGCGCCCTACGCGGTGGCCATGGAGAAGGGCTTCTTCAAGCAGCACGGGGTGAACGTCACGGGCATCCTGACCGCGCCCGGCGGCGGCACGGCGGTGCGCAACACCATCGCCGGCGACATCCCGTTCGGCGAGGTGTCGCTCGCGGCCGCGGTGCAGGCGATCAACGCGGGCACGAAGCTCGTCATCGTCTCAGCCGGCGCGCAGAGCGTCGCGGACCAACTGTGGGTGGTGAAGGCCGGCTCGCCGCTGCACTCGATCAAGGACCTGCTGGGCAAGCGCATCGGCTACACGGCGCCCAACTCCGTCTCCAACATGATCATCCTGATGGCGCTGAAGGCCAACGGCATGACGGCGCAGCAGGTGCGGTTGATCCCGGCCGGGGACCTGGGCGCCAACCTGTCCGCCATCGCGAGCGGGGCGGTGGACGCCGGGTTCAGCGACGCGCTGAACATGGCGCAGAGCCAGGGATTGGTGCAGCCGATCTTCTGGATCAAGGACGTGATGTCGCCGCGCATGATGCAGACCGTCTGCGTCACCACCGCCGACTTCGCCCGCGACCATGGCGACGTGGTGCGCGGTCTGATCGCCGCGCGGCGCGAGGGGCTCGACTATGCGCGCGCGCACCCGGACGAGTCCGCGGCCATCCTGGCGCGCGCCTACAACAACCCGAACACGGGGCTGTTCCGCACGCAGATGAAGGCGCTGGTGGCGGACGATTATTGGAGCGACGGCCGGTTCGACTACGAAGCCATGAACCACATGGTCGAGGGTCTGCAGATCACCGGGCAGCTGAGGGAGGCGCCGGACTGGTCCAAGATGGTCGACAGCGCGTTCCTGCCGGCGGACCAGCGCGCGGCGAACTGATGCACGCGAGCCTGCGGAACGTGGTGCGGCGTTACGGCGGCAAGCAGCCTGTGCACGCGCTCGGGCCGATCGACCTCGACTTGGCGCAGGGCGAGTTCTTCTCCGTCGTCGGCCCGTCCGGCTGCGGCAAGTCCACCCTGCTGGACGTGCTGGCCGGCCTGGGCCCGCCAAGCGAAGGCAGCGTCGTCTTTGAGGGGAAGCCGGTGCTGGGCGAGGTGCCGGACGGCGTCGGCGTCGTGTTCCAGGAGGATTCGAGTTTCGCCTGGTTGACCGTGCGCGACAATGTCGGCTTCGGCCTGCGCCGCTCGGGCCTGCCCCGCGCCGAGGCGCAACGGCGGGTGGAGCACGCCATCGGCTTCATGGGGCTGGCCGAGTTCGCCGGCCACTACCCGGCGCAACTGTCGGGCGGGATGCGGCAGCGCGTGTGCATCGCCCGCACGCTTGTGCAGAAGCCGCGCCTGATCCTGCTGGACGAGCCATTCGGCGCGTTGGACCAGCAGACCCGGCTGCTGATGGGCGACGAGTTGCTGCGGCTGTGGCGCGAGACCGGCGCGACGGTGCTGCTGATCACCCACGCGCTGGACGAGGCGGCGATGCTGTCGGACCGCGTCGGCGTGATGTCGGCGCGGCCCGGCCGCTTCATCGACATGCTGCAGACCGGTTGGCCGCGCGACCGCGACAGCCGCGTGGTGTCGGACCCGCATTTCGGCACGCTGACCGCCGGGCTGTGGACCTCGCTGCGCGCGGAATCCATGCGCACGATGGGGCGCGTCGCATGACGCCGCTGCAGGCGCGCGTGCTGCTGTTGGCTGGCCTGGCGCTGCTGCTGGAAGCGTTGTGCCGGACCGGGGTGGTCGACCCGATGTCCGTGCTGCCGCCCAGCGAGATGGCCGGCGCCATGGTGGCGGTGCTGGCGTCCGGCGAGGCGACCGAGCCGATGCTGCAGACGTTCGGCACGGTCGCGCTCGCCTGGCTGTGCGCCGTGGCGCTCGGCGCCGGCGGCGGCGCCCTGTTGCACGCGGCGCCGCGCGTGCGCCGCGCGATCGACCCGCTGCTGGCGTCCTACTACTCGGTGCCGACCTTCGTGTTCTACCCGCTGCTAGTGGCGCTGCTCGGGCTCAGCATGGCGCCGCTGGTGGTGCTGGGCGTGCTTTCGGCGGCCCCCGCGATGGTCATCAGCACGCTGGCCGGGTTGGACGGCGTGCCGCGCGTGCTGCGCCGGGTGGCGCAGGTGCAGCGGCTGGGCGCCGTGCGCTGCTTCCTCGCCGTGGTGCTGCCGGCGGCGATGCCGTCCTTGTTCGCTGGGCTGAAGCTGGCGCTGAGCTACGCTCTCATTGGCGTGATCGCCGGGGAGTTCATCCTATCGGGCAGCGGCTTAGGCTATGCCATTTCGTTCGCCTACCAGAGCTTCGAGACGCGGACGATGTATGGGCTGATGCTGTTCGTGCTGCTCGTCGCGGCGACCGCGAATGGCGCGCTGTATGCGTGGGAGGGGCGGCTCGCAGGCCGCCGGTCGCGGCAGTGAGCGCCACCGCGCTGGCGCGTCCCGCTCGCCTGCGCATGCGTTCGTTCGACGGCCTGTGGCTGCTGGCGGCGCTGCTGCTGGGGTGGGAGGCGGTCGGGCGCTGGACCGCGGGTGTGGCGATCACCGGGCCGGTGGCGACGTTCGCCTATGCCGGGCCGCTGCTGCTGACGGCCGGGTTCTGGGGCCAGGTCTGGGCCACGTTGGCCGCGCTGTTGGTGTCGTTCGCGATCTCGACGGCGGCCGGGCTGCTGCTGGGCTTGGCGCTGGGCCTGCGCCGTTTCGCCGGCGAGGTGATGGAGCCGGTGCTGGCCGGGTTCTACACCATCCCCAAGGTGACGCTGTATCCAGTCGTGCTCCTGCTGTTCGGGCTGGGCATGGGCGCAAAGGTCGCGTTCGGCGTGATGCACGGCCTGGTCCCGGTGACGCTGTTCACCATGGCGGCGATCAAGACGCTGCCGGCCACCCTGCCGCGCACCGCCCGGTCGTTGCGTTTGTCGCCCGCGGAGACGATGCGCTGGGTGCTGCTGCCAGCCTGCCTGCCGCAGATCGTGGGCGGTCTGCGGCTGGGCTTCTCGCTGAGCCTGCTGGGCGTGCTGATCGGCGAGATGTTCAGTTCGCAGCGCGGGTTGGGCTTTCTGCTGGTGAGCGGCCTGGCGCAGCACAACGTGGCGCTGAGCACCGCGGTGGTGCTGGTCATCGTCGTGTTCGCGGTGGCGGCAAACCTGACGATGCTGCGGCTCAGCCGCGGGCTGACGGGGCAGCGCGGCCCCAACGCTTAGCAAACCCGCCCGGCGCTGCTATGATCCGGGGCCCAACCCCCTGCGCCCAAACCCAAGGTCTCACCCCTATGCTCGCCATCGCCTTTGCCCCGCCCTCGCTGCCGGCCTCCGGCGCGCTCGCCCTGTTCGTGGCGGAGGGCGCGGAGCTTGCCGGCTTGTGGGCGGAGGCGGATGCGGCGACCGGCGGCGCGGTCAGCCGGGCGTTCGCCGCGGCGAAGTTCACCGGCAAGAAGGGCGCCGCCTGCACCGTGCTGGCGCCAGGCGCCGGGCTGTCGCGGGTGGTCGCTGTCGGCATCGGCAAGGCGGAGGCGCTGACGCCGCATGGCGCCGAGGAGGCCGGCGGCGCCGCTGCCGCGGCGCTTGCGGGGGAGGCGGACGCCGCGCTGGCCACCGGCGCGCTGCCGCCCGCGCTGGCCGCCGCCGCGGCGATGGGGGCGACGCTACGCGCGTATCGGTTCGACCGCTACCGCACCAAGGAGAAGGCCGAGGACAAGCCGAAACTCGCGACCCTGGCCGTGCTGTGCGACGACCCGGCCGCCACGGCCGCCGCGTGGGAACCGCTCGAGGGCGTGGCGCGCGGCGTGTTCCTCGCCCGCGACCTGGCCAGCGAGCCGCCCAATGTGCTGTTCCCGGCGGAGATGGCGGACCGGTGCCTCGCGCTCGAGGAGCTTGGCGTGAAGGTCGAGGTGTTCGGCCCGAAGGAGATGGACAAGCTCGGCTTCGGCATGCTGATGGGGGTGGCGCTCGGCAGCGCAACCGAGCCGCGCATGGTGGTGATGCGCTGGAACGGCCTGAAGGGCCGCGCTAAGAAGGGCGACCCTAAGACCAAGCCGCTCGCGTTCATCGGCAAGGGCGTCACCTTCGACACCGGCGGCATCTCGATCAAGTCCGCCGGCGGCATGGAGGACATGAAGTGGGACATGGCCGGCGCCGGCGCCGTGATCGGCGCTATGGCCGCGTTGGCCGGCCGCAAGGCGCGCGCCGACGTGGTGGGCCTGGTCGGGCTGGTCGAGAACATGCCGTCCTCCACCGCGCAACGGCCCGGCGACGTGGTCACCAGCTACTCCGGCCAGACGGTCGAGATCATCAACACGGACGCCGAGGGCCGCCTCGTGCTGGGCGACGTGCTCTGGTATTGCCAGGAGCGGTTCGAGCCCGCCTTCATGGTCGACCTCGCCACGCTCACCGGCGGCATCATCACCGCGCTTGGCCACGAATATGCCGGGCTGTTCTCCAACGACGACGCCCTGGCGCGCAACCTGCAAGCGTCCGGCGAGGCGTGGGGCGAGAAGCTGTGGCGCATGCCCTTGGGAGACGCCTACGACAAGATGCTCAAGAGCGAGATCGCCGACATGAAGAACGTCGGCGGCCGGCCCGGCGGCTCCATCAGCGCCGCCTGCTTCGTGCAGCGCTTCACCAACGGCGTGCCCTGGGCCCACCTCGACATCGCCGGGACTGCGTGGAGCCAGAAGGACACCCCGACCACGCCCAAGGGCGCCACCGCGTTCGGCGTGCGGCTGATCGAGCGGCTGGTCGCGGACCATTACGAGAGCGCGCCCGCCTGAGGATGAGCGAGATCGGCTTCTATCACCTCACGCGCACCACCGCGGAGCAGGCGCTCCCCAAGCTGCTGGGCCGCACGCTGGAGGCTGGGCAGCGCGCCGTGGTGCTGTGCGGAAACGAGGCGCGGCTGTCGGCGCTGGACGACGCGCTGTGGGCCTGCGCCGACCCGGACTGGCTGCCGCATGGCAGCGCGCGCAGCGGCGAGGCGGACCTGCAGCCGATCTGGCTGACGACGGCGCTGGAGGCCCCGAACGGCGCCCGTTTCCTGTTCCGCCTTGACGGGGCGGCGGCGGACCCGGCGGCGTTCGACCGCGTGTTCGACCTGTTCGACGGCGGCGACGCCGCGGCGCTGGCCGCCGCCCGGCTGCGCTGGACCGAGGCCAAGGCCGCCGGCCACCAGGTCGCCTACTGGCAGCAGGGTGAGCGCGGCTGGCAGAAGAAAGCCTGACCACGGCGCTTTTCTCAGCGGCCCGGTTCCACTAGATCGTGCGCATGAGGCGTCGTCGGCCATGTTGAGGTATGCCCTGGCCGCTATCGGCGCTGCGATGCTGATCGCGCTTGGCATCGTGGTGTTCTATCCGCCCGCCAAGGGCACCCGGCCGGAACCCCGCATCCTCGCGTCCGGCGACCCGGCGGCGCCCCCGGGCGGCTTCACCATCCACGACGCCGCGCCCCCCGAACCGGCAGCGCCCCCGCCAGTGGCGGCGCCGGCGCCAGCCCCGGGCGCCGACCTCGATGCGGTCATGCAGCGTTTGCGGGCCGCTGCTGCAAGGCCCGACGCGCCGGCCGCGCCCCCTGCAACCGCACCCCCTGCCGTCACACCGACAGGTCCCGCCGTGCCTCCCGCGCCGGCCGACCCGCCGCCTGCGCCGGTCGTGGGAACATCGGAGCCGCCGCGCTGGAGCAGCGTCACCGGGCAGGGCACGCGGTGGCGCATGGTGCGTTCCGCGAACGGTTACACTGTGTCCATCGACCTAGGCGGCGGGCAGACGGCCGACATCCACGTGCAGCCCGCTTTCGGCGCGCTGGACCCGCAGGCCATCAACGTGCGCATCGACTACCTGCGCGACACCATCGTGCAGAACTTCTCCACCCAGTCCAACAGTTACACTTTCGCCCGCGACGGCTCGGTGTCGCTCGACCGCTAAGTATCGACGGCCCAAGGCAACCCCGTCATCGCGAGCCGCCGCTTGGCGGCGCGGCGATCCAGACCGGCGCGCACGGTGCTCGCGGGTGGATTGCTTCGTCGCAGGCGCTCCCTCGCAACGACGATGTTGTCGCGGCGAGGAAGTCAGCGTTTTCGGCCCATGGCGTAAAACGCTTTCCCACTGGGACAGGGAGAAGCGTGGGGTTCAGACGTCCAGCAGTGCCCGTGCGAGGCTGATCACGCGCAAGGTTTCGGACCACAGGCCCATATCAGCCAACGCTTCGAACGGCACGAAGGCGACTTCCGCCGCGTCGCTGGCGGCCACGGGTTCGCCGCCCGCCCAATGCGCCGCGAAGTCCAGGATGGTGTAATGGAACTGGATGCGGCCCGCGGAGTCGGGGTGGATGCTGTCGACATTCGCCACCAGGTGCAGCGCGCCGACAGTCAGCCCTGTCTCCTCCCGCAACTCCCGTCGGGCAGCCGCTTCGGCGGTCTCGCCCAGTTCCTGCGCGCCGCCGGGGATGCTCCACTGCCCTGCAGACGGGGCGTAGGCGCGACGGATCAGCAACGCGGAACCGGCGCGCAGGACGACGGCGCCGATGCCGACCAGCGGGCGGGGCGGGTACTCCCGGCTCATCGCATCGGCAGCGCGGCGACCAGCGAAGTGGCGCGGTCGACGCGAATCGGGTAGCCGGCCTCCCGCGCCAATCCCCAGACCTGGCCACGGCCCTCGAACGCCAACGACGATCCGGCGCGGCTCAGCTCCACCCGGTCCGCCACGGCCCAGTTGGGCGGCAGCGCGGGCGCCGCCGGCAATGGGCCGAAGGGCGCCGTGCGGGTCAGTTCGGCGAGCGCGACCACGCTGATACCGATTGCGGCGGCCGCAACGATGATCGTCAAGCGCTGCATGCGCCCGGCATAGCCCGCCCGCCGCCACTCCGCCATGCGCCGGCAAAGGGTTCTCCGCGGCGGGCGATGGGAGCATTCTCCGCCAATGCCTTTGCGCGTGATCCTCACCAGCGCCATCAACGCCCATTCCCGCCAGCGCATCCGCAAGCGAGCGCGCGGGCGCTACCTCGCCCGGCAGCGCTCCGAGGCGCGTCTGTCGCACGTCACCGTCCGGTTCACCGCGCTGATCGTGGCCAGCGGGCTGCTGATGGAGCAGCTGGACGGCACCGTGCTGGCGACCGCGCTGCCGACCATGGCCCGCTCGTTCGGGGTGGAACCGCTGCAGATGAACGTGGCCCTGACCGCCTACCTGCTCAGCTTGGCGGTGTTCATCCCGGCCAGCGGCAAGGTGGCGGACCGGTTCGGCACCCGCACCGTGTTCCGCGCCGCCATCGCCTTGTTCACCTTCGGGTCGATCCTGTGCGGCCTGTCGGACGGGCTGTGGGAGCTGGTGGCCGCGCGCATCCTGCAGGGGGCGGGCGGCGCGATGATGGTCCCCGTTGGCCGCTTGGTGCTGCTGCGCACGGTGGAGCGCAGTGAATTGGTGACCGCGATGACCTGGCTGATGGTCCCCGCGCTGGTCGGCCCGGTGCTTGGCCCCCCCGTCGGCGGCTTCCTGGTGAGCGCGCTGTCGTGGCGCTGGATCTTCTACATCAACGTGCCGATCGGCGTGCTGGGGATGGTGCTGACCACGCTGTACATTCGCGACATCAAGGAGGAGGGCCGGGTCGACTTCGACGGCTGGGGTCTGCTGATGTCCGGCATATCGCTGTCCTGCCTGATGTTCGGCTTGGAGATGGCCAGCCGCGGCACCGTGTCGTGGACGCAAACCCTGGCGATCATCGGCATCGGGCTCGGCAGCGGCGCGCTGTATGTGCGGCACAGCCGGACGCACCCGAACCCGGTGCTGGATTTCTCGCTGATGCGGGTGAAGACGTTCGGCTTGTCGGTGATCGGCGGCGGCCTGTCGCGCATTTCGGTGGGGGCGGTGCCGTTCCTGCTGCCGATGATGCTGCAGCTGGGGTTCGGCATGTCGGCGCTGCAGAGCGGGCTGATCACCTTCGCCAGCAGCGCCGGGTCGATGCTGATGAAGGTGTCCGCGCTGCCCATCCTGCGCCGGTTCGGTTTCCGGGCGGTTATGGTGTGGAACGGGCTGACCTCGACGCTGTTCCTGGCCGCCATGGCCTCGTTCCGCCCATCCTGGCCAACGGCGGCGATGTACGCGGTGCTGCTGGTGGGCGGTTTCTTCCAGTCGCTGCAGTTCACCGCCTACAACACGATCGCCTACGCCGACATCGACCGGGCCCGGATGAGCGCCGCGACGAGCTTCTACACGACCTTCCAGCAGCTGATGCTGACCTTGGGCATCTGCCTGGCGGCCTCCGCGCTGTCGGCGTCTTTGTTCGTGACCGGGCACGCGGCGCCGCTGCTGTCGGACTACAGCGCGGCGTTCCTCACCGTGGCGCTGGTGTCGCTGCTGGCGTCGCCGGCCTGCTCCCGCCTGCCGCGAGATGCGGGCGATGCGTTGAGCGGGCATGGCGGGCCGGTGGACGAGCCAAGTCCGGCGAGAGCGGGCTTGGTCAAACCCGTGCGCGCGGGCTAACCTGGTTGCATTGATCGCGCCATCGAGCAGGGGCGCCGGGAAAGGATCGGGCGGTGCACGCACGCAGCATTTGGGTCGCGGGTCATGGCGGCATGGTGGGCTCCGCCATCACCCGGCTGCTCAGGAGCCGGGGCGAGACGATCCTTACGGCGGAGCGCACCGTCGATCTTCGCAACCAGCAGGCGGTGGAAACCTGGCTGAAGGAGAACCGCCCGGCCGCCATCGTGTTCGCCGCGGCGAAGGTCGGAGGAATCCTGGCGAACGACACGCGGCCTGCCGAATTCATCTACGACAACCTTGCGATCCAGACGAACGTGATCCACGCCGCGCATCAGACCGGGGTGCAGCGGCTGTTGTTCCTCGGCTCGTCGTGCATCTACCCGAAGTTCGCCGAGCAGCCGATCAAGGAAGAGGCGCTGCTGACCGGGCCGCTCGAGCCGACCAACGAGTGGTACGCGATCGCGAAGATCGCCGGCATCAAGATGTGCCAGGCCTACCGGAAACAATACGGGCGGCAGTACATCTCGATGATGCCGTGCAACCTATATGGACCGGGCGACAATTTCGATTTGTCGAGCAGCCACGTGCTGCCCGCGCTCATGCGGAAAATCCACGAAGCCAAGCTGCAGGGGAACCCCGAGGTCGTGGTCTGGGGCACGGGCGAGCCGTTGCGCGAGTTCCTCTACGTGGACGATCTCGCGGCGGCGGCGCTGTTCTGCCTCGAACGTTACGACTCGGCCGAGCACATCAACTGTGGCGCAGGCCACGATCTGTCGATCCGCGCGCTGGCCGAGATGATCTCGGGCGTGATCGGCTACCAGGGCCGCTTGCGCTTCGACACCAGCAAGCCGGACGGCACGCCGCGCAAGCTGATGGACTCGACCAAGCTTCGCAACCTGGGTTGGAGCCCCACCACGAGCCTGGAGGCAGGTATCGGCCTGAGTTACGAGTGGTTCCTGAAATCCTCCTACGCCGCCAGCTACTGAGCGAACGGAACCAGCCGGGTGAGTCCGCCCCGCCACGTCTTCAGCGTCCAGGTGCCGGAGTCGCACCCGCATATCACGATGACATTCCACGTCCTGGGTGGCCGCTGCGTCGTGCCCACCCAAGTGCCCGGCCCGGTCGAGGCGGACCATGCCGTATTCGCGGTCGCAGTCGCGGATCACGAGGATCTCGTGCGGCTCGACCAGCCCGGCCAGCCGCTCGCCGCGCAGTTGCAGGAATATGCCCAGTCGCACATGGCGGACCGGGTGCTCGTGATCGACGCGGCGACGGAGGGCTGGCAGTTTCAGCCGCGCGTGTTCGACGGGTTGCACCGTGGCCTGGACGCGATCGGCATCGACCCGCGCCGGGTTGTGGTCATCTCCACGAACCATCTTCTGCCGGCGGCCTACCAGGGCTGGGCGAAGCAGGCTGGCGTGGCGCCGGTCGCTTTGTTCATCTACGACTTCTGGTGTTACAAGCTCAGCACGTTGCTGCGTGAGCAGTCGCCGCATGCCGTGGCCGCGCCGCTATCCGCTGATCCGGTTTTAACCGTGGATCGAAAGCTGCTCAGCCTCAACCGCGCGCCCAAGGCGCATCGCGCGGCGGTGGTCCTGCAGCTGATCGAGGACGGCCAGCTGGATGCCAGCCTGGTCTCGTTCATACCGGACAGCGCTGAGGTGGCCGATGCGACGAAGGCGGAACTGCTCGCCTACTTCAGCGGGCTCGGCTGGCCAGTGCTGACCCGGCTGCTGAAGCACTGGGATGCGCTGGCGGCCCGCCTCCCGCTGGTGAACGACCAGGACGCAGGGGCCGAGTACCTGACATACGTGTTCGGCGACATGATCTCGGCGGATTACGCCCGGGTCGGCTTCACCGTCATCACGGAGAGCGATTTCGGCGTCCCCGAGGTCGACCGGGTCACCGAGAAGCCGTTCAAGGCGATCGCCAACCACTGCCCCTATCTGCTGGTCGGACAGCCCCGCCAACTTGCCCGGCTGGAGACGCTGGGCTTCCGGTCATACTCGATGTTCGACAACGGCTACGACGCGATCGAGGACCCCGCCCCCCGGCTGGAAGCCGTGTTGAGAGAGCAGAGTCGCCTCTCCAAAACGAGCCTGGAAGGGCTGCAGGCTCTTCGGTCGGAGATGCGCGAGACGGCCGCGTACAACTTCGCGCGGCTCGCCGAGTTCAGTTCCCCCGACATGCTCGACGCCCTCGCTCGCGACTTGGTCCAGGTGGTCGCCGCCGCACAGACGCGCCGCGCCGAAATTGCCGCGCCGGAACCGGAGAGCCTGCCGAAAGAAGCCGCGGCCGGCGTGTTCCGGGCCGCGATGCGTTGGCTTTCCTCGTCCAGGCGTCCGGTTTGAGTCAGCTGCGGATGGCCGGATAGAGTTCGTCATCCCGCCCCAAGCGTCTCCAGCGCCGCCCGGCGGTCGAACAGACGCAGCAGCAATCGCGCCGCCCGGCCGCGGTCCCTTTCCAGCTTCGGGTCGCGGTCCAGCAGCACCGCGGCGTCCTGGTTGGCCATGCGAAGCATGCCGTCCTGCGCCTCCGGGTCCGACAGGCGGAAGCCGGGCAGGCCGGACTGGCGCTTGCCCAGCACGTCGCCGCCGCCGCGCAGGCGAAAATCCTCGTCGGCGATGGCGAAGCCGTCCTCGGTGTCGCGCAGCAGCGTCAGGCGGCGGCGCATCGTCTCGGTCAGCCCGTCGTCATGCAGCAGCAGGCAGAAGCTCTGCGCGGCGCCCCGCCCGACGCGGCCGCGCAGTTGGTGCAGCTGCGCCAGGCCGAACCGTTCGGCGTGTTCCACCAGCATGACGCTGGCGCCGGGCACGTCGACGCCGACCTCGATCACCGTGGTGGCAACCAGCAGCCGCGTCTGCCCGGCGGCGAACGCGGCCAGCGCCGAGTCGCGCGCGCCCGCGTCCTGCCGGCCATGCGCCAACCCTACTGAGGCGCCAAACCGCACGCGCAGGTCGGCGAAGCGCGCTTCCGCGGCGGCCAGGTCGGACAGCTCGCTCTCGGCCACCAGGGGGCAGACCCAGAACACCTGCTCGCCTCGCGCCAGCGCCCGGCCGACGCCCTCGATGACGCCGTCCAACGTCGCCAGCGAGTGCAGCGTGGTGCGGATGGGCTGCCGGCCGGCGGGCTTCTCGGTCAATCGGCTGACCTCCATCTCGCCCCATTGGGTCAGCAGCAGCGTGCGCGGGATGGGGGTGGCGGTCATCACCAGCAGGTCGGTGCGCTCGCCCTTGCCGCCCAGCAGCAGGCGCTGCTCCACGCCGAAACGGTGCTGCTCGTCGATCACGGCCAGGCCGAGGTCGCGGAACTCCACGTGGTCCTGGAACAGCGCGTGGGTGCCGACCACGATCGGCAGGCGGCCGTTGCCCAATTGCAGCAGCAGGTTGCGCCGGGCGGCGCCCTGGACTGATCCGGTCAGCAGACCAACCGGGCAGGGCGCCAAGCGTTGCAGAGTGCGCATGTGTTGCTTGGCCAGCACCTCGGTGGGCGCCATCAGCGCAGCCTGCGTCCCCGCTTCCACGGCGCCCAGCATCGCCAGCATCGCCACCAGCGTCTTGCCGGACCCGACGTCGCCCTGCAGCAGCCGCAACATCCGGCGCGGCGCGGCCATGTCGGCGTCGATCTCGGCCAGCGCCGTCGTCTGGCTGGAGGTGGGGGCAAAGCCGAAGCGGCGCAGCGCCTCCGTGCGCATCACCCCGGTGGCGGCCAGGGCGCGGCCGGGGCGGCGCTTCTCGCGCGCCTTGATCCAGGCCAGGGCGAGCTGGTGCGCGAGCATCTCGTCGTAGCCCAGCCGGGCGCGGTGCATCGGCGTGGGCGGCTCGATCGGGCTCTGCAGGCCGAGCACGGCCTCGCGGAACGAGGGCCAGCGCTCGCGCCGCAGCAGCGCCGGGTCGTGCCACTCCGGCAAGTCCGGCACCTGGATGACGGCGGCGCGCATGGCGGCGC
Organism: uncultured Acetobacteraceae bacterium; assembly: GCA_964242925.1. GTDB lineage: Bacteria > Pseudomonadota > Alphaproteobacteria > Acetobacterales > Acetobacteraceae > LMUY01. Next base: position 42,861 of record CAXTBW010000009.1, read on the forward strand.
GCAGCTCGCGGCCGGACAGCCGCGCGGTCATCGGCCAGACCGGGTCGACGGGTGGGATCAGCGCCACGTCCTCCGGCGGCACGGCGTAGGGCGGGTCGCGCATCGACAGCCGGCTGCCGAACGCCTCGACCCGGCCGTTGACGACGAACGCCTCGCCGGTGCGGGCGCGGGTGAGGGCGGCGAGGCGCTGCTTGTCCCAGATCGCCAGCTCGGCGAAAGCGGTGCCGTCGGTCACGCGGGTCCGGTGGGGGTGGCTGGCCTTGCTGGCCGGCTCGTGCCCGGCCACCTGGACGGTCCAGGTGACGACCTGGCCCGGCAGCGTGTCGCGGATTGCGGCGTGTGTGCGGCGATCGACGAAGCTGTCCGGCAGGTGGAACAGCAGGTCGCGGACCGCGCCGCCGCCGGTGAGCCGGGCGAGCTTGTCCGCGGTGGCCGGGCCGATTCCGCGCAGGTCCAACAGCGGGGCGAGCAGGGGGGCGAGCGGGTCGGCAGGCTGCATTGCGCGCTCATACCGCGTCCCGCGGCTGGCGGCGACGGCGCGTGCCGCTAGGGTTGCGTTAACCCGCTTCCGTCACCCTGGCGTCTCACCCTGGGGATGCTCGATGGCCACGAAGGGCAAGGCGAACGGCAAGGCCTCGATCGTGATCCGTCGGGAGGAGGTCGTCGAGGGCGGCCACCATGGCGGCGCGTGGAAGGTCGCCTATGCCGATTTCGTCACGGCGATGATGGCGTTCTTTCTGCTGATGTGGCTGCTGAACGCGACCACGTCCGAGCAGCGGCGGGGTCTGGCGGATTATTTCAGCCCCACCAACCAGATGTCGCGCTCCTCCTCCGGCTACGGCGGGATCTTCGGCGGACATACGCCGAATGACGATGGCTCGATGGCGTCCGACCGCGGCGCAGTCACAGTGATGAACCAGGACGTGAAGCCGAGCTTCGACGCGGAGGAGGACGACAGCGACGTTCCTGCTTCCGCTGCGACGACGGGCAGCGCGCAACAGACCGTCAACACGCGGCAGGCCGCAGCGCATTCGGGCGGACCAGCCGCGGAGGCGCAGACCAAGCCGGGAGAGGCCGCGCATGCCGGCGCCGCAGCGACTGCGGCCAAATCGGAAGCGGAGTTGCGGGTCGCTCTGGCGCAAAAGGAACGGACGGTGTTCGAGCAGGCGGCCCAGCAGATCCGCGATCAGGTGTCGGCTGATCCGGCGCTGGCCGACCTCGCGCGGCAGCTCTCGGTGGACATCACGCCGGAAGGGCTGCGCATCCAGATCCTGGACGAGGACAAGCAGGCGATGTTCGCCACGGGTTCGGCGGTGCTGAACGAGCGGGCGCGCGCGTTGCTGATGAAGGTGGCGCCCGTGTTGATGAAGCTGCCGGAGCGGTTGTCGATCACCGGGCACACGGACGGTTCGCCGTTCCGTGGTGGAGACCGGTCGAATTGGGAGTTGTCCGCCGAGCGGGCGAACGCCACGCGCCGCCTGCTGGCGGAAGCCGGGTTGCCGGAGGCGCGGGTGCAGACGGTGTCCGGCCGGGCGGACCGCGACCCGCTGCTGCCGGGCGATCCGATGGCGGCGGTGAACCGGCGAATCGCGATCGTCGTCCTGCGGGAAGCCGGGCGGAGGGGCGGGACATGATGCTGCTTGGCCAGACCGAGAGGGGATCGCCGGCATGCTGACGATTGGCGGGTTGGGCTTCCTGCTGGCGTGCGTGTTCGGCAGCTACATGATGTCGGGCGGCAGCCTGGAGCCGCTGATGGAGGCGATGCCGTTCGAACTGCTGACGATCGGGGGCGCGGCGATCGGCACCTTCGTCATGTCGAACAGCATGCACGACGTGAAGCATACGTTGGGCAGCTTCAAGAAGGTCATGAAGGGCGCCAGGTTCCACAAGGCGGATTACGTGGAGCTGCTGAGCCTGTTGTATTACTTTACCCGGCTGGCCTCCACGAAAGGGCCGATGGCGCTGGAGGCGCATATCGAGAAGCCTGCGGAAAGCACGGCTTTCCAGCGATTTCCGAAGATACTCGCGAACCATCACGCCTCGATGATCATCTGCGACTACCTGCGCATGGTGGGCATGAACGCGGACGACCCGCATCAAATCGAAGACGTGATGGCGCGGGAGTTGAAGAAGACGCTGCACGAGGAACTGCATCCGAGCCACGCCATGCAGTCGATGGCGGACGCCTTGCCGGCGCTGGGCATCGTGGCCGCTGTGCTAGGCGTGATCAAGACGATGTCGCACATCAACGAGCCGCCGGCGGTGCTGGGCGCGATGATCGGCGGCGCGCTGGTTGGAACGTTCCTTGGCGTGCTGATGGCCTACGGCATGGCCGGGCCGGTTGCCGCGCGCATGAAGGGCGTCGTGGAGGAAGAGGCGAAATACCTGGAGGTGATCCGCGCCGTGCTGGTTACGCACCTGCACGGGAATGCGCCTCAAGTCAGCGTGGAGACCGGCCGCAAGATGGCGCCGAACGAACACATGCCGACGTTTCAGGAATTGGAGATCGCGGTGCAAGCCGTCCAGATGTAGCTTCGGGCAGGCAATGCCGAAACGTTAATTCACATAGCAGTTCAGGCTTGGAAGACGCCTGGGCCGGCTGACCGTGGCCTCGTGCAGCGCGAGTTCCACCGCGTCCAGCAGCATGTCTGCCGTGAATGGCTTTGCGAGGAACCACTCGTTCGGCCCGAGATGCTGAACCGCCGCTTGACGCTCGTTTGCGATATAAAGAACCGGACGCCCGGGCATCGCCTGCCGCCATAAATGGGCCAGGTCGACCCCGGTCAGGCCATCTGGCAGATCGATGTCGGTCACCAGGAGGTCGAACCCACCCTGCTCGGTCAGCAGCGTGCTGGCCTCGACGCCACGGCACGCGCTGACGACGTCGCACCCCGCCTCGGTCAAAGCCTCGGCCATCACCCACTGAGTGATAACGTCATCATCGACGAGAAGAACCGTCCTGCTGATCATTAGGCAAGTCTCCTTTCGGGCGATACTCGCGGAGAGGCAGGTCGGATGCTCATGGGCGGAATAGTCGATAAAGTGTAGGAAGTTGCAGGGCTACCGAAACAATACGTGTTAAATCTCAAAAGATATACTTCAAACGGGTTAGTGTGTCTCTTTTAAATCTGCTGATGAGGCAACTTCATGGCAACGCACGAAGCTGGACCGGGAACTGGCTCAATCCACGAAACCGGACGCGGCCGCTCCGGACGGGGGAGCCCGCCAGCTGGTAGGCCGGAAAACGTCGCAGGAAGCCAGCAATCGCGATGCGTCCCTCCAACTGCGCCAGCGTCATGCCCACGCATTGATGCGGCCCGGCAGCGAAGGCGAGGTGGCGATTAGGGGAGCGGCCGATGTCGAGCGTGTCCGGCTCGGCAAACTGCTCCGGATCGCGGTTCGCGGCGCCGATGCACAGGGTGAGCCCGGCGCCGGCCGGGATCGTCGCGCCGCCCAGCGTGACCACCTCCGACGTCTTGCGATTGCCGAGTTGGTTGGAACTCTCGAAACGCAGGAACTCCTCGACCGCGGTGCGGATCAGCCCGGGGTCGGCGAGCAACCGGGCGCGCTGCTCCGGCCATTGCAGCAGCAGGTGCAGGCCGTTGCCGATGAGATTGGTGGTCGTCTCGTGCCCGGCGTTCAGGATGAAGATGCAGTTGTGCAGCAGCTCCGCCTCGGACAGGCGTTCGCCATCGGCCGTGGCGCCGATCAGCCGGGTCAGCACGTCGCGGGCCGGGTCGCCCGGGTGCGCGCGGCGGTCGGCCACAAGCTGCTCGAGGTATGCGGTGAAGTCGCGCACGGCGGCGTTGCCGCGAGCCATGGCGTCGGCCGGAACGGCGGGCTCCAGCGCGCTCAGGATCGCCAGCGACCATGCCCGCAGCGGCGCCCGGTCGGCGTGTGGAACGTCCAGCAAGTCGCCGATGACCTCGACCGGTATCGCGGCGGCGAACCCGTCGATCAGGTCGGCCTCACCGGGCAGCCCGTCGAGCAGCCGGTCGACAAGCGCGGTCAGCCGCGGCTCCATCTCCGCCAGCGCGCGCGGCGACAACGCCCCTGCGATGAGACGGCGCACGCGGGTGTGGAGCGGCGGGTCGTTGAACACGAGACTGGTGGTGTGGTGCTCATACAGAAGGCTGTCGCCGAACTTGGGCCGAAACTCTTCCCGTTTGTCCGAGGTGAAGCGGGCGGTGTCGCGGTAGACGGCGTCCAGGTCGGCGTAGCGGGTCAGCAGCCACGTCCCATCCGGCAGCCGATGCACGGGCTCGGTCTCGCGCAGTTGGCGATAGACCGGGTAAGGGTCGGCGTAGAAGCTGGCGGGCAGATTGCGCAGATCGAACATGTCCCGCGCAGCGTAACGGCGGCAGCACGCCTATGCACGGTCTGCAGAAGCCGCGTGGAGCGATTTACTGTTCTGGCGCCTCGGGAAGGGGCCTGGCCGCGGCGGCAAAGCCCTCCCATGGGTCGGCGCGCAGCCGCGCCAGGCGCTTGGGCACAGTCAGGACGTTGAACGCGGCCGGGTCGAGTTTCGGCGTGACCTCCCGCCAGGCGACGGGGGTGGCGACGGGCGCGCCAGGTCGCGCGCGCGGCGAGAACGACGCCACCGCGGTCGAGCCCAGCCCGTTGCGCAGCCAATCCACCAGGATGCGCCCCGTGCGTCGCGCCTTGGGAACCGAGGCGACGTAGCTCTCGGGCGCCTCGGCCTCCATCGCCTCGGCGTAGGCGCGGCACCAGGCGCGGACCGTACCCCAGTCGGGTCCGGGCACGACGGGAACGACGACGTGCAGCCCTTTGCCGCCGCTGGTGCGGCAGAACGACTCCAGGCCGCTGCGGCCCAGCCGCTCGCGCAGCGCAACGGCGGCGCGCACGGTGGTGGCCCATTCCACGTCCGGCCCTGGGTCCAGGTCGAACACGAGGCGGTCGGCATGGGCCGCGTCGGGCAGGGCGCTGCCCCAACTGTGCAGCTCGATGGCCGCCATTTGGGCTGCGGCCTGCAGCCCGTCGGCGTCATCGCAGGCGAGATAGGGGGCGCCGTCCTGCTCGCCCTCGTGGAACTGGCGCTGCATGCCTTTCATCGCGTGCTTCTGGAAGAAGTGCTGGCCATCGGCGCCATCTGGGCAGCGCACCAGCGCCAGCGGCCGGCCGGCAATGCCCGGCAGCGCCGCATCCGCCACGGCGGCCCAGTAATCCGCCAGCATCTGCTTGGTGATGCCGGGCCACAGCTCGCGGTCCGGATGGGTGAGTTTCACCGCGCCGGGCGCAGCGGCGGCTGAGGTCGTTTTGCGGGTCATAGGGGCGACTGCGTCGCGTTTACCGGGCGGCCGGGCGCTGACCACGGTCGCCCGGACCGGGCGCAGCGGCGCGCGCGGGGCTGCCGGGTCGGGGATGTCGCGCACCACCTCGGCGGCGGCCTTGTCCTCGCGCAGGCCCAGGAACACCGCGTGACGAACCCGGCCGGCGCCGGACCACCCCGTGTAATGCACTTCCGCGACCAGCTCCGGGCGAACCCAGGTGATCTTGCTGTCCGGGCGCTCGGCGGTCAGCAGCATGGCGTCCGGCGGCGGCGCCTTCATCTCGTCCAGCCGCTTGCGCAGCGCCGCAAGGGTCTTGTCGTTGAAGCCGGAGCCCACGGCGCCGACGTAGTGCAGCGCCCCGGTGGCGTCGTAGAAGCCGAGATGCAGCGCGCCGATCCCGGTGCGGCTGCCCGCAGGCGGCGTCCAGCCGACGACGACGAACTCCTCGCGTCCCTGGCACTTCAGCTTCACCCAATCGCTGCTGCGGCCCGGGCGGTAGGCGGCGTCGACGCGCTTGGCGATGATGCCTTCGAGGCCCAACTCGCAGGCCTGTTTGCGAACCGGCGCGGCGTCGCCGGCAATGTGTTCGCTGAACCGCACGGCGTCCGTCCAGATCGGCAGCCCGGCCAGCACGGCTTTGCGCGCGTCCAACCGGCAAGGGCGCAGGTCCCACCCGTCCAAGTGCAGCAGGTCGAAGACGTAGAACACCAGCCCGTCCGTGCGGCCGCTCGACAGCGCCGCCTGCAGGTCGGGAAAGGAGGACACGCCGTCAGGCCGCAATGCGACCAGTTCGCCGTCCAGCAACACGGCGCGCTGCGGGATGGCGGCGATCGTGACGGCGACACCCTTCATGCGGTGCGTCCAGTCCAGGCCGTTGCGGGTCAGCAGCCGAACCGCGGCCGCATCCTTGAACGCCAGCAACCGGTAGCCGTCGAGCTTGATCTCGCTGAGCCACTCGCCCTTTTCCGGCAAGCCCTCGATGGCGGCGGCGAGTTGCGGCGCCTGCGACTCGGGCAGCGCGGCGCGCACTGCGCCCGGCGCCGGCGCGTTCGGCTGGGCGGGGCGCTTCTGCGACTTGCCTTTCGGGAGCGGCGCCAGTTCGACCGCTTCCAACTCGGCCACGGTGACGCCGGCGCTCTCGTGCTCGTCGTGCTCCTTGATCAGCAGCCAGTTCTCCGCGTGCTCCTTGGGCCGCGGCTTCAGCCGGATCAGCACGAACTTGCCCCGCAGGCGGCTGCCCTCGAGCGTGAACTTCATCTCTCCCCGGGCCAGGTCGGCCGCCGGGTCGGCGCCGATGGCGGACCAGGTGCCGCGATCCCAGATCTCCACCGTTCCGGCGCCGTATTCTCCCGCCGGGATGGTTCCGGCGAACCCGGCATAGTCCAGCGGATGGTCCTCCACGTGGACGGCCAGCCGCTTGTCGTGCGGGTCCATCGACGGGCCTCTCGGGACCGCCCAACTCCACAGCACGCCGTCGTGCTCCAGGCGGAAATCGTAATGCAGCCGAGTCGCATCGTGCTTCTGCACCACGAACACGGGTGCGCTGGACGCGGCGGCCACCGACCCTGGCGGCGGCTCTCCGGTGCGGGTGAAGTCGCGACGGGCGCGGTAAGTCTCGATGGAGGTGTCGCGCGGCTTTGCTGACCCGGCGGTGCGACTGACTGGCATCGGGACGAAACGTTTGCCGACATAGACCGGTTGGCGGCTCACGCCGATGTGGTCGGGAAAACACAGCAGTCCGGAATAATCGCGTGTTTGTGTAACGGCGTCACAGGACGGCTTGCCCCCGAAGCGAGGCTTCGATAGGGCGTTAGCCGGTATTCTTGTCGGCTGACCTTAGGGGGTGCCGGCGGGGGCGCGAACCCGGGCCGATATGGCCACGCTACAACGGAGATCTGTCCCGCATGCATTGCTCGTCCAGCTCTCCTCACCCCACGCGCAATTGGCGCCGCATTGCACGGGCTGGCGGTTGCTTCGGCGCCCTTGCGCTGTTGTCGGCGTGCGCGGGCGGCCAGCGGATAAGTTCGTCGCAGGAGGCGCAGCAGTACGAGCAGCGCGCGCATGGATCTTATTCGGCGCCTGGTTCGCAGAGCGATCCTTGGGGGCCCTACGTCCACGAGGCCTCCGTCCGGTATGACGTGCCGGAGCGGTGGATTCGCGAAGTGATGCGCGTCGAGTCGGGTGGCCGGACGGAGATGAACGGGCGTCCGATCACCTCCGGCGCCGGCGCCATGGGCCTGATGCAGGTGATGCCGGGCACATACGACGAGCTTCGCCGGCGCTACAGCCTCGGCGACGATCCCTACGACCCGCACAACAGCATCCTCGCCGGCGCCGCCTATATTCGCGAACTGTATGATCTGTATGGCTCGCCGGGCTTCCTGGCGGCCTATAACGGCGGCCCGGGACGGCTGGACGACTACCTGACCCGCAACCGGCCGCTGCCCGAGGAGACGCGGCGTTACGTCGCGAAGATCGGGCCACGCATCGTCGACGCCTTCCCGGCCAAGCGCGCGACGTCCGAGCTGTACGCCATGAATGGCGTGCCGGCCAGCATTCCCGCCGGCCCGCGGTATCCCGAGCCCGCCGTCGCTGCCGCAGCACCTGCGCAGCCTACTCAGTCGATGGGCCCGGTGGAGGTCGCCTACGCGCCGCCATCGGCCAACGACGGCGCGTTCGATCCGCCGCCGGGCTGGACCCCGCGCGGCATGTCGCGCGCGGAAACCGCCGCTTACGTTCCCCCGCCAGCCTCGCCCCCGCCAGCCTCGCCCCCGCCAGCCTCGCCCCCGCCGGCTGCGCCCATGGTCGCCGCGCTGCTGCCGCCGGCCGAGCCCGCCCCCGTCGTCGCCGCCGCGTTGACCCCGCCGTCAGGCTACGAACCGGCGCCGATGCCCACGCAACGCGCCGAACTCGACTACCCCTTGCCGCGGCCAGCCCCGGCCCCTGCCCGAGTCGCCCGGGCGGAGCCGTTGCCCTTGCCGCCGCCGCCCGCCCCGACCGTGCAGACAGCGTCCGCATACGCCTATGCGCCGCAGACGCTGCGTCACGACACGGGCCTGCACTTGGTGGGCGCGGCGAACGCGGCGCCGGCGCCCGCGTACCGGGGCTTGCCCGGGCAATGGGCGATCCAGGTCGGCGCGTTCGGCAACGAAGGGCTGGCGCACAGCGCAGTTGGCGCCGCGCGGGACCAGGCAGGCGGCGCCCTGGCCGGCGCCCATCCGGCGGTGGCCGGGGTGCGTGAACCGCACGGCACGCTATACCGCGCCCGCCTGACCGGCCTGTCGCGGGAAGCGGCGCACCAGGCGTGCGAACGGCTGCGCGGCCATGGCACCTGCATCGTGCTGTCGCCCGACTCGCAATCCTGACGCGCTGACGCCATGGTGGCGCTTCGTTAAGGAAGCAGCGGTCGAATGATCGACAAGCGCGTGCCAACCGTTGCGGCGGCGCTGGCGGGGGTCGCCGATGGCGCGACCGTGCTGGTGGGGGGCTTCGGCGCCGTAGGACAGCCGAACCAACTGATCGACGGGTTGATCGAGCAGGGCGCCCGCGACCTGGTGATCGTCGCCAACAACTCCGGCGTGGCGGAGTTCGGGCTGGCCAAGCTGATGAAGCTCGGCAGGGTGCGGCGGATCGTGTGCTCCTTCCCGCGCTCGTCTGGCTCCGTCGTGTTCGAGACGTTGTATCGGGCGGGCCAGATCGAGTTGGAACTGGTGCCGCAGGGCACGCTGGCGGAGCGCATGCGGGCGGCCGGCGCGGGCATCCCGGCCTTCTACACGCCGACCGCGTTCGGCACGAAGCTGGCCGAGGGCAAGCCGACCGCGACCATCAACGGCCGGGGTTGCGTGCTGGAATACGCGCTGCACGGCGACGTCGCGCTGATCGAGGCGTGGGAGGGCGATCGCTGGGGCAACCTCAACTACAAGGACAGCGGCCGCAACTTCAATCCCGTGATGGCCACGGCGGCGAAGCTGACCATCGCGCAGGTGCAGCACGTCGTGGAATTGGGCGCCCTGTCGCCGGAATGCGTGGTGACGCCCGGCGTCTATGTGGACCGAGTGGTCCACGTGCCGCATGATGGCCCGCAAGGCTGAGGGAACCAGGCACATGACGATCCAAGCCCGTGACCGCGTCGGCATGGCCGCCCGGGTCGCGGCCGACATCCCGGAAGGCTGGTGGGTGAATCTCGGCATCGGCATCCCGGTGCTGGTCGCCGACCACGTGCCGCTGACCCGCGAGGTGGTGTTCCATTCCGAGAACGGCGTGCTGGGCATGGGGCCCGCGCCGCCGCCGGACCAAGTCAACCCGTGGCTGATCAACGCCGGCAAGACGCACGTCACCCTGCGACCCGGCGGCAGCTATTGCCACCATGCCGACAGCTTCGCGCTAATCCGCGGCGGGCACCTGGATCTATGCGTGCTGGGCGCGTTCGAGGTGGCGGAAAACGGCGACATCGCCAACTGGTCGCGATCGGACAATGATTTCGCGCCGGCGGTCGGCGGCGCGATGGACCTCGCCGTCGGCGCCAAGCGGCTCTGGGCCGTGATGGAGCACACGACGCGCTCCGGCGAGCCGCGGGTCGTCACGCGATGCAGTTACCCGCTCACGGCGCTGGGCGCGGTCAGCCGCATCTACACGAACCTGGCCGTGCTGGACGTGACGGAGCGCGGGTTGGTGGTGGTCGACATCGTCCCTGGGCTCGACTTGGCCGGGCTGCAGGAACGCACGGGAGCGACGCTGCATCTGCCGGCCTAACGGAAATCCCGGGTCGGCACCTTGATGTGCCCGTTGGTGAACTGGCCGTCCGGCGAGTAGATATCGCGCGTCCGCCAACTCGCGGCCGCCACCTGCTCGCGCGAGTCGGCGCTGCCAGGATGGGTGGCGCCGTCGCCGCGGCCGCGCTCGATCGGCAGCGCGCGGGCGCCGACGGACCGCAGCTCCTTCGATAGATCCACCAGGCGCTCGACCACCACGTGCACCACCGCGCCGTCGCGCTGCACCCGGCCGCGGCAGGCGAGCATGCCGGCGGACAGCACCAGCCGGCGCTGCTTCTCGAATAGGCTGGGCCATAGCACCAGGTTGGCGATCCCCGTCTCGTCTTCCAGCGTGATGAACATGACGCCCTTGGCGCTCCCCGGCTTCTGCCGCACCAGCACGATGCCGGGCACCACCACGCGCCGCCCCTCCCGCGTGGCGGCCAGCGAGGCGCAGGTGACCATCCCGCGCGCCTGCAGCCCGGCCCGCAGAAAGCTGACCGGGTGTTGCCGCAGGGTGAGGCCGGTGGACTGATAATCCTCCACCACCTCCCGCCCCCCCGTCATCGGCGGTAGCGCGACCAGCGGCTCATCATGCTGCTCCCTCTCCCGCTTGCGGGAGAGGGTCGGGGTGAGGGGGGCTCCGGCCATGACGCTGAGCAACGGCGGAGGCGGCTCCCCCAGCCCGCGGATCGCCCACAGCGCCGACCGTCGGTCCACCCCCAGCCCCGCGAACGCATCCGCCTCCGCCAGACGCTCCAGCGCCGCCGCCGGGACCGCGGCGCGGCGCCACACCGCCTCCACTGAATCGTACCCCGCATCACGGCAGGCGATGATCGTGTCCGCGTGCGCCTGCGCCAGCCCCTTTGCCATGCGCAGCCCCATCCGCACCGCCAGGAAGCGCCCGGCGCCCGGTTCCAGCGTGCAGTCCCACAAGCTGGCGTTGACGCAGGGGGGCTGCACCTCCACGCCGTGCTGGCGGGCGTCGCGCGCCACCTGCGCCGGGGCGTAGAACCCCATCGGCTGCGCGTTCAGCAGCGCGGCGCAGAACACGTCCGGATGGTGGCGCTTCAGCCACGAGCTGGCGTACGCGATCAGCGCGAACGACGCGGCGTGGCTCTCGGGGAACCCGTACGAGCCGAAGCCCTCGATTTGCTTGAACGTCTTCTCGGCGAAGGCGGCCTCGTAGCCGCGCGCCACCATGCCGTTGATCATCTGGTCGCGGAACGGGCTGACGCCGCCCGTCTTCTTGAACGTCGCCATGGCGCGGCGCAGCTGGTCCGCCTCGCCCGGCGTGAACCCGGCGCACACGATCGCCACCTGCATCGCCTGCTCCTGGAACAGCGGGATGCCTAAGGTCTTGCCTAAGACGCGCTCTAGCTCAGGATGCGGATACTCCGGCTCCTCCAGCCCAGCGCGGCGGCGCAGGTACGGGTGCACCATGTCGCCCTGGATCGGGCCCGGCCGCACCACCGCCACCTGGATCGTCAGATCGTACAGGCAGGCCGGCTTGTGGCGCGGCAGCATCGACATCTGCGCGCGGCTCTCGATCTGGAACGTGCCGAGCGTGTCGGCGGCCTGGATCATCGCGTAGGTCGGCGCGTCGCCCTGCGGGATGCTGGCCATGTCGTGGCGGATGCCGCGATGCTGCTCCAGCAAGTCGAAGCCGCGGCGCAGGCAACCGAGCATCCCCAGGCCCAGCACGTCCACCTTCATGAACTTCAGCAGGTCGATGTCGTCCTTGTCCCACTCGATGACCTGGCGGTCCTTCATCGACGCCGGCTCGATCGGGACCAGGTCGGCCAGCCGGTCCTGCGTCAGCACGAACCCGCCCGGGTGCTGCGACATGTGTCGCGGATGCCCGATCAGCTCGCGCGCGATCTCGAGCGTAAGGCGCAGCCTACGGTCGGCAAGGTTGAGGTTCAGCTGCTCGGCGTGATGCTCCTCCACACCGTCCTCCGACCAACCCCACACCTGGCTGGCCAGCGCCGCCGTCACGTCCTCTGTCAGGCCCATGACCTTGCCCACCTCCCGCACGGCGCCGCGGGACCGGTAGCGCACGATGGTGGCGCACAGCGCGGCGCGCTCGCGGCCGTAATGCTGGTAGATCCACTGGATCACCTCCTCCCGCCGCTCGTGCTCGAAATCCACGTCGATGTCGGGCGGCTCGTGTCGCTCGGCGGACACGAAACGCTCGAACAGCAGGTTGGTCTCCACCGGGTCGATGGCGGTGACCCCCAGCACGTAGCACACGGCGGAATTGGCGGCCGAGCCGCGGCCCTGGCACAGGATGCCGAGCTTGCGGGCCTGCCGCACGATGGTGTTCACGGTGAGGAAATACGGCGCGTATTGCAGTTGCGCGATCAGTTCCAACTCATGCTTCAGCTGCTTCAGAACCGTTTCAGGCGCCCCGTCCGGATAGCGGTTGGGCAAGCTGGCCCAGGTGTGGCGCTCCAACGCCTGCTGCGCCGTCTCGCCGGGCAGTTCGGTCTCGTTCGGATACTGGTATTGCAGTTCCGACAGCGAGAATGCGCAGCGCTCGGCGATGGCGGCGGCGCGGGCGAACGCTTCCGGATGGTCGGCGTGCAGTCGCGCCATCTCGCCGGGCGCGCGCAGGTGGCGGTCGGCGTTGCGCTCCAGACGGTCCCCGGCGGCGTCGATGGTGCAGTGCTCGCGGATGCAGGTCATCACGTCCTGCAGCACGCGACGGTCCGGCGCGTGGTAGAGCACGTCCCCGGTGACCACGGTGGCGACCTGCGCCGCCTGCGCCAATTCGGCCAAGTTGCGCCGTCGCACCGCGTCGCCGGGCCGCCGCCGCATGGTGAGCGCCAGGTGCGCCCGGTCGCGGAACGCAAGGCGCAGCCTAAGCAGGTCCGGCGCGTCGTCGTTTGGAAGCAGGATCGCGATCAGCCCTTCAGCGTGTGCGACCACGTCCGCCCAGTCGAGGAAGCACGCGCCCTTGCCCGCCTTCGACTTGCCGAGGGTGAGCAGGCGGCACAACCGTGAATAGGCCGCCCGGTCGGTCGGGTAGACCAGCAGCGAGGCGCCGTCCCGCAGGTCCAGCCGGCAGCCCACCACCAGCCGCATGCCCAGTTCGACGGCGCGGCCATGCGCGCGCAGCACCCCGGCCAGCGTGTTGCGGTCGGTGATGGCGAGCGCCGTATGCCCGAGCGCGCGCGCGGCGAGCAGCAGCTCCTCCACGTGGCTGGCGCCGCGCAGGAACGAGTAGTTGGAGGTGACCTGCAGCTCGGCGTACTGCGGAGCGGGTGGGTCAGGCCCGTCCTCAGTCTCCAAGCGCCGGAAGGGGAGGACGTCCGCGGTCATGCGGTAGTTTCAGGCCGGCTGCACCGCCAGGCCGAGATGTCGCTCCATATGGGTGAATTCGCGGTCGTCATGCAGCAACGGCCAACCGCGATCGATGCAGAACGTGCCAATCACCATGTCTACCGTTTTGCGGATGGTGATGCCGCGTTCCCGAAGCAGGCGATAGTTTCGTGCCGCGCGCACGGCCAAATCGCCGTCGAGCATGGGAACTACGGCAAACCTCCGGAGCCAAACTTCGATGTGGTTCGCTTGCGCCTGGTTTCGTGCGCCCTGCAGCACTTCCAGCAGAACGATATCGCCCACTACAATCACGTTCGATGCAGCGATGGACCGCAGCTTCGTCACCTGCGGCAGCGCGCTGAGATCTCGGAAATGGTTGATCCAGACTGACGTATCGACGACGATCAGAACTCGCGACCCTGCCGCATGCTGTCCAGGTCGCCGTCCCACCCGATCCCAGCCAGTTGTTTGATTGCCTCACGCTGCCGTGCCAATTGCACAACCAGGCGTAATCCCTCCTCGACTGTAGCCTTCTTAGTCGTCTGCCCGGTTGCAGCCATGGCGGCGGCCAACAACGCGTCGTCGATGTCGATGTTCGTGCGCACGGCAGCCTCGTGTGTATGGCAAGCCGTGAACATACACATAAAGGCTGATGCAATTCAACGTCCACGTTCAAAACACCCCGTGCATGAACCACCGCAGATCCCCCGTTTCCGCCGCCTGCCCATCGCCGCGCCGATACAGCCAGAACCGCCGGCCCCCCTCGTCCTCCACCTGCCAGTAGTCGCGCACGGCCTCCATCTCCGCATCGCGCCGCCACCACTCGCCGGCGATGCGCTCCGGGCCGTCGGCGCGGCGGACCCGGTGGCGATGGCGCCGCCAGGTGAAGGCGGCGGGTGGGTGGTCCGGCAGGCCCGCCAGCGTCTCCACCGGCTGCGGCGGGTGCAGCAGCCGCGCCGGACGCGGCCACGACGGCCAACCGGCCTTGCCCGGCGTCGCTACGGCCAGCACGCGACGCACCGAGCGCTCCGGCACGTCGCTCTGCACGGGCGCCGCGCGCCACACCCGGCTGGCGCCCAGGCGGTTGCTCAGCCGGTCCACCAGGGCCGCCACGTCCGCCTCAGCTTCCGCCGCCAGGTTGGCGCCCTGCGTCCAGGCGAGCGGCTCGGTGAACGAGGCCAGCAGGTGCGCGGCGTCCACGCCCAGACCGGGGTCCACGGTCTCCACCTGCTCCTCCAGCAGGCGGCCCAGATGGCGGGCGTCGCGCGAGGGGCGGGCGGCGCCGATGCGGACGGCCTGCACCGTGCCGTCCACCCGCTCGAGCAGCAGGTCCAGCCGGCGCGCGCCCAGGCCGGCGCGTTCCAGCGCCACGCACACCGCCGGCGTCAGGCGGCCGATCACGGCGACGAAGCTCTCGGCTGTGAGCAGCGGCTCGGGAAAGGCCATCCTGGCCTGCGGGATGCCCGGCGGGACCACGGGGGTGATCGGCTCCGCCACGCGGCCCAGCGCCTGGTCCAACCGCAACAGCACGGCGGCGCCGAAACGCCGGGCCAACGGGCCGCGGGGCAGCGCCATCAACGCGGCCACCGTGTCCAGCCCGAGCCGGCCCAGGCTTGCACTCACCGTCGTGAGCGCGTCGTCGTCCAGCCGCAAGGACCGGGCGGGCAGGGGGGCGATCGCCGCCGCCGTGCCGCCGGGGGGCACGACCGTGACCGGGTCGGCGCCGTGGCGGGCCAGGGCGTGCGCGGCGCCCGGCGTGTCGGCGATGGCGGCGCGGGCGGCCACGCCGTCCGCCGCCAACCGGGCGAGCACGGCGCCCAGCATGGCCCGTTCGCCCGCTTCCCCGGGGCCGTGCAGATGAGTGCTTCCCGTGGCGTCGATCCATAGCCCGTCGGCGTCGGGTGCGCTCAACGGCGACAGACGCAGGCACCAGGCGGCCAGCCGGGCGCGAGCGGCCGCATCGCCGTCGGGGTCGGCATCGGCCACCAGCAGACCCGGCGCCATCGCCTGCGCATGGGCCAGCGCCATGCCGGCGTGCAGGCCCAGCGCCGCGGCGGCCGCATCCGCGGCGGCGATCACGGTGCGCCGGCCGTCGTGCAGCCGGGTCACCAGCGGCGCGTCAGCCGGCCACGCGGTATTCTCCCGGCGCAGCCGATCGGTCGGAAACGTCGGCAGCCAGAGCGAGACGACCCGTCGCATCACATGCCTCCACGATCCAGGTTGCGGGTGCGCCGCCGCGGCAGCGCACCAGATCCAGCCGCCAGCGCGCCCGGGCCAGGCCCGGCACGTCCGGCGCATGGGCGATCGGCGGCGGCGAGGGCAGGGCGGCCACCCGCCAGCGCGTCGCCGCCGCGTTCGGCTCGCGCAACGCCGGGTTGGACGCCTCGCGAAATCGTCGCAGCGCAAAGGCGGGGACGCCCGAGCCCTCGGCCGCCAATTGCAACCGCCGCGACGCGGTGAGGCCGAGCCGCCCGACCTCCCCCACGACCCCGGCCAGGCCGGGATGGCGCAGCGCCTCCTCCATCACCAGCAGCACGTCGCGCCCTGCCTCCGCGTACACCACGCGATCCGGGTGCAGCCCGGCGGCGGCCAGGCCGGGGGCGAACAGGTCGGCCCGGGCCATCGCCCACAGCACCGGCCCGCGCCGCTGGGCGAGCAGCCCCGCCAGCAACAGCGCCGCGGCGGCGCCGTGCTCGATGTCGGCGCCCTCGCCCGCCGCCTCGTGCAGCGCGCCCGCTAGCAGGCCGCCGCCGGGCAGATGCCCGTCGATCTCCGGCACGCCGAAGCGCAGGACAGCGAGGTCGTGCGCGACCGGCCGCCGCTCGATGCGGGCGATGCGGGTGCGCAACCTTTCCAGCGTGTCGGTATGTGTCCTCATCGCGCCCCTTCATGGAACGTATAGAGAACATCATTTCAACTGGGAAGACAATCCCATTTCGCCAGCGTCACAGCCCCGGCAAAGCCGCAACAAATCAGAACGATGGATTTGTTTCCTGACCTCGCGACACGACCGGACCGGGTAACCCCGCCCGGCCCGCGGTCAAGCCGCCTTGCGCAAGGGCGCCGGCCGGCCCGGCTCGGCCAAATCCCGGTCGGTCGCCTTGGCGTCCGATACGACCGTGAACAGGCCGTAGACCACCTTGGCCAGCACATCGAGCACGGCGATCGCGAGCACGCTTGCCGCGTCGCCGACGATGCCCAGGCCGTCCGGCGCCACCGCCAGGATCACCGGGTAGATCAGCCAAAGCACCGACAGGATGACCGTGTTGGTCCGGTAGCTGCTGCGGATGTCGTCCCGCTCCAATGCGTTGGCCTGCATGTTGGGAATGAACAGCACGTAGTACACGCCCAGGAACGACGCGCACGAGATGATGAACCAGGTCCACTTCATCCAGTCGACTTCGGATGCGCCGAAGCAGAACGCCGTCGCGATCATCAGCAGGTCGGCCACGACGACGCCCACGAGCGCGCCGGCGCGCTTGGGCCCGGCATGCATCGCCGTCATCGTCAGCGACACCAGCAGCAGCGGCGTCGTGAACGTCCAATCGATGTACCGCGCGAAGTAGAAGATCCGGGTCGCGCCGCCCGCCACCGGCAGAATCACCGAGCCCTGCCCGATCGCCATGGCGAAATACGAACAGGCCGCGATCAACGGGACGGTCCCGTGCAGCACCGTCTGCAACTCCTCCGCCGCCGTCCGGCGCTTGCCGAGCGCCAGGATGGCGAGGCCGCCGGCGGCCATCACGATCGTCGTGATCCAAAGCAGGTTGCTGGCTGTCATCGGTGTTCCTGAACTAACTAACGAACGGTTACGGCCCCAAGGAATGAGGGTTGCCGCCTGACCGGTAAGTGAGCGCAGGCGGCGGCTTGAACCGTCGCCTCGCGACGTCCAGATGTTCGCCATGGAACGCGACCCGCGATTGCTGGACATGACGCCCGACGGCAAGTTCCGCCAACCGCCTCGCATGGCGATCGGGACCCGCATCATCGCCGGCGCGGTGATTGTGGCGGTGCTGGCCGCCGCCTTGGGGATCGCCGCGTTCGCGCTCTGGATCGCCCTGATGCTGATACCCGTGGCGATTGCCGCCGCGCTGGTGGCCTACCTGACGTTCCGGTTCCGGGTCTGGCAAGCGCGCCGCCGCGCCGGCTCAGTCGGCGGCGAGCGCTTCGTCGCCCCCCGGCCGTCGGACTTCCTTCGCCGGCCGTAGCCGCGCCGCTTCCGCCAGCGCCGCATAGGACCGCCGCCGCGCCGCCTTGTCGGCCACAGTGGTGAGCACCGCGATTTCCGCCACGCCCAGTTCCGCCGCCAGCGCGTCGATCCGCGCCATCACCTGCGGCCCCGTGCCGCACAGGGCGCGGGCGCGGATCTGTTCGATGCGGGCGCGTTCGCGGTCGCTGTAGGGGTAGGCGGCCGCGTCCGCCACGGTCGGCAGCGCCGTGTAGTTGCCGCGGTCCCGCCCGAGTCGCCATAGCGCGCGGGACGCGAACAGCCGGTCGGCCTCCGCTTCCGTGTCCGCCGCCAGCGCCCACACGGCCACCGCCGCCTGCGGCTCCGGGTGGCGCGCGCTCGGACGGTAGGCGTCGCGGTACAGATCCAGCGCTTCGGCCGCGCCCTCGCCATCGGTGATGAAGTGGGCGAAGCAGTAGGGCAGGCCGAAATGAGCCGCAACTTGGCCGCCATAGCCGGACGAGCCGAGGATCCATACCTCCGGCGTCGTCGGCCCGGTCGGTTGCGCCGCCACGTCGCGGAACGGGTGCCCCTCCACCAGCCGCTCGCCGGCCACCCAGGCGAGCAGGTCGCGCACCTGGGCCGGGAACAGGTCGGCGGCCTGCGCGGCGTTGGGGTTCAGCGCGTGCGCCGTCCGCCCGTCGCTGCCTGGCGCGCGGCCAAGGCCCAAATCGATGCGGCCGGGCGCGATGGCCTCGAGCACGCGGAACTGCTCGGCCACCTTCAGGCTGGAGTAGTGCGGCAGCATCACGCCCGCGCTGCCGACCCGGATGCGGGAGGTGGTCGCGGCGATGGCGGCGATCAGGATCTCGGGCGCGGTACCCGCCTGGCTGGCGGAGGCGTGGTGTTCGGCAAGCCAGTAGCGGTTGTAGCCCAGCGCCTCGCAATGCTGGGCCAACGCCATGCTCTCGCGGATCGCGTCCGCGGGTTCGCGCCCGGCGACGATGGTGGATTGGTCTAGGACCGAAAGCGCTGTCATCCGTGCTGCCCCCGCTATCTTGCCCGTAGCCTAGTTGCGCACGACGGCAGCGCAATCCAAGCGGGCTGCCCTTAGAAGCTCACCGTCCCGAACACCGCCTTCAGGACCGCGTAGAGGAAACCGCCCACCAGGAAGCCCACCACCGTCCCGTTCACCCGCACATACTGCAGGTCCCGGCCCACCCGCAGCTCGATCCGGTCCACCAGGGTCGCAGTGTCCCAATTGCCGACCACCTCGGCGATGAACGTCGACAAGGACGCGCGAGCGGAGGGCAGCACGCTGATCAGGATCGCCTCGGCGGCGCCCTGCAGGCGGGCGCGCACCGCCGGGTCGGACTCCAGCATGCCGCCGAGATTGGCCAGCGCGCCCTCGATGAACGCCACCGTGTGGCCGCCCGGGCGAGCGGCATCCGCCTCCAGCGCCAGGCGCAGCCGGGCCCAGATGTCCCAAAGCCACGCCTGCACCGTCTCGTGCGCCACCACCTGGCGGATGGCGCGGCCCACCTCGGCGGCGCGCTCCGGGTCGGTCTCCATGCGCAGGATCTCGGCGCGCATCCAGGCGTCGAACGCGTCGCGCAGCTCCGACCCGTCCGGGCCGATCTTGTCCAGCTCGCCGTTCAACGTCGTCAACACTCGGCGCGCCACCTGCGCCCCCACCGCCCAGCCGAGCAGGCGGCCGCCCTGCTCGCGCACCCGCTCCTCGATCACGCCGCGCAGCTGCTCCTCCTTGGCGGTCAGCAGCACGCGGAACTGCTGCAGGATGAAGCTCAGCACGTCCTGGTGCCGGCCGCCGTCCAGCAAGCCGTGCAGCGCCCGCGCCACCACGGCGCTGGCGCCCCGGCCACCCAGGATGCGCGGCGCAAGGCGCGCGATCAGCCGCCGCGCGCGTCCGTCCTCCACCGTCGCCAGCAGGCGCGGCAGCATGCCGGCCAGCGCCTCCGCGGCGGGGCGCGACGCTTCCGGGTCGGCGAAGAAGCGGCGCAGGATGCCGGCCATGTCGATGCGAC
>CAXTBW010000010.1:0-49373 GCA_964242925.1 uncultured Acetobacteraceae bacterium
TGACCGGCGCGATGCGGTAGGCGGCCTGGCATTGATTGAACTCTGTCGCCCTACGTCAGCGTAAGGCTATAGAAGCGCTGGGCGGTGTCGTGGAACAACGCCGACTTCTCCGAGGCCGAAGCTCCTGCGGCAATCCGCTTGAACGCGTTCCATAGCACCGGGTAGCTGCACATTGCCTTGTCGACGGGGAAGTTGCTCTCGAACATGCAGCGCGCGCTGCCGAACCATTCGATGCACGGCTCGATGAACGGACGCCAGTCTTCCGCGACCTGAAGCGAAGTTGGGGGCGCCGGCGCCTTATTGTAGTCGAAGCCGTTAATGGGCATGCCAAGGCCGCCCAGCTTCATGAACACGTTCGGGCAGTCTGCGAGCGCCTTCACGCCGGCCGACCAGGTGCGCATCACCTCGTCGCGTTGCTCGCGATAGGGGCCGCAGCCGAGCGGCGCGCCGAGATGGTTGATCACGATCCGGGTGTCCGGCGCCGTCCGCACCGCCTCGAGCAGGTCGCCGAGCTGCGTGTGGTATTGCCACGCTTCGAAGGTGTAGCCGCGCTCGCCCAACCGTCGCAGGCCGGCGCGGAACTGCTTGTCCTGCAGGATGCCCGGGCCTTTCTGCAGGGTGCTGGTCGGCTGGATGGCGTCGTCCCAGGCGGTGGTGTGGCGGACCCCGCGGAACCGCCCCCCGCCGGCCGCCTGGTGCGCGTCCAGCATGGCGTCGAGCAGCGGGCTGCGCAGGTCGGCCCACCCGACGATCCCGGCGCAGGCGCGGGCCGGCCCGTAGGCGCCGCCCGCCGCAAGGATGGCGGCGGCGTTCACCGCCTCCGTCTCGCCCGCCGGCCGGGCGGCCTCCGGCCCGTGCTGGCGATGCAGCCAACCGCACTGCACGAAGACGGTGCCCTTGACGGCGTGGCCGCTCGACAAATCCTCCGCCAGTTGCTCCGGCATGTAACGGCCGGATGCGCGGTCGTGCCAGAGGTGGTGGTGCGGGTCGACGATGGGCAGATCGGGCTCGAGGATCGGCTCCTGCACCTGGGCCAACCACGCGGGATCGACGTGCGGGTGGCCGTAATACTGCGCCTCGGTCTTGGTCATCGCGTGCTCCGCTCCTCATGCTGGCTAAGAGCCGCCGTTCGGCGGCGTGCGTTATGGCTGGGCCAGGAAGGCCGTCGAGATCCAGGGGAAGGCGGCGACCAACGCCAGGGCCGCCACAACCGTCGCCATGTAGGGCCAGATGCGGCCGAACACCGCTTCGCTGGACACCTTGCTGATGAGGCAGGTCTGGTAGAAACCGACCCCGAACGGCGGCGAGAACAGGCCGACGCCCATCGCCAGGATCGCGACCAGCGCGTACTGCACCTGGTTGATGCCGAGCTGCTGCGCGATCGGGAACAGCAGCGGGCCGAACAGCACCATCGCGGGCAGCCCCTCGAGCACGCTGCCGAGCACGATGAAGAGCACGACCGAGACGGCCATGAACCCGGCGGCGCCGCCGGGCAAGGCGCCCATCGCCTCCGCCAGGGTCTGGGCGAACCCGGCCTGCGTCAGCACCCATCCCATCGCGCTGGCGCTGCCGATGATCAGCAGGATCGAGCCGGTGAGGGTCGCCGTCTCCACCAGAATCGGCAGGATGCGCCGCCAGTCGAAGCAGCGATAGACGAAGATGCCGACCACGACGGCGTAGATGACGCCGACGACGGCGACCTCGGTGGCGGTCGTCACGCCCTCGAGCACTGCGGAGCGGATCACCACGGGGAGGATCAGCGCGGGGACCGCGATGATGAACAGGCGCGCGACTGTCGCGACGGAGGCGCGAGGGCCGGCCAGCGTCCCCTTGCGCGCGCGAAAGAACACCAGCAGGCACAGGGCGGCAGCGGCAAGGCCGGCCGGCAGCAGCCCGCCCGTGAACAGCGCCGCCGTGGACACGCCGGTGACGGCGCCCACGATGATCAGCACCAGGCTGGGCGGGATGGTCTCGGACATTGCGGCGGAGGCGGCGAGCAGGGCGGCCAATTCGCCGGCGTCGTAGCCGCGGCGCCGCATCTCCGGCAGCAGCACCGGCGCCACCGCGGCCTGGTCGGCCGCTTTCGAGCCGGATATGCCGGAGATGAGGTACATCGCCCCGATCAGCACGTAGGACAAGCCTCCGCGCTTGTGGCCGACGATGGCCGCCAGCAGGTTCACCAACGCCCGGGCGATCCCGGTCATCTCGAGCAACAGGCCGAGCGCCACGAACATCGGCACGGCCAGCAGCTCGACCGAGGACATGCCCTGGTTCATCTGGCCGATCACCACGGACAGCGGAATGTCTGTGGTGAACTGGATGTAGCCGAACGTGGCGATGGCGAACGAGAAGGCGATCGGCACGCCCAGCATGATGCAGGCGCCGAGGATGCCGAAGAAGAAGACGAGCAAGTCAAGGTTGCCGAGTTCGTCGAACACGGGTTGCAGCAGCCAGAGCGTTGCCGCAAGCGCCGCGCCGATCCCGATCACCAGCGCGAGCTCCCCCGCCGTGGCGCCCGCGAACAGCCGCCGCAAGGCGACGTAGAGCAGCAGCAGGAGCGCGGCGAGTTGCCCGGCGATCTCCCACGACCCTGGGATTTGCAGGGCCGGGGTGATGATCGCCTGTTGCTGGATGGCGAAGGGGATGCCGGGCGCCAGCAGTCCCACGGTCACTACGGCCACCACCAACGCGCCGAACCGCAGGGCGACGCGGCGCGCGCGCGGCTCCATCCGGCTTAGGCCCAGCGTCATGCTCATGTGCTCGCCCCGGCGCAACGCGATCACCGCGCCAAGGCTGACCAGCCAGAGGAACAGGATGCCGCCCAGCTCGTCCACCCACACCAGCGGGCTGTTCAGGCCGTAGCGCCAGACCACCCCGGCGAACAGCATCACGATCTCCATCAGCACCAGGATCGCCGCAGCGCCTTGCGTGAACCGGTCCACCGCCGTGTCCAGCCACAGCAACACCGCCCCGGGGCGCTCGCGCACCAACATGCTCAGGCGAGCGACCCGGTGTAGCCTTCCAGCGCGGACCACAGCGCCGGGCCGAATTTCTCCCGCCAAGCGCTGTAGAACCCGGCCTTGGCGAGCACGGCGCGGAAGGCGTCGCGGTCCGGGTGGACGAAGCCGATGCCTTGCCCCTTCAGCATCTCCTCGAGCGTGCCGTCCAGCTTCTGGTTGGCGACCCTCTGCTCCAGGACCTGGGCATCCAGCGTGGTGGCGATCACGTCCCGGTGCTCGGCTGGCAGCGCGTTCCAGAAAACGCCGTTGGCGACCGGCCAGAAGCCGACCCACATATGGCTGGTGAGCGAGATGTATTTCTGCACCTGGTAGAACTTGTCCGTCTCGATCACCGCCAGCGGGTTCTCCTGCCCGTCGGCGACGTGGGTCTGCAGCGCCGTGTAGATCTCGGCCGAGTTGATGGTGACCGGGGACGCGCCGAGACTCTGGAACAACGAGAGCGAGATCGGGCTGGGCGGCACGCGCATCTTCAAGCCGCGCAGGTCGTCGGGCGTGTTGATCGGCTTGGCCGCCGTGGTGATCTGGCGAAAGCCCTGGTCCCAAATGCGGCGCATCGGCGCCAGGCCGCTTCTGGTGAGGCCGTCGCGCACGATGTCGCCGACCGCGCCGTCGCAGGCCTTCCACGCATCCTCGGCGGACTTGAAGGCAAATCCTATGTTATCGATTGCGGCGCTGGGCACGAGCGTGGCGAGGATGTTGTCGCCGATCGCCATCATCTGCATGGCGCCGGACCGCAGATTGGCGAGCATGTGCGTGTCGTCGCCGAGCTGGTTGTTGGGGAACACGGACAGCTCGACCTCGCCCGCCGACGCCGCCTTGATCTTCCCGGCCGCGATCGTGAGGTGGACGACGATCGGGTGGTCGGCGGCCAGGTCGGTGCCGAGGCGGATGACCGCCTTGCGGGCGGCGCGTGCGGGGTGGATTGCGAAGGCGGTGGCGGTGGCGGTGGCGGCGGCGCCGAGCAGGAAGCCCTTCCGGCCGATCGAAGCAGTCATCGCGTTTCCTTTGTTTTTGTGGCGGCTTGGGCTTTCGTCAGGGGGCAGCCACCCTCGGCTACGGGGCGGGCGGCGTCGCTGGCGGGGATGCGGCGGACGAAACGGTAGTAGTCCCACGGCCCCTTCGACTCCGCGGCTGTCTTGACCTGGAACTGGTAGAAGTCGCGCATGACCCGGCCGTCCCGCCGGACCACCACGTTCTCATCCATGAAGTCGTTGACCGGCAGCTCGCGCATCTTCGCGGCAACCGCGTCGCCGTCGGTCGAGCCTACGGAGGCCACCGCCTTCAGGTAGTGGGCGACGGCGCTATACACGCCGGCCTGCACCATGGTGGGCTTGCGGCCGGGCAACTGCGCCTCGAACCGGGCGGAGAAGGCGCGGGTGGCGTCGGTGAAGTCCCAGTAGAAGCTGTCCGTCAACAGCAGGCCGCCCGCGTCCGCAAGTCCCATCGCGTGCACGTCGGCGATGGACACCAGCAGCCCGACCAGCTTCTGGCTGCCGTCCCGGCCGAGGCCGAACTCGCCGGCCTGCTTGATCGAGGTGACGGTGTCGGTCGAGGAATTGGCGAAGGCGACCACTTTCGCGCCGGAGGCCTGCGCCTGCAGCAGGAACGACGAGAAGTCGGTCGCGCCATACGGGTGGCTGACCTCGCCCACGATGCGGCCGCCGTTCGCGCGGATGATCGCCTGCGCGTCCGCGGCCAGGGCGTGGCCGAAGGCGAAATCGGCGGTGATGAAAAACCAGGTGTCGCCACCGGCCTGCACCGTCGCCAGGGCGGTGCTGCGCGACAGGGCCACGGTGTCGAAGGTCCACTGGAAGCCGGTGTTCGAGCACGCCGCCCCCGTCAGCGCCGACGATCCGGCGCCGGAGAACAGCACGATCTTGCGCCGAACCCGGGCGACGTCCTGCACGGCCAACGCCACGGAGGAGTTCGGCACGTCGACGATCGCGTCCACGCCCTCCCGGTCATACCAGCGGGTGGCCAGCGCGGAGCCGATGTCTGGCTTGTTGAGGTGGTCGCCCTCGATGATCTCGATCGGCCGGCCCGCCACGGCGCCGCCCGCGTCGGCGGCCGCGAGCCCGGCGGTGATCACCGATCCGCGTCCGCCGAGATCGGCCCCCATGCCGTCCAAATCCGTCATCACGGCGAGCCGCACCGGTGGGCCTGCCGCCCGCGCCCGGCCAGTGGCCAGCAGCAACGCGCCGGCAAGACCAGCCCGTCGGCCGATCGCCATGCTCACGCCATGGTCCGCGCCTTGGCCGCGCGCGCCTCGACCCGGCGGGCGATGTCGAGCACCTTCTCGGCGCGCATCACCACGGGGATGTCGATCATCTTGCCGTCGACCGACAGCGAGCCGCGGCCCTCGCGCTTGGCCTGCTCGAACGCCTCGATCATCTTGCGGGCGGCGGCGACCTCGGACGCAGCGGGCGCGAACCCCTCGTTCAGCAGCGGCACGATGTCCGGATGGATGCAGGACGCGCCCTGGAACCCGAAGCGGCGCGAGCGAGCGATGGAGGCGCGGTAGCCCTCGATGTCCTTGTAGGTGGCGATGGAGCCGATCACCCCCATCGGCATGATGCCCGCCGCCGAGCAGGCGATCACCACTTGCTGCTTGGGCGCCAGCAGCACGTCCGGGTCGGGCTCGGAGCCGGTCTCCATCGAGAAGTCCTCGCTGCCGAGCGACATGGCGATGACCCGCGGATGGGAGGCCGCGATCTCGACCATGCGGAAAAAGGCCGCCGGGGTCTCGATCAGCGCCATGAATTTCGTGTGGCCGGCCGGCATGCCGCGTTCCCGCTCGACGTCGTCGACCAGTTGGGCGAGGAGGCGGATGTGGCTGGCGCTGTCCACCTTGGGCAGCACCAGGGCTGCGACGCCGGGGCTGACCACCGCCTCGATGTCGCGCACAGCCAGCTGCAGCGGCTGGTTGATGCGCACCAGCATGTCGGCGCCGCCGGCCGACGCGGTGCGCACGGCGCCGGCGATCAGGGCGCGGGCGGCCTCCTTCTCGGGCGGGGTGATGCTGTCCTCGAGGTCGAGGATGATCGCGTCGGCCCCGCGCGTGCTGGCCTTGGCAACGTATTTCTCGACGTTCACCGGCACGATGATCTGCGAGCGCCACAGCGGCTTGTGTTGGGTCATGTTTTGTCTCCGGTTAAATAGCGCCGCTGTCGCGCAGCTGCTGGATCCGCGCGGCGTCGTAGCCGATGCGGCCGAATTCCTCGTCGTTGTGCTGCCCGAGCGTGGGCGCCTGGGTGCGCAAGGCGCCCGGCGTGCCGGACAGGCGCGGGACGATGTCGTGATGCGGGACGCTGCCCAGTTCGTCGTCAGGCGCCTCCACGATGATGCCGCGTTTCAGGACATGCGGGTCCTCGAGGAATTGCGGCTGGTTGTAGACGGGGGCGGCGGTGATCCCGGCGGCCTCGAGCGCGTCGATCGCCTCGGCCAGGGTGCGCTGCCCGATCCAGCCGCCGACGATGGCGTCCACCTCGACTCGGCGCTTCACTCGCTCGGCGTTGGTGCTGTAGGCCGGGTCGTCGTTCATGTCGGCGCGGCCGATGAAGCGGAACAGGCGCGCCGTCATCGCCTGGGTGGAGGCGGAGATGGCGACCCAGCCGCCATCGCTGGTCGCGTAGACGTTGCGCGGGGAGCTGCTTTCGGAGGCGCTGCCGACCCGCTGGCGCACCTCCCCGGTCAGCCGGTAGATCAGCGCTTCCGGACCGAGCACGGAGACCATCGGGTCGAGCAGGCTGAGGTCCACCACCTGCCCCTTGCCGCCGTTCACCTCCACCTCCCGCACGGCGGCCAGCGTCGCCATGGCGCCGGACAGGCCGGCCACCATGTCGGCCAGGGCCAAGGGCGGCAGCACCGGCTCCCGGTCGGCGAAGCCGTTGCGCGCCGCGAACCCGCTCATCGCCTCGACCAGCGTGCCGAAGCCGGGGCGCTTCGCGTAGGGGCCGGTCTGCCCGAAACCGGAGATGCGCGTGATGACCAGCTTGGGGTTGGCGGCGAGCAGTTCGTCGGGGCCGCAACCCAGCTTCTCCAGGTAACGGTAACGGAACGATTCCACCAGCACGTCGAAGTGCGGCGCCAGGTCCAGGATGATGCGCGGGGCGTCCGGGGATTTCAGGTTCAGCGTGATGGACCGCTTGTTGCGGGCGTATACCCGCCAATGCGCGCTGACCCCCGCCGCGCGCCACTCGCGCAGGGTGTCGCCGCGGCCGGGCGCCTCCACCTTCACCACGGTGCAGCCGAAATCGGCGAGCTGCAGGCTCAGCATGTTGCCGCACATCAGGCGCGACATGTCGAGCACGCGGATGCCCCGCAGCGGGCCGGTCGCGGCCGGGTCGAACTCCTTGCGCGGCAGGTCCATGCGACTCGACGCTCCTTCAGGTGAACGCGGTGGAGAGGAAGGGCAGCGCCGCGATCGCCGCCAGCGCCGCGGCGAGGGCGGCGAGGTAGCGCCACATATGCGGCAGCACGGCGTCCGGTTCGACGCGCCCGATGGAGCACGCCGTGTAGAACCCGATGCCGAACGGCGGCGCGAACAGCCCGATGCTCATCGCGATTACGATCACCATGGCGTAGTGCACGTCGGCGATGCCGAGGCTGTGCGACACCGGCAGCAGCAGCGGGGCGAACAACAGGATGGCGGGGATGCCCTCGAGCACGTTGCCGAGCAGCACGAACGCCACGATGGTGACGGCGAGGAAGCCGCCGGCGCCGCCGGGCACGCGCGTCATGGCGGCGACCAGGTCGGCCGAGAAGCCGGATTGCGCGAGGCACCAGGCCATCGCGCCCGCGGTGCCGATCACGAACAGGATCGCGCCCGACAGGCACGCCGTTTCGAGCAGGATGGGGCCGATCAGACGCCACTGCACGGGGCGGTAGATGGTCAGGCCGGTGATCCCGGCATAGGCGATGCCGAGGGTGGAGACCTCGGTGGCGGTGGCGATGCCCGCGACCACGGCGAAGCGGATGAAGAACGGCAACAGCAGCGCCGGGATGGCGCGGGCGAAGGCGCGCAGCAGCCGGCCGGGGTCGATCCCCCGCTGGCTCGGCGTCGGCTCCCGCCGGGCCCGCACCGCCGCCACCAAGGCGAGCGCCGCCGCCAGCACCAGCGCCGGGATCAACCCGGCCGCGAACAGCGCCGCGATGGAGATGCCGGTCACCGAGCCCAGCGTGATCAGCACCAGCGAGGGCGGGATCGTGTCCGCCATCGCGGCGGAGGCGGCCAGCAGCGCCACCGTGTCGGCCGGGTCGATGCCGCGCCGCCGCATCTCCGGCAGCAGGGCCGGCGCCACCGCCGCCATGTCCGCGGCCTTCGAGCCGGAGATGCCGGACACGAGGATCATCGCCCCCAGCAGCACGTAGTTCAGGCCGCCGCGCACGCCGCCGAGCAGGGCCACCAACAGGTCGACCATCGAGCGGGCAAGCCCCGTGATTTCGATCAGCAGGCCGAGGAAGACGAAGGTCGGGATGGCGAGCAGGAGGGATTGCGACATCCCCTCCGCCAGCCGGTTCAGCACGATGGAGAGCGGCGTGTCGGTGACGCTCAGCAGGTAGGCGACCGAGGTGATGCCGAAGGCGAAGCCTATGGGGACGCCGATTGCGATGGCGGCCCCGACCAGGCCGAGGAAGAAGATCAGCAGGTTGTAGTTGCCGATTGCCACCAGCGCCGGCGCAGCCAGCCAGAGCACGGCGCCGACGCAGGCCACCAGCGCGCCGCCGATGCCGAGCGCGATCCAACCCCGGACCGACCGCGGCCGCAGCAGCAACGTCGCGACGATCAGCGCCATGCCGGCCAGCAGCGACGCGGCTTTGACGCTGGAAGGGATCCCCAGGTTGGGCAGGGTGACGTAGCTCTCGTCGTCGAAATAGTCGAGCGCCGGGCCGATGAGCAGGAGGGGCAGGCCGGCGGTGACGGCGGACGCCGTGCCCTCCAGCAGCTCCCGCCAGCGCGGCCCGGCCATCTGCAGCAGCCCGGAGAACCGCATGTGGCCGCCCCGCGCGACGGCGATCACCGCCCCCATCATGGCCAGCCAGAGGAAGACGACACCGGCGAGTTCGTCCGACCAGACCAAGGGGGCATGGAACGCGTACCGGGCGATGACGCCAGCCAGCAGGTTGACGATCTCCACAACCAGGAGCGTCGCCGCGACCGCCTCCACCGCGCGGTCGAGCAAGGCCGCCGCGTGCGTCAGCAACCCGTTGTGGGAAACGAGGCGGACGGCCGCGTTATGCAAGGGTGGGCTATCCAAGCGCGCTGCCCCCGGCGGCCTCGAGCAGGGCCCAGGCCTCCTCGCCGAACGTCTTGCGGGCGTTCGCGTAATAGCCGGCCTTGGTCAGCTGCTGCTGGAAGGCGCCGCGGTCCGTGTCGTTGAACTGCACGCCGCTATCAGCCATCATCTTGCGAAACCCGGCTTGCTGCGCCGCCAGATCGGCCCGCTGCTGCAAGCCGGAGGCGTCGAGGTGTTTCTCCGCAATCTCCTGCAACGCAGGCGGCAGGCGGCGCCAGGCGCGGGCGTTCACCAGCACCCAGAAGCCGTTCCACATGTGGTTGGTCATCGAGCAGTATTTCTGCACCTCGTACAGGCGCGATGTGGCGATCAGCGCGAGCGGGTTCTCCTGCCCGTCGACCAGATGGGTCTGCAGCGCGGAATAGACTTCTGGCAATTGCAGGCTGGCGGGCGAGGCGCCGAGCGCCTTGAACAGATTGGCGTAGGCCTCCGCCCCTGGAATGCGGATCTTCATCCCGACGATGTCGGCGGGCGCCAGGATCGGCCGCACGCTGTTGGTGACCTCCCGGAAGCCGAGGTCCCAGATGGTCGGCGTGACGTAAAGGTTCACCTTCATGATCGCGTCGCGGATGAAGGCGCCCAGCTTGCCGTCCATCGCCGGCCACACCTGGTCGTAGCCGTGGAAGGCGAAGCCGGTCCCGTCCAGCGCCGCCAGCGGCGTGAGGCTGGAGATCACCAGGCCGCCGATCAGGAAGATCTCGACCGCGCCGGACCGGACCTGGTTCAGCATGTCCGACTCGCCGCCGAGCTGGTTGTTCGGGAACACCTTCAGCTCGAGCCGCCCGCCGCTGTCGGCCGCGATGGCGGCGGCGGCCTCGGTGAGACGGATGTGGGTCGGGTGGCTGGCGGCCAGGCCGTGCGCGACCTTGAAGGTGAACTCCGCCGCTTTGGCGTAGCGGGCTGTCGCTGGCAGGGCCAAGGCCGCGCCGCCGGACCGAAGCAAGCCGCGCCTGCCGATGAACCGCATGGTGTCTCCCCGTCTCGCCGCCCATTCTGCGGGGCGCGTTGACTCGACTATGGCATCGCCCAGCGCGGGGCATCAAAGACAATCGCGGCCCGGCGGCTATACCGTTCCGGCATAACCGGAACGCGACAGATTGGGGAAACGATGGACATCAAGACCCTGCGCACGTTCGCGACCGTGGCCGAGCTCGGCAGTTTCTCCGCCGCCGCGCGCCGGCTGCGCGTCGCCCAGCCGGCGCTAAGCCGCCAGGTGAAGGAACTGGAGGCGGGCCTGGACATGCGCCTGCTGTCCCGCTCCCCGCGCGGCGTGGTCGCGACGGAGGCGGGGCAGCGCCTGCTGCCATTTGCCCTGGACATGCTGCAACGTTTCGAGCGCCTGCGCGCCGTCGTGCATGCGGCCGACGAGCCGATTGCGGGCGCCGTGTCCATCGGTCTGCCGACCTCGACCGGCGCGGTGCTGTCGGTCCCGTTGCTGCGCCGGGTCAAGCAGCGCTTCCCCGGCATCCGCCTGCACCTGATCGAGTCGCTGACCGGCTATTTGGAGGAATGGGTGATGGCCGGACGGCTGGACCTCGCCGTCCTGTACAACGCCGAGCCGTCGTCCAAGCTGCGGCTGACGCCCTTGCTAATCGAGAAGCTCTGCCTGATCGCGCCGGCCGGCGCCCCGCTGGCGGCCCGCCGGAGCGTGAAGCTGGCGGAGTTGTCGCGCTACAAGCTGATCGTCCCTGCCCTGCCGCACGCGCTGCGCCGCATGATCGAGGACGCTGCGTGCAGCAACGGCGTGCCGCTGGATATCGCCTACGAGGTGGACTCGCTGGCCGCGCTCAAGACGCTGGTGCGGTCGGGCGAGGCTTGCGCCGTGCTGTCCGCAGGCGCCATCGCCGAGGACGTGGCCGCAGGCGCCCTGCGCGCCGTGCCGATCGTGCGCCCCAGCCTAGTGCGCTCGGTGTCGTTGGCCGCGCCCGCGTTGCTGGAATTGACGCCGGCGCGGGCGGAGCTGATCCGGACGGTGGTGGAGTTGGCCGGCGAGTTGCGGCTGTCAGGCGCCTGGCCGGGCCAGGCCGACCAATCGCGGCTCGAGGCGGTCAGATCGCGAACGGGCGGATGACGAAGGTCGTCGCCCACACCGTCATGCCTGCGCTCGACCCGGGCACTCACGCGACTCACGCGAAAAGCTGGTCCGAATGGTGCGGTCGTCGCCGCGTGGGCGGCCGGAGAAAGTCCGGTCATGACGGCGCTTTTAGAGCTCGACGCCCGATCCATGAAGCACAGGCGCCAAACACACTGTCAGAGATATTCCTCCACCAGCGCGAGCTCGCGGATCTCGTCCGCTGTGCCGCTCCGCTTCACCTCGCCGCCGCGCATGACGTAGCCGCGCGTGGCCAGGCGCAGCGCCGGTCGCGCCATCTGCTCGGTCATCAGGATGGTCGTGCCGCGTCGTTGCAGCTCCCGAACAGCCTCGCTGATGCGGCCGATCCAAACCGGCGCCAGCCCGAGGAACGGCTCGTCCAGCAGCAGCAGGCGCGGCTCCGGGCACATGGCGCGGGCGAAGGCGACAATCTGCTGTTCGCCGCCGCTGAGCTGCCCGGCCAACTGCCCGGCGCGCGCCGCCAGCAGCGGGAACACGCTGCACAGCCAATCGTGTGAGCGGCGTTGCCGGGCGCGCCCCATGCCGAACGTCCCGGACAGCACGTTGTCGGTCACCGACATGCGCGGGAACACGCGTCGACCCTCCGGCGAATAGCCGATGCCAACCCGCGCGCGACGGTCGGACGACATCCCGGCGAGGTCCCGCCCATCGAAGCGTATCGCGCCCCCCGCCGTGCGAACGGCGCCGATCACGGCGTTGATCAGGCTGGACTTGCCTGCTCCGTTGGCGCCCACCAGCAGGACCGTTTCCCCCGCCGCCACGTCGACGGACACGCCACGCAGCGCGGTGATGCCGCCGTACAGCACCTCGAGCCCCTCGACGGCCAGCATCACGCGGCGTCCTCCACGACGCCCATGTAGGCGTCGATCACGTCCTGCCGGGCCAACACCTGCTCCGGCGGCCCCTCGGCGAGCACCTGGCCGGCATCCAGCACGAGGATGCGCGGGCACAGGCGGCGGATCAGCTCCATGTCGTGCTCCACGATCAGGACGGAGCAGCCGTGATCGGCCTGCGCCGCGGCGACGAAGGCGTCCACCGCGGTCCGCTCCCGCCGTTCCAGCCCCGCCGCCGGCTCGTCCAGCAGCAGCACGCGCGGGGACGCGGCGTAGGCCAGCATCAGGCCGAGCATCTTCTGCAGCCCGTACGGCAACTTCTCCGCCGGCTCGTCCAGCCGCGGGGTCAGGTCGAACTGGCGCAGCATGGCGTCCAGCCGGTCGGACGCGCCGGCCGGGGCGCGGCTGAACCGCACCGCGCGGGATAGGTTTTCCCTAACCGACGCCCGCTTGAACGTGTTGGTCTGCTGGAACGACCGCACGACGCCCAGCCGGCTGAGCGCGTGCAGCGGCAGGCCGGACATGCGCTTGCCGCCGAGCGTGACCTGCCCGACGCTTGGCGCCAGCAGGCCGGACAGCACGTTGATCAGGGTCGTCTTGCCCGCGCCGTTGGGGCCGATGACGCCCAGCCGTTCGCCGGGCCGCAGTTCGAAGTCGATGCCGGTGAACACCTGCAGCCCGCCGAACCGCTTGCCCAGCTGCTCGGCCCGCAGCGTGGTCAAGTCCGGCCCGCCGGAACGGAGACGCGGCGCACCATCGCCGGACGCAACAGGGTCCGCGCGAGCCCAACTACAGCGCCGACGATGCCGCCGCGCGCCACCAGGACCACGACCGCCAGCAGCAGGCCGAACAGGCCCTGGGAGTAAGCGCCGTGGCCGCTGA
Source organism: uncultured Acetobacteraceae bacterium (assembly GCA_964242925.1). Taxonomy (GTDB): domain Bacteria; phylum Pseudomonadota; class Alphaproteobacteria; order Acetobacterales; family Acetobacteraceae; genus LMUY01. The sequence continues at coordinate 13,145 of CAXTBW010000010.1, forward strand.
ACAGGTTGTCGCACCACACCAGCAGGACCCCGCCGACGACAGGGCCCAGCATGGCCGCGCGGCCGCCCACGATGGCGTAGGCGATGTAGTTCACCGCGGAACTGGCGCCGAAGGAGGACGGATGCGCCGTCAGCAGCATGTTCACCAGCGAAAATCCCGCCATGCCCGCCAGCCCGGCCGCGACCACGAAGCCCGCCACCTTGTAGCGCCACACCACCAAGCCGAGGCTCTGCGCCAGAACCTCGTTCTCCTCGATCGCGGCGAAGGGCTGGCGGCACACCGCGGCGGTTGCGGCGGTGATCAGGCCGGTCAGCAAGGCTACGCCGATCGCCAGCGCGAGCACCGCCTGGTTGTCCGACAACTCGGCGCCGAACAGCGTGGTGGGCGGCATGCCGACCAGGCCGTTGGCGCCGCCCGTCAGGTCCGGAGTCACGAACAGCACCAACTGCGTGATCTGGGTCAGCAGGAACGTGACGAGCACGAAATACACGCCGCGCAGCCGCAGCACGAGCACGCCTAGCGGCAGCGCCAGGATCGCCGGGGCTGCGAAGCTCAGGCTCGTCAGCAGCACGGCGTCCGTCGCGCCAAAGCGCAGGCTGGCGATGGCGGCCGCGTAACCGCCCACCGCCATGAACGCAGGCACGGCGAAGGTCAGCAGATCCATCTTGAGCATCAGGAACACGCTGAGCGCCGCCGTGACCGCGACCGCCGCCTGGTTGGCGACCGAGTAGACGAACGGGTCCGCCGTCACGAACGGAACGGCGAGGCAGAGCGCGAGCACGATGAGCGTGACCACCTCCCCAGGCAACAGGCGGATGCGGCTCCTCACGCGGACCGCGTCTCGCGGCCGAACAGGCCGGAGGGGCGCACCAGCAGCACCCCTAGCACCAGCACGAACAGCACCAGCGCCCCCGTCGAGCCGCCAAGATAGACGGAGGAGAACGACTCCACCATGCCCACCAGGAACGCGGCGGCGGTGGCGCCGCCGATGCTGCCGAAGCCGCCCAGGATCACCACCAGGAAGGACGTCGCGAGCACCGGGTCGCCGACCTGCGGCGACAGCGAGAGGATGGGTGTGACCAGGGCGCCGGTCAGCCCCGCCAGGCCGGCGGCCAGCCCGAAGGCGAGCGGGAACAGCAGGCGTGGCCGTAGGCCCTGTGTGGCGGCCACGTGCCGGTCGTCGGCCAGGGCCCGCAGCGCCCGGCCGAACCCGGTGCGGTACATCAGCGCGTAGACGCCGCCGATCGCCAGCAGGCAGGCGGCCAGCACCAGCAGGTTGGCCAACGGCACGTAAACGCCCCCCCATCGCAGCACGCCCGACACCGGGAAGACGAACTGCGGCGCTTCCGGTCCGAACGTCACCAACACGCCGGTCGACAACACCAGGTAGAGGCCGAGCGTCAGCATCAGCGTGGCCAGGTGGTCCTCGACCACCCGCTCCACCAGCAGCAGTTCGAACAGGTAGCCCGCCACTGCGACCGCCAGCACCGCAAGGGGCACGGCGGCGAGGTAGGGGACGCCGAGCTTGCCGCTCAGCGCGTAGGCGAGGTAGCCGCCCAGCACGTAGAACCCGCCATGGGCGAAGTTCACCACGCCCAGTATGCCGAAGATCAGCGTGAAGCCGAGCGCCAGCAACGCGTATTGGGCGCCCAGCTCGAGCCCGACAATCGCGGTGTTGGCGACGATGGTCATCAATCCGGCGCCGGCGCTTCCACGCGCTGCACCGGCAAGACCTTGCCATCCACCATCATGCCGATGCCGAACGGGAACGAGATTTCCTGCCGGATGCCGAAGAACGCCTGCCCCGTCCAGTCGCCGCGGCCGAGCGCCGGATCCTCCACGGGAAGGGCGCGCAACGCCTCCGCCACCTTCTTCGTGTCGGTGATCGTGCCGGCGTGGGTGATGGCCTTCAGCAGCAGGTGCGATGCGGCCAGCCAGAGCACCAGGTTGGTGTTCTCCGGCGCGTCCACGCCCATAAGCGCCTTGTAGTCGATCCAGACCTGCTTCACCTTCGGGTCGTCGGTGGGCACGTTCTCGAACCAATAGAAGTCCTTCAGCACAGCCGCGCTGCCGACGATGCGGATGATCTCGTCGGTCGCGGCGCCGCCGAGCCGGCCGATCGGGCCCTTGAACCCGGCTTCCCGCAACTGCTTGACGATGATGCCGGCGTCCGAGGGCGCCGACGACGCCGTGTCGACCGCGTCCGGGTTGCGCGACAGGATGCGGGTTACGATGGCGGCGAAGTTCTGCGTGCCGCGCTGGTAGTATTCGTCAGTCGCCTCGATGCCGTTCTTCTTGTAGACGTCCACGTCCACGCTGGCGATGTCGGTGCCGCCCTGGTCGTTGGGCGCCACCACCACCACCGACTTGATGCCGAACCGCGCCTTGGCCGCCTTGATGATCGCGTCGGCCCAGACGCTTGGGCCGGGGCCCTCGTGGAACGCCAGCGGGTATTGCGGCGAGATGGCGTTCTTGGCGTAGCTGTCGAGGAAGACGAGCATGCCGTTGCGGGCCGCAATCGGCTTGATCCCGGTGGCTTCCGGCGACACCACCGGGCCGATGACGAACTTCACGCCCTGGCTGGCGAGCTGGTTGGCCGCCGCCGCAGCGCCCTCCGCGGTCGCCTTGCTGTCGACCGCGACGGTGACCACCTTGCAGCGGTCCTCCCCGACCTCCAGCCCGCCGGCCGCGTTCGCCTGCGCCGCGGCAAACTCCACCGCCGCCTTCAGCGCGAAGCCCCATTGCGCGGTGGCGCCGGACAGGCCGCCGACGATGCCGAGCTTCATCTCGCAGGCGGCGCGCGCCGGCCCCGCAAGCAGGGTGAGACAGGCGGCCCCGGCGAGCAGATGACGGCGATGGCGCATGACGTGTTCCTTCCCTGTGGTCGGCGCCGTTGGCCGGCGCGCGTTTCGTCGTAGGAGCGCCCTTCTTATCCGTCGAAGAAGGGTTCGGGCACGCCGCGCACCCCCAACCCGTGCACGGCGAACAGGGACCCGGCCAAAGGCTGCGCAGCGCGCTGCTCGGCCGACAGGAAGATGTGGCCGGACGTGACATACAGGATGTCCAGGTCGGGACCGCCCCAGTTGCACATCGTCGGGTGGCTCACGGGCAGCCTGACGATGCGGTCGAGGCGGCCGTCCATGTCGAACCGACCGACCGCGCTGTCGCCGATCAACGCGCACCAGTAATACCCGTCGGCGTCGAAGGTGGCGCCATCCACGCGCCAAGGCAGCGCGTCGGTGCGCAGGAACGGCCGGCGGTTCGCGATCGCGCCGGTCGCGGCGTCAAAATCGTAGCGGTAGATCACCTCGCCGGAGCTGTCGCCGAACATCAGCGTGCGGCCGTCCGGGCTGAACGCCATCCCATTGGATATGATGAACCCGCTATCCATGCGCGTGCAGGTCCGGTCCGGATCGAGCCGGTAGAGCGAGCCGCCGGGATTGTGGTTGGTTGGGTCGCGCGATCCGCACCAGAACCGGCCCTGCGGATCGCACTTGCCGTCGTTCATGCGGTTGTCGGGCAGGTCCGGCTCCGGATCGACGATCGGGCGGATGGCGAGCGGGTCGAGGTCGAGTTCGACGAAGCCGATCTGCATCGCCGCGATCAGCCCGCCATCGCGCCGGAACACGAAGGACCCGATCTTGTGCGGCAGGTCCCACACCCGCACTGAGCCATCCCGGTCGAGCCGCTGCAAGGCCGGGCGGCGCGTATCCACCCAGTAGAGCGCGCCCTCGCCGCCGTGCCACAGCGGGCACTCGCCGACCAGGTTGTCGGCGCGATGCACCAGGCGGACGTCGTAGCCGCGCTTCACAGCTCGTAACCCCAGGGTTCCGGCAACAAGCGGAACCCGGCGCCGTCCTGCGCCATCCGCGCGAAGCCGGGGAAGTGCAGGTGCATGCCGGCCACCAGCAGGTCGTCCCGCAGCGCCAGATCGAAGATAGCCCGGCGCGAGGCTGCGGCCAGGGGCGGATCGGCGTCGAACAGCATGGTGATGTCGGGCCGCGGGACCTGCAGTTCCTGCACGTGCACCGTGTCGCCCCAGATCAGCGCCTCCTCGCCGCCCGACGCGACGCGGAACGAGCAGTGGCCCGGCGTGTGGCCGGGGCAGAGCACGGACGAGATGCCAGGCAGCACCGGACCATCGGCGCCGAAGGTCTGGATGCGGTCGCGGTACGGCGCCAGGCGGAACCGGGCGGAAGCGAAGTAGCGCGTGCGCGCCCGCTCGGTGGCGACGGCCATGGCGGCGTCGTCGAACCAGTGGGCGATCTCCGCCTCGTGCACGTGGACCGTGGCGCGGGGGAACATCGCCTCCCCGTCGTCGCTGGTCAGGCCGTTGGAGTGGTCGGGATGGACGTGGGTGAGCACGATCGCGTCGACGTCCCCGGGCTCAATCCCGGCGGTGCGCAGGCTGTCCGGCAGGCGGCCGCAACTCGGGCCCATCGTCGTGCCCGACCCGGCGTCGAACAGCACCGTCCGGCCTGCCTCGCGCAACGCGAACATGTTGACCGCGATGCGTACGCCGGGCCGACCTTGCCCGGCTATGACCAGGCGTTCCTCCTCCTCGGGCGAAACGTTCTGCGCGGCGCCGGCTGGCGGGTCGACATAGCCGTCGCTCACGGTCGAGAGCAGCGCGTGACCCAGGCGGCGATGATAGACGCCGGCAACTTGGCCCGTTGGCAGCGCCATCATGCCTCTCCCATGCCGTTCTGCCAGGTTGAGGGCCGCCCGGGGAAACGCGATTGCGCCCGCTTCTCCAGCCAGTAGCCGTAGGCGGCGGGGACCTGGGAGAAGCCCCGCTCCACCCCCAGCTTCTGCGCCGCGTCGATCGGCCAGTTCGGGTTGTGCAGCATCTCCCGCCCGATCGCGACGAGGTCGGCCTGGCCTTCGCGCAGGATCGCCTCCGCCTGGTCGGCGTGGATGATGTGGCCGACCGCCATGGTCATGATCCCCGCCTCGCGACGGATGCGCTCGGCATGCGGCACCTGGTAGCCGTAGCCGACCGTCGAGGAGGTCGCGACATGCGTGTAGTTGGCGATGCCGCCGGTCGAGCAGTCGATGATGTCGACGCCGACCGCGCCCAGGCGGCGGGCCAACTCGATGCTGTGCTCGATCTCCCACCCCGCATCGTCCACGGCGGAGATGCGGATCGACAGCGGATAGGCGTCCGGCAGGTTGCGCCGCACCTCGGCGGAAACCTCCACCGCGAAGCGCATGCGGTTCTCCAGGCTGCCGCCATACGCATCCTCGCGCTGGTTCGCCAGCGGGGAGAGGAATTGGTGGATCAGGTAGCCGTGCGCCGCGTGGATCTCCACCATCTCGAACCCGGCGCGCACCGCCCGCGCGGTGGCCAGACCCCAGGCTTCCACCAGGCCGTGGATGCCCGCCACGGTAAGCGCCTGCGGCATCGGGTGGTCCGGCTCGTGCGGGATCGCGCTGGGGGCGACCAGGTCCCACTCGCCGCCGCCGGGCATGGGCGGCGCGACCGGCAGCGGGCCGCGTCCCTCCCACGGGCGAGCGTTGCGCGACTTGCGGCCGGAATGGCTGAGCTGGATGGCGGGGACGGCGCCGAACTGCTTGATGAACCCGGTGATGCGGGTCATCGGCTCGACGAAGCGGTCGTGCCACAGGCCCAGATCGGCTGGCGTGGTGCAGCCGCGCGGGTCGACCTTGGTGGATTCCATGAACACCAGTCCGGCGCCGCCTGCGGCATACTTCCCGAGGTGCATGAGGTGCCAATCGCTCAACGCGCCATCCACGGCGGCGTAGGTCAGCATGGGGGAGAGCACGATCCGGTTCTTCAACCGGATGCCGCGGATGTCCATGGGCGTGAACAGCAGGCTATCGGAGGAGCCTAACCCACCCGTGGCGATCTTTGCATCAAACATCCGGCTAACCCCCTGCCGACCGGCCGCTTACGAGCCGTTGCGAATCAGACTAGGTTAGAATTCGACCCAACGGAAGATCATCTACCGCCCGATACGGTCACGTTCACACCCGTCATGTACGACGCCTCGTCCGATAGGAGGAACAGGATGACGCGGGCGATCTCTGCCGGGTCGCCGACGCGGCCGATCGGGATGGACGGGACCAACTTGGCGAGCCGGTCGGCCGGGTTCATCTCCGTCTCCGTCAGCCCCGGGCTGACGCAGTTCACGCGGATGCCGCTGCGCGCGACCTCGCGGCCCAACCCCGTGGTCATGGCGATCACCGCGCCCTTCGACATCGCGTAGTGCACCCGCTCCCCGGCGCCGCCCAAACGCTCGGCGACGGAGCCGAGGTTGACGATGGCGCCGCCGGGTCCGCCGCGGTCGGTCGCCATGCGCCGCACCGCCTCCCGCGCGCAGATGAAGGCGCCGAACACGTTGGTGTCGATCATCTCGCGCAAATCGGCGGTGGTCGTGTCGGCGACCTTGGCCGGGCCGCCATTGATGCCTGCGTTGTTCACCAGCCCGGTGACGGGCCCGAACCGCTGCTCGGCCGTGTCGAACAGGCGCACGATGTGCTCCTCCCGCATGGTGTCGGCCTGCACGGCGATCGCCTGGCCGCCGGCGGCGGTGATGGCGGCGACCACGGCCTGCGCGGGCGCCTCGCGCTCCCGATACGAGCCGACCACGCGCCAGCCGCGTTCGGCCGCCAGGAGCGCGGTGGCGGCGCCGATGCCCCGGCTGGCGCCGGTGATGACGAGTGTTCCAGTCATGATGCGATCTCCTCTGCGTGATGGCATGCGGCCGCGTGGCCGGCGCTCAACTCGCGCAATGCCGGATCATCCACCCGGCAGCGCCCGGTGGCCATGGGGCAGCGTGGGTGGAAATGGCAGCCCGGCGGCGGATTGATGGGGCTCGGCACCTCGCCGCCCAGCGTGGCGCGGCGGCGACGGCGGCGCGGATCGGCTGCCGGGATCGCGTCCAGCAACGCGCGCGTGTAGGGGTGCGCGGGGCGGGCGAACAGCTCGTGCGTGGGCGCGATCTCGACGATGCGGCCCAGATACATTACGGCGACCCGGTCGCTGATGTGCCGCACCACGGCCAGGTCGTGGGCGATGAACAGATAGGCCAAGCCGAACTCAGCCTGCAGGCGGACTAGCAGGTTGACCACCTGCGCCTGCACCGACACGTCAAGGGCGGAGACCGGTTCGTCCCCCACCACCAACGCCGGGCCAGGCGCCAGCGCGCGGGCGATGCCGATGCGCTGCCGTTGCCCGCCGGAGAACTCGTGCGGGAACCGCGCCGTGTCGGCCGGGCGCAGGCCGACGCGGTCGAACAGCTCCGCCACCCGGTCGCGGCGCTGCGCCGGTGTGCCGATGCGGTAGTTGGCCAGCGGCTCCTCCACCAGCGCGCCGACCGTCATCTTCGGGTTCAGCGAGGAGTACGGGTCCTGGAACACCGCCTGGATGTTTCGGCGCTGGGCGTGCATCGCGGCGCGCGACAGGCCGGTCAGCTCCGTGCCGCGCAACTGGATACGGCCGCCGGTGGGCTCCACCAGCCGCATCAGCGCCTTGCCGGCCGTGCTCTTGCCGCAGCCGCTCTCCCCCACCAGGCCCAGCGTCTCCCCGTAGGTGAGCGTGAACGAGATGCCGTCCACTGCGCGCACTTCGCCGCGCCCGCGGCCGAGCCAGCCGCCCGCCGTCGGATAGTATTTCCGCAGGTCCTGCACCGCGAGCAACGGCGCGCCAGGGGTGGCGGCGTCGAACATCTAGGCGCCAGCCCGCCAGCAAGCCGCCAGGTGGCCCGGCGCGTAGGCGAGCAGCGGCGGTTCCTCCCGGCACTGCGCCATGACCGCCGGGCAGCGCGGGGCGAAGCGGCAGCCCTCCGGCAGGCGGGACGGCGATGGGACCATCCCCGGGATCTCCGGCAGCGGGGCGCGGCCGGCCGGCGTGTCGAGCCGCGGCATCGATGCCAGCAAGCCGCGGGTGTACGGGTGCAGCGGCGTGTCGAACAGCGCCTGCACCGGCGCCTCCTCCACCTTCTTGCCGGCGTACATGACGGCCACGCGGTCGGCGACCTCCGCCACCACGCCTAGATCGTGGGTGATCAGCACGATGGCGGCGCCGGTGCGCTCCTGGACGTCGCGCATCAGTTCCAAGATCTGCGCCTGGATCGTCACGTCCAGCGCGGTGGTCGGCTCGTCGGCGATCAGCACGCCGGGGTTGCACGACAGCGCCATGGCGATCATCACCCGCTGCCGCATGCCGCCACTCAGCTGGTGGGGGTATTCGGCGGCCCGGCGCGCAGGCTCCGCGATGTGCACCAGGCGCAGCATCTCGATCGCACGCTGCGCCGCCTGGCGAGGGGGCAGGCGCTCGTGCAGCGCCACCACCTCGGCGATCTGCCGGCCGATGGTCATCACCGGGTTCAGGCTGGTCATCGGCTCCTGGAAGATCATACCGATCTCGTTGCCGCGCACCTGGCGCATCGCCGCCTCGTCCAGCGCCAGCAGGTCCCGCCCGTGCAGCAGCACCTTGCCGCCCACGATGCGGCCCGGCGGGTCCGGCACCAGGCGCATCGCCGACAGCGCGGTCACGCTCTTGCCGCAGCCGCTCTCGCCCACCAGGCACAGCGTCTCGCCGCGGTCCACGTGCCACGACACGCCATCCACCGCGCGGGCGATGCCGCCGGCGGTCAGGAACGACGTGCGCAAATCCTCGATCCGCAGCGCGGTGGTCATCGGCCGATCCGTCGCGCCAGCCGCGGGTCCAGCATGTCGCGCACGCCGTCGCCCAGCATGTTCACGCCCAGCACCAGCAAGGCCAGGAAGCCGCCGGGGAACGTCACGTTCCAGATCGCGAGTTGCACGAAGGTGCGGTTCTCCGCGATCATGTTGCCCCAGCTCGGCACCTCCGGCGGCGGCCCGGCGCCCAGGAAACCGAGATACGCCTCCAGCAGCACCGCCGACGCGCAGATGTAGGTGGACTGCACGATCAGCGGCGTCACCACATTGGGCAGGATGTGGCGCAGCATCAGCCGCGGCGTGCGCGTCCCCGCGGAGATGGCGGCCTGCACGTAGGTCTGCTCCCGCACGGTCAGCACCAGGGAGCGGACCAGCCGGATGACGCGCGGCACCTCCGGGATGGTGATGGCGACGATCACCGTGCCGACGCTTGCCCGGGTGAGCGACATCAGGGCGATGGCCAATAGGATGGCGGGGATCGACATCACCCCGTCGGAGATGCGCATCACGATCGGGTCGAGCCAGCGTATCGTGCCGCCGGCCAGACCGATCACCGTGCCGATCACGGCCGACACCACCGCGACGGTCGCCCCAATCAGGATGGAGATGCGGCCGCCGTAGATAGTGCGGGCGAACGTGTCGCGGCCGTAGGCGTCGGTGCCGAACAGGTGCAGCAGGCTTGGTGGCCGCAGCCGCTGCGCGACTGCCAGAGCCAGCGGGTCGTAGGTGGTGATGAGCGGGGCGAACACGGCCAGACCGAGCAGTAGTCCCAGCAGCACCGTCGCGATGGCGATGCGTGGGTGGCGCGCGGCCGGGCCGCGCCGCCGCACGACCAGCGGGCGGAACATTGCAGTTGCTATGGGCATCAGTAGCGGATCCGCGGGTCGAGCAGGAGGTAGGCCAGGTCGATCGCCAGGTTCACCAGCACGTAGGCGAGGGAGGAGACGAGGATCACGCCCTGGATCACCGGGTAGTCGCGCTGTTGCAGCGCCTCCACCGTCAGCCGGCCGATGCCGGGGATCGCGAACACGCTTTCGGCCACCACCACGCCGCCGAGCAGCAAGGCGATGCCCAGCCCGATGGTGGTGACGATGGGCACCGCCGCATTGCGCAAGCCGTGGCGCAGCAGCACGGCGATGACGCCCAGCCCCTTGGCGCGCGCGGTGCGGATGTAGTCCTCGCCCAGCACCTCCAACATGGTGCTGCGCGTCATGCGGGCGAGCAGCGCGGTGTAGACCAGGCCGAGCGAGGCCGCCGGCAGGATGAGATGTTGCAGGAACGGCCAGAACCCGTCCGCCAACGAGGTGTAGCCCTGCACGGGAAGCATGCGCCAGGTGCGGGCGAACTGCTGCACGCCGGCGTAGCCGATCAGGAACACCGGGCAGGAGAACGCGGCCACCGCGACCGCCATGATGACATGGTCCACCGCCGTGCCCGCCCGCCAGGCCGCCACCACGCCCAGCGGCACCGCGATCAGCACGGCCACCAGCATCGTCAGCACCGTCAACGCCAGGGTCGGTTCCAGCCGTTGCGCGATCATGGTCGCCACGGGGACGCGGTTGAAGATCGACACGCCCAGGTCGCCGCGGGCGAGCTGCCACAGCCAGACGACGAACTGCTGCAGCAACGGCCGGTCGAGGCCGAGATTGACGCGGATCTGGGCGATCTGCTCGGTCGAGGCGTTGTCGCCGGCGATGATCGCGGCCGGGTCGCCGTTGCTTAGGTGCAGCATAAGGAAGACCACGACGGCGACCACCAGCATGACGGGCAGCGTCGCGGCCAGGCGCCGCAGGATCAACAGGACCATGTCAGGTCTTGTCGATGTTCCAGTAAACCGGCTGCCCGGCGACCAACACGCCCTTCACGTTGTTGCGGAACGCGACCGGCTGAAAGAACTGGCCGAACGGCACATAGGGCACGGACACGTAGGCGCGGGCCTGGATAGCGTCGATCATGGCGTGCCGCTTGGCCCGGTCCGGCTCGTGCGCCCAGGCCGTGTTGAGCTTGTCCAGCTCCGGATCGCACGCCCAGCCGGGGTTGGCGCGCTCGCATTTGGAGTTGAACCAAACGTTCGAGACGGGCATCGACACGTCCGGGCCGCCCTGCGTAGCAACGAACAGGCTCCAGCCGCCCTTGTCGGGCGGGTCGCGGCGGGCGCGGCGAGCGGTGATCGTGCTCCAATCCAACGCCTGCGCGTCGACCGTGACCCCGGCCTTGCGCAACCCGGCGATCAGCACGGTGGTCGCGGCGCTGTATAGCGGGCGGTCGGTGGGCTGCAATACGACCAGCTTCTGGCCTTCCTTGTAGCCGGCCGACGCCAGCATCTGCCGCGCCTTCGCGTAATCGGGCTTGCGCAACGGTTCCGCGCCCGCGGCCGAATCGTTCTCGGAGTGGCATAGGAAGAAGGCGCCGCAGAATGGCATGTAGAGGTCAGCGTCGCCGACCGCGGCGCCCATGAACTCCCCTTGGTCGATGACGTGCAGCAGCGCCTGCCGCCCCTCGTAGGTGTCGAAGGGCGGGAACAGCGAGTTGGGGCGGATCAGTCCCTGCACCCCGAGCGGATCGATATTGAGCACGGTGACGTCCGGCGTGTCCTTCAACATCGCGACGAAGTCGAGCGGAGGCGACTCGAAGTAGTCGATCTCGCCTGCGCTCAGGGCCGACAGCACCGTGTTGTTGTCGGGGATATAGACCCACTCGATGCGGTCGAGCTTCGGGATCTTGCCGCCCGACAGGTAGTCCGGCGCCTCCGGCCGCGGGATGTAGCCGGGGTGGCGCACGTAGACGGCGCGGTTGCCGGGCCGCCACTCGTCCGTCTTGAACATAAAGGGCCCGGAGCCGGTGGGGTCGGTCACCTGCTCGGTCGCGGGCGTGTTGGCCAGACGCTCCGGCATGATGTAGGGGGGCGACGTGGCCTTGCCCAACGCGTCCAGCAACAGGCCGAACGGCTCCTTCAGCATCATGCGGAAGGTGCGGTCGTCCGCCGCCTCCATGCCTTGCAGCACGGGCGCGATAAGCTGGCCCATCGGGTCGCGCGCCATCCAGCGCCGGATGGTCGCGACGCAGTCGGCGGCGCGCACCTTCGTGTTGTCGTGGAACAACAGGCCGGGTCGCAGGGTGAAGCTGTATTGCAAGCCGTCCGGGCTGACCGTCCAGTCCTGCACCATCTGCGGTTTCGGTTCGAATTTCGCATTCAGGGAGAACAGAGTGTCGTAGACGAGGAGCGCGTGACGCTGCGTGATGAAGGCTGTGGTCCAGACCGGGTCGACGATCTTCAGGTCGGCATGCACCACCGCCTTCAGCGTCTTGATCTTGCCAGCTTGCGCCCGCCCGCGCCGGGGCGACAGCGACAGCAGGGCCGCGGCGCCCGCGCCCGCCAGTATGGTCCGCCTGCTCCGCATCGTCGCTCCCCCGCCGGGTTAGGGCCCGGCTAATTTCCATTTTGGCAGCGTCAGGTCGTCGCAGACGCGGTCGAACACCACCTCCACGGCGGCGCCCAGCGTCGCGGCTTCGGCGCCGCCGACGAGGTTGCTAACCAGCAACGGACCCTCCTCCAACCGCACCAGGCACACGTCGTACGGCAGGTCGGGGCCGAACCCGGGCCAGTAGGCGCGGTGGAACGCCACCCACGACTCCAGCGTGCCGCGGCCGCTCGTCACCTCCCATTCCTGTTGGTCGCTGTTGCAGTTTGGACAGACCGGGGATGGCGGGAAATGCCGGTCGCCGCATGCCTCGCAGCGTTGCACGGCGAGCCGGCCGGCTTGCGCATGATCCCAGAACGGGCGGTACAGCGGGTCGATGCGAGGGCGCGGCTTGGCGTAGCTGTCCATGGCGGGGCTCCTCAGCGGCGCGTGTAGATGATGGTGCGGTTGCAGGGAGTGGCCTGCACGTATTGGATCACCTCGGCGCCTTGCACCTGCCGCTCGCCGCACTCGCCCCGCAGCTGGCGCACCGCCTCCACGTTCAGCGCCCAGCCTTGCATGTAGGAGTTGGACAGGTGGCCGCCGTCGGTGTTCATCGGCAGCTTGCCGCCGAGCCGGATCGTGCCGCCCTGCACGAACCGCCCAGCCTCCCCGCGCGGGCAGAAGCCGAGCCCTTCCAGGCTGAACAGCACGGTCGGGCTAAAATTGTCGTAGCACATCAGCGCATCGACATCGCCCTGCGACACGCCGGCCATCTCGTAGGCGGCGCGGCCGGATTCGTTCACCTCGTCGTGCCAGAAATCGAAGTCAAAGTTGGAGATGCTGGAGCGGCGGAACGCATCCCGCCCGCCGAAGCCGGAAATCAGCACGGGCGGCTGCTTGGCGTCCTTCGCCCGCTCCGCGGTGGTCAGGATGATGCAGACCGCGCCGTCGTTGATCAGGCAGTAATCCAGCAGCCGCAGCGGCGCCACGATCGGGCGGGCGTTCTCGTGGTCCTCGATCGTGATCGGCTTCTTCATCACCGCGCCCGGCGTCAGCGCGGCGTGCTGGCGGAACGCCACCGGCACCTCCGCCAATTGCCGCGTCGTGGTGCCGTACAGCTCCATGTGCCGGCGGAACATCAAGGCGTGCGCGCCGCCCGGCGAGGTGAACCCCCACGGGTCCCACGTTCCCGGCGCTTCCTCGCCGCCGTAGTTGACCCGGCGCGAACGGCCGATGTTGGCGTAGAGCAGCGCCACCGTGGTCGCCTGCCCGGTCGCCAGCGCCATCACCGCCTCGATCACGCTCATGCCCGACATGCGGCCATGCGGCGGCATGGTCAGCGTCCAGCGCGGGTTCAAGCCCAATACCTCGCCCATGCGGGCGTAGTACGGGATGCGGCACACCACCAGGCCGTCGACCTGGTCCTTGTCGATGCCGCAATCGGCGATGGCGGCGCGGAAGGCCTGCGCCGCCAGGCCGTACTCGTCCGTCTCCGGGAAGCTGCCATAGGCGGTGTTGCCCACGCCGATCACCGCGGCGCGGTTGCTCAGGCTGCGCATGTCGTCCGTCAAATCACGTTCTCCCGTGCGAGCGTGGCGATCTCGTCCTGCGACATGCCGAGCAAGGTCGACAGCACGTGCGCGTTGTCCTCGCCATAGCCGGGCGCGCCGCGGTTGATGGGGCCGCCGATATGCGCCGGGGAAGCGCTCAGCTTCATTGGCAACTCGGGAACCGGCCAGGTTCCGATCTTGGTCCCCGTCACCTCGGTCATCCACCGCAGCGCCGCCAGTTGCGGGTCGTGGTCGCAACGATCCTCGGCGGTCTGGCACACCCCGGCCGGCACACCCGCCGCCTGCAGCCGCACCATCGCGTTGCCCGCGTCCTGGGTCCGGGTCCACGCGGTAACCGCCGCATCCAGCGCCTCCGCGTGCGCAAGCCGGGACTCCAGCGAGGCGAACCGCTCGTCGACCACCCAATCCTCGCGGCCCGCCACCGCCGCCAGGGTCCGCCATTCCGCTTGGTCGAAGCAGGCGATCGCCAGCCAGCGGTCGCGCCCCTCGCAACGGTAGGCGCCGTGCGGAGCGGCCGGCTTGTATGGCGAGCGGTTGCCGATGCGGTTCCACACCCGGCCGTTGGCGGACCAGTCCAGCACCGGGATCCCCGTCATGAACAGGCCCGACTCGCACTGCGATGCGTCGATCCATTGCCCCTGCCCGGTGCGGTCGCGGTGGTGCAGCGCACCCAACAGGGCCAGCGCATAGCCATACGCCCCCATCCAGTCGAGGAACGAGTAGCCCCACCCGGCAGGCATCGCCGGCTCCGGCAGGCCCGACATCTCCGACGTGCCGGCGAAGGCGGCGGCGACCGGCCCGACGGTGCGCAAGCGCCCGTAGACGCCGTGGCTGCCCATGCCGGATTGCTGGATGTAGATGATGTCGGGCTTGATCGCGCGCAGCACGTCGTAGCCGAGCCCGAGCCGCTCAAGCACGCCGGGGGAGAAACCTTCGGCGACGATGTCGGATTGGCGGGCGAGCCGCTTGGCGATCTCCAACCCGCGCGGGTCGCGGATGTTGAGCGAGATGCCGCGCTTGCCGGAGTTCTTGTTGTTGAACTGGCCGCCCATGTCCGGATCGGCGACGCCCTTCAGCGGCCCCGTCGCGGTCCGCCGCGCCCCCCGGCCGCCGACTGGCGCCATGGCGGCCAGGCGCGTGTCCGGATTCTCCTTCCACTCCACCTTCAGGCTCTCGGCGCCCAGCGCGGCCAGGAAGCGGGTGCCGCCCGCCGAGGCCAGGAACCACGAGAAGTCCAGTATGCGGATGCCCTGCAGCGCGAAGGGCTTGCCGTGCGGCGACAGCGTCGGCGTGGCCGGCGCGCGCGGCCGGGCCGGGATGCGCGGGCGCGGCGCTTCGGCCAGCACGGCTTCGGTGTCCTCACCCAACATGGGCGCGCGGCGGCCGACCTGCCAGCTGGTTTCGGTGCTAAGCCACTTGCTGACTGGGTAGCGGAAGGCTCGTCCTAACTCCGGATGCTCCACGTCGGCGAAGCTGCCGCGGCGCAGCCAATGCGCGTCGGTGGCGGATTCGTGCGGCTTGCGGAGCGGGGTCCATAGCAACCCGGCTTCCTGCGCCTCCCGCCAGGGCACGTCGTCGTAGCGGTAGGCGCGGATGAAGCGCTGGATGATCTCCAGCGTGTGCGCCGTGTCGTCGTCGCCGGGTCCGGAACCGGGTACGCTGCGAGCGCGCAGGTCGGCGTCTTCCGACGGGGGCTTTAGGTCGCCCGCCATGCCGTAGCCGTCGAGGAACGGCACCAGCTTGGCCTTGTCCCGCGCGCTGACGCCCCAGCTGATGAACCAGCGGCCGTCCTTGGAATGGCTGATGTTGGGCGTGTGATTCGGCTTGGCGATTGCGTGCCGGCAGGTCAGCCGCCATAACGACGCGTGCTGCATCACCCAGCTCATCAGGTCCAATTCGGTGTTCTTCGCCACCGCCTCGTGCACCGCGACCGAGACGTCCTGTCCCTCGCCGGTGCGGTTGCGGTGCAGCAGGGCCGCGACGATGCCGACCGCCATCTGCTCGCCGGCGATGTTGTAGGCGTGCCAGAGCTGCGGCGCGATCGGCGGCAGGTCGTATTCGAGCGCCGGGTTCGGGTCGTAGCCGCAACACATCATTACGCCGCCTAGCGCCAGGTGCACGAGGTCGGAACCCTTCCAGGCCGCCCACGGCCCGGTGTCGCCGAACGGGGTGATGCGGGCGCTGACCAGGGCGGGGAACCGGTCGCACAACGAAGCGCCGTCCAACCCCAACTGGCGGCCGAGCACCCCGCCCGTGCTATCGAGCAACACGTCGGCGCCCTCGATCAGATGCAGCGCCGCCGCTTGTCCGTCCGCCTGTTCCAAATCCAGCACGACGGACCGCTTGCCGCGATTGTGGTGCCAAAAGAACAGTGAGCGCTCCGGGTCCGGCGCCTCGCCGTGGAACGGCCCGATCCGGCGCGTGGCGCTGCCGGCCGGCGGCTCGATCTTGATCACAGCGGCGCCGAGCCCGGCCAGCAGCAGGCCGGTGTATTCTCCCAGCTCGTCCGCGATCTCGACCACCCGCACGCCTTTCAGCATGCCCGGCCCGGCCGCGCCCAGCATGGGCCCCAGAGCGGCGTCCGGCCCTGCCATTACGCGGCGCTAGCGCGACGTCGCGACGGATACTGGGTGATCGGCATCGTTCCCCGAATGCTGCAAAGATGCAGTCTTTTGCACAGGCAATCGCGATACAGATGCCCTGTCAAGGCGAACATCGGCGCCGCTTGATGCTGCATCGCGCCATTCACGCAACCGTTCGTGGCGGCTGCTCCGTCAGAGCTGGTCCGACAACTCGAACCGGGGAAGCACCACTCCGTCCGGCATCGTCACGTAGACCAGCCGGACGCCGCGGCCGATCCACGAGCCTTCGGGCTCTGGGCCTTCCAGGTTGCTGATCATGGTGGGGCCTTCCTGCAAACGGACCGCGATGACGTTGTACGGCGGGGGGTAGGCCGGAAGATAACGCCGATGGAAGATCACCCAAGACAGGATCACGCCCTGCCCCGAGATCGGCGCCCACTCCAACGCCCCGAGGGGGTCGCCGGGCATCGCCGGCCCTGGCGGATACATGAACTCGCCCGTGTCCCTGCTGCGTTGCAGCTGCATGGCGCGCGCATCGATGCTGTCCCACATCGGCTTGTCGTACAGACCGATGATGCGGCGCGGGGTCTTCGCGATGGTGTCGCTCATAGGGATGCTCACCGTCCGTAGATGATGGACACGGCCTTGCCGGCCACGTCGGACGAATAGTGGACGCGGTTGCAATCCGCTATTTGCCGGGCGCCGCATTCACCCCGGAGTTGCCGGACGCACTCGATCTGATGGTTCCAACCTTGCATGTAGGACTCGGAAAGGTGGCCGCCGCTGGTGTTCGTCGGCAGCCGGCCACCGGGGCCGATGCCCTGCTCGCGCAAGAACTTGCCGGCGTCGCCGACATCGCAATAGCCGTAACCCTCCAACGCCAACGGCACATGGACGGAGAAGCTGTCGTAGACCTGGAACATGTCGATGTCCTTGGGCCCGATGCCGGCCAGACCGAAGGCCTGCGCCGCGCAGGCTTGCTGCGCCGGCAGGTAGAAGTCGGTCAGCCGCGGCTCGAGGCTGGTCGCGCCGCGGTTGAGGTCGAAGCGGCCGACGGATTCGATGTACACGGGTTTCGCCGTCATCCGCTTGGCGCGTTCCGCCTCGGCGATGATCAGGGCCACGCCGCCGTCGTTGATCAGGCAGTAGTCCAGCAGGTGCAGCGGCTCGCAGACGTAGCGCGAGGCCATGTAGTCCTCGACCGAGACGCGTTGCCGCATGATCGCGTTCTCGTTCAAGGACGACCAACCGCGTTGCGCGACCGCCACCTCGCCGAGTTCACGCTCCGTCACGCCGCGCGCCGCCATGTAGGCGCGGAACATCAGCGCGTAGAGCGCGCCCTGCGACGTCATGCCCCATGGCGCGTGGTAGACGTAGGACAGGAACGCCCCGCCGCCCATCGCTTCGGAGCCGCCGTACTGCGTCCCTGCCGTGCGCTGGTCGTTGCCGTAGATCAGAGCGACGACCTCGGCGAAACCGCTCTCGATCGCCATGCACGCCTGCGCCACGGACAGCACCGCGTCCGCCTGGTCACCCCAGCGCGGATTGATCCCGGTCAGCTCGCCCATGCGCTCGTAGGCGGTGGTCGGGCCGACGATCAGGCCGTCAATCTCCCCGATGCCGATGGTGGCGTCGCGCAACGCGTTGCCGAACGCCTCGAGTCCATAGCCGTAGGAGTCTGCCGGCTTTTCGCCAGCGCGGCTGCGGGGCCAGTCGCGCACCCAGTCGCTATGGCCGACCCCCACCACCGCGGCGGCGCGGCGCATGCGCGGGTTGGCGTGCTTGGTGCTCCAGGACGGCGGCGGATCGGTGGGCTCGGTCATGCCAATATCTTTCGCTCGGTCAGGTCGGCCACCCGTTCGTCGGACAGGCCGAGGATGCCGCCCAGGACGTCCCGCGTGTGCTCGCCGAACAGCGGCTGCCGGGTGAGCTCCACGCGTTCCCCATCGACGCGGTAGGGCGGCGAGGTGAACACGGCCGGGCCGATCTCCGGATGGTCCAGCGTCTGCCAATAGCCGCGCGCCGCCAACTGCGCGTCCTCCTCGATGAGGTGACGGGACGATGCAACGATGGCGGCAGGCACGCCGGCCACGAGCAGCAGCGAACTCGCCTCCGCCGCGCTGTGCAACGCGGTCCAGGCCTCGACCGCCTGCTCCAGCAACGCAGTGTCCTTCAGCCGGCCGTCCGCGCTGCGGAGACTTGGTTGGGCGGCCAGGTCCTGCCGGCCGATGGTGGCGGCGAGGGCCAGCCACTCGGCGTCGCTCTCCACGGCGATGGCGCACCAGGACTCCTCGCCGCGGCAACGGAAGATGTTGTGCGGCGCATCGCTGCGCGAGCGGTTGCCGATCTGCGGCGGCTCTTGCCCGGTGGTGGCGGCCTCGACCACGCCCGACCCGACGAAGTTGGTGGTCGACTCGATCTGCGACAGGTCTATCTTCATGCCCCGGCCGGTCTGGCGGCGATGGCGCAGGGCGGCGAGCACCGCGAAGGCGGCGTGATACGGGTTGGCCGCGTGGTCGGGGTAATGGGTGCCCGGGCCGACGGCGTCGCCCTCGCCATAGGCGGTGCTGCGCATCAGCCCGGTCACTGCGCTGATCGTCATCCCGACGCCGAGCAGGGCGGAAAGCGGCCCGTCCTCGCCGTACATCGGCATCGACAGATAGATGATGTCGGGCTTGCGGGCGCGCACCGCGTCGTAGCCGAACCCCAGGCGCCGCATTGCGCCGGGCCCGAAGTTGTTGCTGATCACGTCGGATTTCGCGACAAGCTGGAACACCAGTTCGCGGCCCTCGTCCGTTTTCATGTCGATCGCAACGCTCTTCTTCCCCGTGTTGCGCGAGGCGAAGTAGCCGCTGCGGTTGATGCCGGCCTGGCCATCCCGGAACGGACCGCTGCGCCGCACCGGATCGGGCCGGGACATGCTCTCGACCTTGAGGATCTCCGCCCCGAAATCGGCGAAGACCTTGGTGCTGAACGGGCCGGCCCCGGCCCAGGTTAGATCGGTGAAACGGACGCCGCGAAGGAAGTCGGGTCGCATCACGCGCCACTCCTCTCAGACAGCAGGTTAGACGGATGCTGGTCCAGCCGGGGCGCCGGCGATGTGGCCCATACCGGCTCCGACAATTTGTACGGAGCGCCGGGAAAGGCGACGTCGCGCCCCGAGTCGGGATCGGGCAGCTGGACAAAGAAGTTGCGGTAGGCGAGTTGCGGATCGGTCAGCACGTCGCTGACCCGGTTGACCGGCGCCAGCACCACCCGCCGCTTCAGCGCCTCCTGCAGCAGATCTTGCCGGGTCAGGTCGGCGATGAACGATTCGAACTGCTGGCGGAAGATCTGCTTGGCCTCCGCGCCGTTGCGCCAACGCCGATCAAGCCAGCGCGCGCCGGCGAACTCGTCGGCGGCGGGATGCGCGCACTCGCGCAGCCAGGCGTTCAGGCTGATCCACGAACTGCTGCTGCCCGGGGGCGCCGCGAGGAAGACGTTGCCGTCCTTGCAGGCGAAGATGTCCTCGCTCGCATCCCGGGTGCCCTCGCCGCCACGGTGCGAGACGCGGCCCTCCAGGTCGTAGACTTGCAGCGCGTTCTGCAAGGAGTGCGCGATGCACTCCTGCGTCGACACGTCGATCAGGTGGCCGTTGCCTTCGGCTTCCGCATCCATCAGCGCCACGGCGGCGGCGACCGCCGCATACACCGACGTCACCATGGTGGACTGGTTGAACGGCAGCCGCAGCGGCGCCTCGCCGGGGCGGCCGGAGAGCCAGGCGATGCCGCCCGCCGCCTGCAACGTCAGATCGCTGGACGGCGCCTGCGTCAACGGCCCGTCCAGCCCGTAGGGGGAGATGATGGTCACGACCAATGCCGGATTAGCCGACCGCACCCAGGCGATCTCGTCCGCCAACGGGCCGCCGCGCTCGAGGAACACGATCTGCGCGGACCGCGCCAGATCGGCGAAGTCAGCGCGGCCCTGGTTCGTGGCGAGATCGAACACGATGCTGCTCTTGGCGGCGTTGAGGAAGGCGAAGCTGTAAGCCTCGTCGGGAACGGCGCCGGCCCGCACCCGGTCCGGCAGTCCGCCAGGCGGTTCGACTCGTATCACCTCCGCGCCGAGGTCGGCGAACAGCCGCGGCGCGTAGCGGCCGAGATCATGGGTGAGATCGAGGATCCGGACGCCGGTGAATGGCCGGACGACGACTGTGTCGTCCGACGGTTCCGGGCTTTCTTGCTTATTGCTGGCCACGTTTTTTCTCCCGTCCCGAAGCCTAGTCGCTCGATGGCCGGTCCGCCACTCAGTTGCCGACGCTGGCATGTTCGCAGTTGCCTCCGCAACTTGCGTGGACCACGATGACAGGCACCGGGTGGCAACGAAGCAGCGAACACCATGACGATCATCGATGCCCAAGTGCATATCTGGTCGAGTGGAATACCGATCGAGCCGCATCGCCAAGTCGAGTCTTACGGCGTGGACGAGTTGCTGGCCGAGATGGCGGCGGCCGGGGTCGATGGCGCGGTCCTGCACCCGCCGGGCTGGGACCCGGCGAGCAACCAACTCGCCATGTCTGCGGCGATCGCGCATCCTGGGATGTTCCCGATCCTGGGGAACTTCCCGCTCGACGATACGAGAAGTCGCGACCTGGTGGATGGGTGGAAAGCGCAACCCGGCATGCTGGGCCT
Source organism: uncultured Acetobacteraceae bacterium (assembly GCA_964242925.1). GTDB lineage: Bacteria > Pseudomonadota > Alphaproteobacteria > Acetobacterales > Acetobacteraceae > LMUY01. Next base: position 34,039 of record CAXTBW010000010.1, read on the forward strand.
GCGCTTCGCCATGGTGGCGCCGAACCAGCAAAGCTGGATCCATGACGGCACGATCGACTGGCTTTGGCCTGCGGCGGAACGGGCCGGCCTCCCCGTGGCGACGATGGCGGGACGGTTCCTGAAGACCTTCGCGCGGATCGCCGAAGCGCATCCCGGACTGACTTTGATCGTGGACCATCTCGGCCTGGTGAGGCGCGCGGTTGACGGACAGGCGTTCCAGAACCTCGACGATCTGCTGGCCCTGGCGCGCTTTCCAAACGTGTCGATCAAGGCGACGGGCGCCCCTGCCTACTCCAGCCAGCCCTACCCCTATCGCAACATCCATGACGGGCTTCACCGCATCTACGACGCGTTCGGTCCCCGCCGATTCTTCTGGGGCACGGACGTCACTCGCATGCCGTGCAGCTACCGGCAGTGCGTCACGATGTTCACGGAGGAGCTGCCTTGGCTAGCCGGCGAGGAGCTCGGCTTGGTGATGGGTCGCGGCATCTGCGAGCTGATCGGGCACAGCCTGCCAGCAGACTGGACGGATGGCCGACGCGCGACGCCGACGTCCGATTGACAACACCGGGTCAGGGAATAATGCTGCGGCAAGCCCGAAACGGGACGCCTGCGCGGCATGGGAGCTGAAACATGAACCTGACTTACCGGCGCCTGTCGCCCGCTTGCGGCACTGAGGTCTCCGGCCTGGATCTGACCCAGCCGGTTGGTGAGAACCTGTTTCGGGAACTGCACGACGCGTGGCTCTCGTCCGATGGCGTGCTGGTGTTGCGCGACCAGGACATCACGCCGGAGCAGCACATCGACTTCAGCCGCAAGTTCGGCAACCTGTCGGTCGGGAACCCGGACTCGATGCTAGGCCAGTACTATCTGCCGGGCCATCCGGAAATTTACCGGGTGTCGAACAAGAAGATCGATGGCCTGCCGATCGGGCGTGAGGACGCCGGGACCTACTGGCATTCCGATGGCTCGTGGCAGAAGGAGCCATCCAAAGCCTCCCTGTTGCACGCGCTGGAAATCCCGCCTGCCGGGGGCGACACCATGTTCGCCGACATGTATCGCGCCTACGAGGCGTTGTCCGACCGCATGAAGTCCTTCCTGGACGGCCTCCACGCGGTGCACGACCGCGCCGCTGCGGCCGCCACCAGCTACTCCAAGGAGTTCGGCACGCACCAGGCCGAGCTCGCCGACTCCAAGGCGCTGCACCCCATCGTGCGGACGCACCCGGATAGCGGGCGCAAGGCGTTGTTCGTGAACCGGGGCTTCACGTCCCACATCGCGGACCTGACGCCTGCCGAGAGCGATGCGGTGCTGCAGTTCCTGTTCGCGCACACCACGGCGCCGGACATGGTGTATCGCCACCAGTGGCGCCTGCATGACGTCGTCGTGTGGGACAACCGCTGCACCATGCATTTCGCCGTGGCGGACTATAAGAAGCTCGGCGACCGCTACATGCACCGCACCACGGTGCGTGGCGACCGGCCGCACTGACATGGCGATCCCCCGGCTGAATGGCGCGATCGCGGCGCTGGAGGCTGGCAAGCCGGCCTTCGCCAGCTTCATCCCGGCCGATCCCGGCACGGCGCAGGCGATGGCGGCGACGCAGTACGATGCGGTCGTGTTCGAGATGGAGCACGGCGGCTACGACATCGGCGCATTGCGCAACAGCCTGCAATGGATGCTGGACCGCCAGCAGATCGCGGGCGGCGGCTCCATCGCGCCGGCGGTCACGCCCATGGTGCGCATCCCGCCCAACGGCGCCGAGATGAACCAGTGGGTCGCCAAGCAGGTGCTCGACGCCGGCGTCTACGGCGTGATCTGGCCGCATGTCAGCACGGTCGCGGAGGCGCGCAACGCCGTGTCCGCCTGCCGCTACCCCCGACCGGCCGAGGCGGCCCGCTTCGAACCGGCGGGACAGCGCGGCGATGCCCCGGCCGCCGCCGCCCGCTACTGGGGGTTGGGCCAGCAGGAGTACTACAAGCGCGCCGACGTTTGGCCGCTCGCACCGGACGGCGAGATCCTGGTCGGGATCATGTGCGAGGACGTCGCCGGCATGCGCAACCTCGACGCCATCCTGCGCGAGGTCCCTGGCATCGGCGTCGTCATCATCGGGGAGGGCGACCTGTCGCAGGAGCTCGGCGTCCCCCGGCAATATGACCATCCCAGCGTGGTGGCCGCCATCGCGGATATTCTGGCGGTGTGCAAGCAGCACGACGTTGCCTGCGGCCACCCGCACGTGGACGGCTCCAATGTCGCAAGCATCATGGAACAGGGCTTCCGCTGGCTGATGCCGGCGCCGGTGCGCAGCCTCGCCCCGCTGATGGAGGGGCGGCGCATCGCCGGACGCTAAACCCGATAGGGACGCGCTGGGAGGACACGGAGATGCAAGCGGAGCAAATTAGGCTCGGCCTTGTCGGCTACGGCGAGATCGGCAGCACATTGGGCCGCGGCTTGCGGGGCAGCGGCCTGCACGCGGTTGCGGCGTACGACAAATACGCCTTCGACGGCCCTTATAGCGCGCTCATCCAAAGCCGTGCGAACGAGGCCGGCGTCACCCTGGCGCGCGACCCGGCGCAGCTCGCCGCCGGTGCCGACATCATCCTCGGCGTGACGCCCGGCTCCTCCTCCCTGGACAGCGTCTCAACGCTCACCCCTCACCTCACCCGGGCGCACTGCTTCATCGACATCGCCTCCGCCACGCCGAAGCTCAAGCGCGCCGTGGCCGAGCGCGCCGCCGGGTCGGGCGCCAGCTTCGCGGACGCGTCCATCATCGGCACCCCAGCCGACGGGCACGCCTTGCCGATCCTGGTCAGCGGCCCGGCGGCCGAACGGATGCGGGACGCGCTGGTTCCCTGGGGCATGCGGATCGAAGCGGTCGGGCCAGACGTCGGCACCGCGTCCGGCATGAAGATCATGCGCTCCGTCGTGATGAAGGGGCTCGAGGCGCTGCTGTTCGAATGCCTGCTGGGCGCCTCGGAACTCGGCATCGACGCGACCATCCTGGCCTCGATCGAGCGGTCGTTGCAGCGCCCATTCTCCCAGGTGGCGAACTCGATGCTGACAACCGGCGCCATCCATGCCGAGCGCCGGGCCGAGGAGGTCGCCATGTCGGCCGAGGCGTTGGCGGATGCCGGACTTGACCCGGTCATGGCCACCGCCGCTGCAACGCGCCTGCGATGGGTTGCGGGGCTCGGCTTGAAGCAGCATTTCGGCGGCGTCGCGCCGCAGCGCTACAGCGACGTGTTGCGGGCGATGGTCGAGCAAGGAGCCCTGAAATGACCCAGCCGTTCCATATCGACCGCACCAGCAACAGCAAGCGCGAGGCGGTGGAAGCCTGGCTGTTCGGCCTCGACCGGCTTCCCGACCCGTTGCGCGCGGACGTCGTCACGGCCTGGACCAGCGCGTGGGCCTCCAGCCCTTACGAACGGCTGGAGGACATGCCATTCGGCCCTAGCTGCGACTACAGGCTGATGGACCACGTCAACGAGGTGACCCGCGCCGGCGTCGACCTCGCGAGCCGGGCTGCGGCCGACTGGAAGCTGGAGCTGGCGCCCAGGACGCTGCTGCCGATTCTGATGCTGCACGACGTCGACAAGCCGCTGATGTATGTGCGCGAAGGCGGCGCGGTCAGGCACTCGCAGCTGTATCACGAGTTGCCGCACGGCGTGGCCGGCGCGATGTTGCTGCGCGAACTCGGCTTCGCGCACGAGGTGGTCAGCACGGTGGCGCTGCACGCCGGCAATGCGCCTTACCATGGCCGGACCTTCGAGGCCTACGTGCTGCACTATGCCGACTACTTCTCCGCCGACCACGCCATGATCACGACCGGTAACAAGCCGTTCTACCAGAGATAGCCGCCCACGGGTCGCCAAGAGCCCAAAGGGACATAAGGGAACACGTCATGCATCGCCGAACGCTGCTTCGGTCCGTCGCCGCCGGGTCGGCCGTGCTGGCCATGCCGTCCATCTCGCGCGGGGCCTCGGCGAAGGTGATCCGCTTCGTGCCCTACGTGGACCTGTCGATCCTGGACCCGATGGTGAACAGCGCGACGCCGACGCGCAACCATGGCTTCCTGGTGTTCGACACGCTGTATGGCATGGGCAACGACTACAGCGCGCAGCCGCAGATGGTCGCCGGGCACACCATCGAGGAGGACGGCAAGCGCTGGCGCCTGACGCTTCGGGAGGGGCTGCGATTCCACGATGGCATCCCGGTGCTGGCGCGTGATGCGGTTGCGAGCGTCCGCCGGTGGGCCGTCAGGGACAGCTTCGGCCAGACCCTGATGGCCGCGACCGACGCGTTGCAGGCGCTCGACGACCGCACTATCGAATTCCGCCTCCGCCATCCGTTTCCGTTGCTCCCGGCCGCCCTGGCGAAGGTTTCTCCTATGATGTGCCCCATCATGCCGGAGCGGCTGGCGCAGACCGATCCATCGAAGCCGATCACCGAGATGATCGGCAGCGGCCCGTTCCGCTTCGTGCCGCAGGAGCGGCTGGTCGGCGCCCGCGCGGTGTACGCGCGTTTCGACGGCTATGTGCCGCGTCCGGATGGCGCGCCATCGATCAGCGCCGGGCCGAAGATCGCCAGGGTCGACCGGGTCGAGTGGCTGACCATCCCCGATGCCGCCACCGCTGCAAGCGCGTTGCAGCAGGGCGAGGTCGATTGGCTCGAAGCGCCGAGTCCGGACTTGGTTCCGATGCTGAGACGGAACGAGAATGTCAAGGTGCGACTGATAGACCCCACCGGCCTCACGCCGATCCTGCGCTTCAACTGCATCCAGCCGCCATTCGACAACCCGGCCGTGCGCCGGGCCGTGCTCCGCGCCGCCAACCAGACCGAGTTCATGCAGGCATACTCCGCCGACCCGGCCATGTGGCACGTGAAGCTGGGCGTCTTCTGCCCCGGCACGCCCATGGCGACCGAGGCCGGGATGGCCGACCTGTTCGGCCCGACCAATGTGGCGCGCGCCCGGCAGGAGCTTCAGGATGCGGGTTACAAGGGCGCCAAAGTGGTGCTGATGCTGCCGACCGACCACCCCATCAGCGGTCCCATCGCCACGGTGGCCGACGATCTGTTCCGCCGCATCGGCCTCAAGGTCGACACGCAGTCGATGGACTCGGGAACCATGTTCCAACGCCGCAACAGCACCGAGCCCGTGGAAAAGGGGGGCTGGAGCTGCTTTCCGTCCATGGTCTCCGGCATCAACATCCTCAATCCCGCTGTCGCCGACGTCGCCCGCGGCGATGGGATGAAAGGCTGGTACGGCTGGCCAACCAGCCCCAAGCTGGAAGAACTGCGCGGCGCGTGGCTGGAGGCGGACGGGCTCGCCGAACAGCAGCGGATCGCCACGGAGGTGCAACGGCAACTGTGGCGGGATGCGACCTTCATCCCCGCCGGGCAAATTTATCAGCCCGTGGCCTACCGGTCGAGACTGTCCGGCGTGCTCCCCGGGTTCGTGAAGTTCTACAACGTATCCGTCGATGGCTGACCCCGGGGCATAGGTTCAAGGGACTGTCCATCGCGACGTTGCAAGGCGCCGGCCGCGGCTGTTTACATCTACGAGCCCGAATGCCACGCTGAAATGATACAAGCCGAAAAGGCGGACAGCATGGGTACGGAAACTCCTAACGCATCACGCCCGCCATTTGGCGGAGCCGCTGGGCGATGATCGACACCCGCGACATCCAGACGACACCCGGCATGGTGTTCGACGCGTCGGTTGGCGGCCCTGCAGACGGCCCGCTTGTCATCTTGCTGCATGGGTTCGGCGTGTCCCGCTTCTATTGGGACAACCAGATGCCGGCCCTTGCCGATTCCGGCTTCTTCGCCGTCGCGCCCAACCAGCGCGGCTATGCCGTGGGCGCGCGGCCAGACCCGGCGGACCACTCGGCATACATCGTCGAGCACCTCATACGCGACGTGTTCGACGTCGTGGCATCCGTCGGCTACGGCGACCGGCGTTTTCACCTGGTCGGGCATGACTGGGGCGGCAGCCTGGCTTGGCACATCGCGGACCAAAATCCGGAACGTCTGGCCTCGCTGACGATGCTGTCGCGGCCGCATCCGCTCGCCTTCAATCGCGCGCTTGCAATGGCGGACGGGGAGCAAAAGCGCCGGTCCGGCCACCACACCCGCTTCCTCGACCCGAAGGCCGGCGCCGACATCCTCGCCGACGACGTGAACTGGCTGCGCACGCGGCTGACCAAGAACGGCGTGCCTCCATCCGCGATCGCCAAGCACCTGTCCGTCATCGGCAACCCGCCGGCGATGGAGGCGGCGCTGGCCTGGTACCGGGCACGCGGCGTCAAGCATGATGGCGTGGGTCCGACCAAAGTGCCGACGCTGTTCATCTGGGGAGACCAGGACGATACGGTCGGCCGGGTCGCGGCCGAGGACACCGGCGAGTTCATCGATGCGCCTTACCAGTTCGCGCTCCTGCCCGGCGTTGGTCATTACGCCGCCGACCAGGCGCCGGAGCAGGTCAACGCTCTCCTGCTCACCCACCTCGCCCGCCACCCAGTCTGACGCCGATGGACTCCTGCGCGCTGGCGGAGGAAACGCGCGCCGGGGCCGACGATGCAGGCGACGCCCTGCTGTCGGTGGAAGGCCTGCGCGTCCAGTTCAAGACGCCGGCCGGCGTTGTCACTGCCGTGGACGGCGTGAGTTGGTCGGTGGCGCCGGGCGAGATCATGGCCATCGTGGGCGAATCCGGCTGCGGCAAGTCGGCCTCGGCGCTGGCGGTGATGCGGTTGCTCGCGCGGCCCGCCGGCCGGGTGACCGGCGGGCGCGTGCTGTTCCAGGGCCGCGACCTGCTGGCGTTGCCGGAACCGCAGATGCGGGGGCTGCGCGGCCGCGACATCGCGATGATCTTCCAGGAGCCGATGACCAGCCTGAACCCGATCATGACCATCGGCGCTCAGGTCGCGGAACCGCTTCGCATCCATCTCGGCCTGACGCCGCAACAGGCCCGGCTGCGCACCGTCGAACTGCTGGGCCAAGTGGGGATCGCCGATGCGGCGCGGCGGCTGGACCAATACCCGCACCATCTGTCGGGCGGCCTGCGGCAACGCGTCATGATCGCGATGGCGCTCGGCTGCAACCCGAAGCTCATTATCGCGGACGAACCGACGACGGCGCTCGACGTCACCATTCAGGCGCAAATCCTGGAGCTCATGCGGTCGCTCGTCCAGCAGTTCAACGTCGCGCTGGTCGTCATCACGCACAACCTCGGCATCGTGGCGCGCTACGCCGACCGCCTGACCGTGATGTATGCGGGCCGGGTGGTTGAATCCGGGTCGGCCGCGCAGGTGTTCGCGGCGCCGCGCCACCCGTACACGCGCGGCCTGCTCCGCTCCGTCCCGCGGCTGGACCGGCCGCGGACCGCGTTGCTGGAGACGATCGAGGGCGTGCCGCCGAACCTGCTGCATCCGCCCAGCTTCTGCCGTTTCGCCCCGCGCTGCCCGGACCGGATCGCCGCCTGCGCCGTCGACCCGGCGCTGCAGTTGTTCGCCGGCGGACAGCGCGCCGCCTGCCACCGGGCCGGCGAGGATTTCCGCGCGCCCCGTTTCGCGCCGGCGGTTGATAGGGAGACCGCCGCCGCCCCGCCGCCGGCGCTGGTTAGCCTGTGTCGGCTGACCAAGCATTTCGCGATGCCAGGCGCGTCCGCCACCACGATCCGCGCCGTCGAGGACGTGTCCTTCGACGTGGCGCAAGGGCGGACGCTGGGCGTGGTCGGCGAATCCGGCTGCGGCAAGACGACGCTTGGGCGGATGGTCCTGCGCTTGCTGCAGCCCAGCTCGGGCCAGGTCATCCTGGCGGGGGAAGACATCACCACCGCCCCGCCATCCCGGCTGCGGACGCTGCGAACGCAGATGCAGGTGGTGTTCCAGGACCCGTTCAGCTCGCTTAACCCGCGCATGTCGATCGGCGCGATACTGGACGAGCCGCAACTGGTGCACCGGCGCGCCAGCGATCGCCGGGCCGCCCGCGAACGATCGGCCGACCTGCTCGACCAGGTCGGCCTGCGACCGGACATGGCGGCGCGCTACCCGCATCAGCTCTCGGGAGGTCAGCGGCAGCGCGTCGGCATCGCCCGGGCATTGGCGATGGACCCGAGCTTCATCGTCTGCGACGAACCGGTCTCCGCGCTGGACGTCTCCATCCAAAGCCAGGTGGTCAACCTTCTCGGCGAACTGCAACGCAAGCGCGGCATGACCTACATGTTCATCGCGCACGACCTGGCCGTGGTGCGACACCTCGCGCACCGGGTGGTGGTGATGTATCTCGGCCGGGTCATGGAGGAGGCGGACCGCGACCAGCTGTATGGGTCGCCGCTGCACCCTTACACCCAGGCCCTGTTGGACGCCGTGCCCGTGCCCGACCCCAGCGCCGAGCGGCTTCGCGCGCCCAGGGCCCTGAAGGGCGAGCCCCCCTCCCCCCTGCGGCCGCCAACCGGCTGCGTGTTCCACACGCGATGCCCGAGCGCCGTCGCCGAGTGCGCCGTCGCCGTTCCCGCCCTGCGGGAGATGCGGCCCGGCCATTTCGCCGCCTGCATCCGGCTATGAGGCAGGGCATGCTGCTGTATGCCGCAAAGCGTATCGCGTTCATCATCCCGACCCTGCTGAGCGTCGCGTTGCTGAGCTTCCTGGTGCTGCGCGTGATCCCGGGCGACGTCGTCGAAGTGAAGCTGCGCAGCGATGGCGGCACGGTGACGCCAGCCTTGCTGGCCCGCGAGCGCGAGCGGCTGGGTCTGGACAAGCCGCTCCCAGCGCAATTCGTCGACTGGATGGCCGGGATGTCGCACCTGGATTTCGGCAAGTCCATGTGGACCGGTCGGCCGGTGGCGCAGGAGATCAGCATCCGCCTCGGGCTGTCGTTGCAGGTGGCGATGATGGCGGCGGTGATCTCGGTGTTGATCGCGGTGCCGCTCGGGACCATCTCGGCGTTGTACAATGGCAGTTGGATCGACTACCTCGTGCGCTTCGTAACGATCGCCGGACTGGCGGTGCCGTCGTTCTGGCTTGGGATGCTGATCATTCTGGCCTTGTTGACGCTGTTCCACTGGTCGCCGCCGGTGGTCTACAAGCCATTCCACCAGGACCCCTGGGCCAACCTGTCGCAACTGATCTGGCCGGCCTTGGCCGTCGGCTATCGCTCGTCTGCCGTCATCGCCCGCATGCTGCGGTCCTCGGTGATCGAGGCCTTGCAGGAGGATTACGTCCGCACGGCCCGGGCCAAGGGCGTGTTCGAACGGATGGTGGTGATCCGCCATGCCCTGCCGAACGCCGTGCTGCCGGCGATCACCGTGATCGGGCTGGAGTTCGCCTTCCTGATCGGCGGCTTGGTGGTGACCGAGCAGGTGTTCAACCTGAACGGCATCGGCCGGCTGTTCGTCGATGCCGTGACCCGCAACGACTTCATCCTGGTGCAGACGTTGATCCTGCTGGTGGCGTTGCTGTTCGCGCTGGTGAACCTGGGCGTGGACCTGCTGTACGCCATCGTAGACCCGCGGATACGCGCCCGGTGAGCGGGCTGCTCGCCGCCCGGCCCGGCTGCGACTGGCGCGCCAACCCCGCCGTCGCCTTCGCCATTGCGCAGCCGGTCGGCGCCGTCGGCGTGCTGGTCATCACGGTCGTGGCAGGCGCGGCGGTGCTGGCGCCCTGGATCGCGCCCTACGACCCGCTCGCCGCCGACTACGGCGCCATGCTGGCGGCGCCATCCTTCGACCACCTGCTGGGCACCGACGATTTCGGCCGGGACATCCTGTCGCGCATCATCTATGGCGCGCAGACCGCGCTGTCGATCGGCATGCTGTCCTCGGCCGTAGGCTGCACCATCGGCGCCGCCATCGGCCTCGCCTCGGCGTTCTTCGGCGGTTGGCGGGACATGCTGGTGCAGCGCGGCATCGATCTGCTGCTGTCGTTCCCTATCATCGTGCTGGCGCTGGTGGTGATGGCGCTGCTCGGCCACAACCGGGTCGGCGGCATCGACCTGAACCTGGTCTGCGCCATGGTGGTTCCCATCATCCCGCGAGCCGCGCGAGTGATCCGCGCCGCCGCCCTGACGATCTGCGAGCTGCCCTATGTCGATGCGGCGCGCTCGGCCGGCTTCTCCAACCTGCGAATCGTGCTTCGCCACATGGCGCCCAACGTCATGGCGCCGTTCCTGATCCTGGTCACCGCTTACATCGCCCAGGCGATCCTGCTGGAGGCGTCGCTGTCGTTCCTGGGCCTGGGCGTCACAGAGCCCACACCGTCCTGGGGCCTGATGCTGTCTGGCAGCGCCGCGACCTTCTACCAGGAGGCGCCCTGGATCATCCTGGTGCCCGGCGCTGCGATCTCGCTGGCGGTCTTCGCCTTCAACCTGGTGGGCGACGCGCTGCGCGACTGGCTGGACCCGCGCTTTCGCGGCTGACCACAACAGGAGGAACCCGTGGCGAAATCGCCCCTGCAGATCGGCCGCCGGCGCCTGCTCCATGCCGCGGCGGGCGGCCTTGTCGCCGGCGCCAGCACGCAAGCGCAGGCCGAGACCGCCGGGCTGCCCCGGCGCGGCGGCATCCTGGCCTTCGCCGTGGCAGCGGAGCCGCCGACCTATGACCTGCACGGCACGCAGACCTTCGCCGTGCTGCACCGGTTGGCGCCGCATTACTCCACGTTGCTGACCTACAAGCAGCACGCCTATCCCGAGATCGTCGGCGACGCGGCCGAGCAATGGGAGACTTCGCCGGATGCGCTGACCCATACGTTCAAGCTGCGCCAAGGCATTCGCTTCCATGACGGCGCCGTGCTGACGGCCGAGGACGTGAAGGCGACATACGAACGCATCCGCAATCCGCCGCCGGGGGTGGTTTCGTCGCGCCGCGAGTCGCTGAACAGCGTGGCGGAGATCGAGACCCCGGACGCGCTGACCATCGTGTTCCGCATGAAGGAGGTCGACGCCTCGTTCGTGCGGGCCTGCTGCGCTTCGCCCTGGAACGCGCTGTACAGCGCGGCGCGGTTGCGGCAGGATCCATTGTTCCCGGTTCGCAACGTGATGGGCACCGGCCCTTTTCGCTTTGTGGAGCATGTCGCCGGGTCGCACTGGATCGGGGCGCGCTTCGACGATTACTTCATGCCGGGTCGGCCTTATCTCGATGGCTTCCGCGCCATCACCATGTCCCGCCCGGCCACGTTGAGCGGGATGCAGGGCAAGCAGATCCTGGGCGAGTTTCGCGGCTTCACGCCCCCGGAGCGCGACCAGCTGGCCCGCAGCATGGGAGCCGACGCGAACATCCAGGAGAGCAACTGGCTGCTGCATTGCGGCATCAGCCTTAACCCCAAGCGCAAGCCGTTCGACGATCAGCGGGTGCGCCGGGCGATGACGCTGGCGCTGGACCGTTGGGGCGGCAGCAAGGGCTTGGGCCGCGTCTCGTTGCTGCGCGATGTCGGCGCCGTCGTGATGCCCGGCGGCGAATGGGCGGCGACGGAGGCCGAGTTGGTCGCGTTGCCGGGCTTCGGACGCGACATGGCGGCGAACCGGGCGGAGGCCAGGCGCTTGCTGAAGGAGGCAGGCGCGGAGAACTTCCGCTTCAAGCTGTCGAACCGCAACATCGATCCGTTCACGACCGCCGGCATCTTCGCGATCGACCAGTGGCGGCAAATCGGCGTGACGGTCGAGCATGAGGAGGTGGAGCTCGCGAGCTACTACGCGCTGCTCGGCGGCGGCAATTTCGACGCCATCGTGGATGCCTACACCGACTACCAGGACGATCCGACGACCGGCCTGGTCAAATTCCTATCCGCGGACAAGTGGCCTGTGGCCTCGGTCAGCTTCGACGACCCTTTGCTGGAGGAACTGTATGCCAAGCAGGCCCGCACCATCGACAAGGCCGCGCGGCTGCGCTTGGTGCGTCAGTTCGAGGCGCGGGTGACGGAGCAGAGCTATGTGCTGCCGATCCTGTGGTGGCACCGCATCGTGGTGTTGAACGCTTCGGTGCAGGGCTGGACCATGTCGCCCAGCAACATGATCTACCAGAACCTCGCCGACCTTTGGCTCACCTCGGCGTAGGGAGCTGCGAAAGATCCGGGAGATCGCGGGTGTAGTTTGGCAGGCGGATTACTTCGGCTTGAACGCCGCCCCCAGCGCATTGGCCATGTCCGTCGGGATTAGCACGGTGCTGCCGCGATCCTTGTTCATTTCGTACAGCAGGTTCATCTGCCGCAGTTGCAACGCGACGGGATCGCGGCCGTAGATCTCCGCGGCCAGCAGCACCTGCTGGGCGATTGCCTGCTCCGCCGAGGCCAGCGTCACCCGGGCCTGCTTCTCGCGCTCCGCCTGCGCCTGGCTGCTCATCGCGTCCTGCAGGCCGGGCGGGATCGCCACGTCCTTGATCTCCACCGAGCGGATGGCCACGCCCCAGGTGTCGGTCTTGGCCCCAATCGTTATGCGCAGCTGCTCGTCGGCGGACTTGCGGTCGCTCAACAGGCGGCTGAGGTCGGTCGAGCCGATCATTTCCCGCAAGCTGGTCTGCGCCACGCGCTCGATCGCCTGGCGATAATTCGCGATGTTGATGGCGGCGGCGCGCGCGTCCGTCACCTGCCAGAACACGATGGCGTCCACACCCACGGCCACGGTGTCCTTGGTCAGCGCCTGCTCGGCGGTGATCGTATTGGTCTCCACCCGCATGTCGATGACGAACGCCACCTGATCCACCAGCGGGATGACGAAGAACAGCCCCGGGCCTTTCAGCCCGCGGAACCGGCCGAGCCGCAGCACGACGGCACGGTTCCACTCCTGCATGACCCGCACGGTGCGCAGGAGGAGGAACAGCACGACCACCGCAACGGCGACGAAGGGGACGGCCAGCATGGATTGCCCTGGGAACATGCAGCGTCGATAGCACGATCAGCGTCGCCACCCACCATTCGACGTCGGCATCCGCCTCCTTTGACCGAGACGGTCGCCGCCGCTAACCGCAATAGACGTGATCACCTCGTGGAACCAAAGACGAATGGCGACTCGCTCTTGAGCCATAACACCCTGCTGCATCAGGCGGTTCGGCCGCTTGTAAAGGTTCTGGCGCGCACGCGCGTGCGACCGAACCACCTCACCCTCCTCCGCGTTTGGACGGCTTTTTGCGCCGTTGTCTGCTTCTCGATCGGTTCGGCGAACGCCTTGATGATCGGCTGTCTCATGTTCGCCTGCTCGGCCGTCCTGGACCGCGCAGACGGCGAACTCGCCCGGCAAACCCGCTATTTCAGCCCGATCGGGCACTGGCTGGACTTGACGGCCGATTGCGCCGCCGACGCCATCGCTTTCATGGCGCTCGGCTTTGGCGCCCGATCCGGGGCACTCGGCGACTGGGCGCCTTGCCTGGGGTGCGCGGCCGGCTTGTCGGTGGTCTGGCTGTTTTGGCAGCTGAACTCCGGAGGCGCCCGCTGTTCACCCCGAAGCCGCTTGATCGATCCCGACGACGCGATTTTTCTAGTGCCCGTCCTTATAGCCGCAGTCGGTGCTGGCCCGACGATCACCCTTGCCGGAATCCTCGCGCCGGTGGCGGCGCTCTATGCCACATGGCGCGGGTTCAAACTGTAGCCCGCCCGGCCGATCCACCGACTCTGCTCAATACCCGCCGGGAGTCGTCGCATTCGCGCACGACGGCCACACTCGGCTGTAAAGATAGAGCAATGCCTCGCCCGTGTGCATCTGATCGAACCGGGGCGGATGCTCGGCATCGACGCAGGTCGGCAGCGGCGAGATCACCGTGTCGTAGTTCGGGTTGGCGAATATGCCGACGGAGAAGCGCTCCCGCCCGTAGCGGTTGACCACGCGATGCAGCGTCGAGGCGAAACGGTTGTTGGTCCACATCTTCATGCTGTCGCCGATGTTGATGACGAAGCTGTTCTCGACAGGGGGCACCACGATCCACTCGCCCGACTTGCTCCGGATCTCCAACCCGCCGACATCGTCCTGCTGCAGCATGGTGAACCCGCCGGCATCCGAATGCGCCCGCGAGTCGCCGCCCTCGACGGCCAGCTCCGCCGCCTGCGGCAAGTAGTGCAGCAGCCGCATCTGGATCATCGGCTTGGTGTAGAACGGCGCGAAGAAATCGTGCTCGAGCCGCAGTCCGCGCGCGAACACGGAAGCCAGCAGCGCCGCGAAGCCGCGCATCGTGTCGTAATAGGTGAGCACGGTGTCGCGGAACCCGGGCAGCTCCGGCCAGGGGTTGGGCCCGTGCAGCGGCTTGCCCGCACGCACGTCCGGGTCGTCCGCGCCCAGCTCCAGGGAGATCTGGAACACCTCCGTCTTGTTCGGCTTCCGGATTCGCGGCTTGTCCATGTGCTCCTGGAAGCCGCTCACGGCCCGGCCCTGACCGGTGTTCGGCGGGGCGTCCTCGTCCATTGGCAGGTAGCCGCGGAAAATCGCCGAGTTTCGCATGTGCAGCTTCAGCTTCTCCTCCAGCGGCTGCGCGAAGAAGCGCGCCGACTCGGCGAACACCTGCCGGATCAGCGGCGCCGGCACCGGATGGTTGATGACGGTGAAGAAGCCGATCTCGCGGGCGGCATCGTCCACCTGCTTGGCTAGCGCGTCGATCGCCGTCGGGGAACCGCCCACCAACGGGGCGAAGTCGATCACCGGCACCTCGTCCGGTGTTGCCCAGCGTCCGATGACGGGCGCTGCGAGCGGCTTGGCTGCTTGGTCCATGGTGGGTCCCTTCACGCGGTGTGGGCCAGCACGGCCCCTAGGAAATCGCGGATCCGGCTCTCCCGCGGCGCGTGCAGGATCTGCGCCGGCGTGCCGATGTCGACGATGCGGCCATGGTCCATGAACACGACCCGGTGGGCGACCTCGCGTGCGAAGCCGAGCTCGTGGGTGACGACCAGCATCGTCGAGCCATCGGCCGCCAGGTCCCGCATGACCGCCAGCACCTCGCCCACCAGCTCCGGGTCGAGCGCCGATGTCGGCTCGTCGAACAGCATCAGCTTGGGCTTCATCGCCAGCGAGCGCGCGATCGCCACGCGCTGTTGCTGGCCGCCCGAAAGCTGCGCCGGGTAGACATCGGCCTTATGCGCCAGGCCGACCCGGTCGAGCAGCCGCAGCGCCTCCGCCCGCGCCGCCGCGGCGGGCTGCCGGAGCACCTGCACCGGCCCCTCCGTGACGTTGCGCAGCGCCGTCATGTGGGGAAACAGGTTGAAGCGCTGGAACACCATGCCGGTGACGCGCCGTTGCCGCGCGATCTCCGCCGGGCGAAGCGGCAATAGCGTCCCGCCGACCTGGCGATAGCCGGCCAGTTCGCCATCGATCCACAGCGACCCGGCGTCGATGCGCTCGATCTGGTTGACGCAGCGCAGGAAGGT
>CAXTBW010000010.1:49473-62325 GCA_964242925.1 uncultured Acetobacteraceae bacterium
ACCGCGACGAGGTACCAGAACCCCGCCACCATCAGCAACTCGATAACGCGGGTGTTGACGTAGTAGATGTCCTGCGCGTTGCGGAGCAGGTCGCTGAAACCGATGATGCTGGCCAGCGACGACGTCTTCAGCAGCCCGATGAAGTTGTTGCCGAGCGGCGGGATGATCACCCGCATGGCCTGCGGCAGGATGATGCGGCGCAACGCCTGGCCGCCCGACATGCCGATCGACTGCGCCGCCTCGTGCTGGCCGCGGTCCACCGCCAGAATGCCGGCGCGGACAATCTCGGAGATGTAGGCGCCTTCGTTCAGGCCGAGCCCGACCAGGGCCGCCACCACGGGGGTGATGAGGAACACCGTGCGCGCCTCCCACAGGCCCGGGATGCCGATGCGGGGGAACACCAGCGCCAGGTTGAACCAGATCAGCAGTTGCAGGATCACCGGAGTGCCGCGGAAAAACCATGCATAGAACGACGCCACCGTGCGCAGCACCGGGTTGGGCGACCCGCGCGACACCGCCGCGAGCACGCCGAGCACGACGCCGATCGCCATGCTGGCGACCGAGAGCCAGACGGTGTTGACCAGGCCGCGCAGGATCGTGGGCCAGAACAGGAACTCGCCGGTGGTCCCCCAGTCGATGCGGCCACGCGCGAACGAGATCACGATGAAGGCGGCGAAGGCTGCGATCAGCCCGACGGCCAGCATCCGCCCGTAATAGCGCGGCCGGGCGTGGCGCATGCGCGCGATGTCGATGTCGCCCACGGCGCCCGGAGTGGCGGGGTGGGCGAGGCCGCTCAGGGCTGCGGCCCCGCGTTGATGGTCGCGTCCGGGTAGGCGCTGAAGTCGAGCTTCCACTTCTTGATGAGCGCGGCGTATTGCCCGTCGGCGATGACCTGCTTCAGCGCGAACTGGAAGGCGTTCAGCAGGGTCGGGTCGTCCTTCTGGAACGCCATGCCCATCAGCGCGGACGAGATCGGCGGGCCGAAGGTGCGGTAGGTGTCGGGCTCGCGCTCCATCACCGTCGGGATGGCCTCGAGCCCGGTCACGACGGCGTCGGCGCGGCCTTGCTTGAGGCTGCTGAGTTCTTGGCCGAAGTCGGTCTCGGTGTTGATGACGAGGGGCGGCTTGCCGGCGGCGACGCAGGTCTTCTCGCTCCACACCCGCGCTGTTTCCGGGTAGCTGGACCCGCGGCCGGTGGTGATGGTCTTGCCGCAGAGATCGGTCAGCGTCGTGATCTCGGTATTGCTCTTGAGCCCGAACAACTGCGCGCCGGCCCGCAGGTAGTCGACGAAGTCGAAGAACGGTCGGCGGCGCGGGATGTCGTAGAACCCGCTGATGATCATGTCGACGCGGCCGGATTGCAGCGACGGCGTCATCTGCTCGAACGAGCCGTCCTGATACTCCATCGTCACGCCGAGAATCTTCGCCATCGCCGCCGCCAGGTCGATATCGAAGCCGACCGGTTGGTTGGTGGCCGGGTCGCGCGTTTCGAGCGGCGGGTAGCCGGTGTTCAGGGCGGCGCGCACCACTTTGCTTTTAGCGATGTCGGGCGGCAGCGCCTGGCACCAGGCCGGCGCGGCAGCCAGGAACGCGAGGGCGACGCACCATGCTGCAATGACACGGACCGGCAAATGTCAGCCCTCCTAGCGTTGACGCGCGGGTAACGGCGCAACAGGGCAGATGCAACGATTGTACCAACGGAATGACTCGCTCACTCTCTGGGCAGGGCGACCGCATTCGGTTCAAATACCGCCCAAAATCGCTTTGCTGGGCCTTGAGCCACGACTGTCCAGTTCGTCTGTCTTGATGTCCAATGCCAACAACCGTCATGCCCGGGCTTAACCCGGGCACTCACGCCGTGCGCGCGAGAAAAGGTGGTCCGAGTATTGGCATTATGGCGCCGTTCGCGCCGCGTGGGTGGCCGGATCAAGTCCGGCCATGACGTTGAACAACTTCGTTGGACGCCGGGCTGCCAAGGTCAAGCCCTGGCGGCAAGGTTCGCGCGGCGCGATCAGGCCGGAAGGCGTAGTCCCGAGATCCGTTCGCACTCCGCCACGAGACGATCCTGGAGAGAACGATCGTTAGCTTCGGCGTTGGGTGACTGCTCGCGTTTATGAAAGAAGAAGCGACCTGACACGTGCGCCGACGCGTCGTTGCTGGTGGCGAGCCACACTCCCGTTCCGGCCCCCTCCGCGATGCTGTCCGGTGCGCCGGCGCCGCCCATCTGGGTTGGCACCCAGCCGGGATCGATGGCGTTGCACATGACGCCAGGCCAGCGATGGCCAACGGCGAAGGCGAGCAGAATGTCTTCGAGCTTCGAGGCTCCGTAGGCGGACCAGCCGTCCACTCCAGGCGCGCCGAGCGTCAGGTTCGCCGGATCGAGCCGCACACCACGCGACGCGCTGGAACTGAGGTAGACGAGGCGGCGCGGTTGGTGGATTAGCGCGGTCAGGATGTAAGGCGCCAGCGTGTTGACGGCGAAGATCGGCGCCAGTCCGTCCGCGGTCTTCTCACCGCCGCCCCGGCCGCCGATCCCGACGTTGTGGATCACCGCGTCGCATGAGCCGATCGCATTGACCTGCTCGGCAAGCGCGCGGGTTTCCGCCATGATCGAGACGTCCCCGACCACGGCCGCCTCGGCGCCTGGCGCAGCGGCGAGCGCGTCGTCCGCCCGCTTGCGGTTGCGCCCGTGCACGATGACGCGGCGCCCCAGCGCGATCAGCTGTCGCGCCGCCTCCAGGCCCAACCCGTCCGAAGACCCGGTCACGAAGACACGGCCCGGCGCGGGTGATGGTCCGGCGACCTGCGCACGCGCTGGCGCACCTGTTGCCGCAGCGCCCAGGGCGCCCGCCATCAACGCGAGCGCGCGGCGACGGCCTGGCTGAATGTCTCTCTCCAAGCTTGCCTCCTTGCTTCGAAGCGTCATGCCGGCGACGCGATTGCGGCCGCTTCCGCCGCGCGGTCGGCCGCCATCCTGATCTCCCGCCGGCCGAGCCAGACGGCGTTGATCAGCCACAGGGCGCAAATGGGAATCGCCGCGAGGGCGATGTCGTGCAGCGTCCAGCCAAGCGCCACCAGCCCGGCGTACGACCAGGCGCCGACCTGGTCGCCGAGACGGTAGACCACGGTGTCGATGAAGCTCTTGGCCTTGTACCGATCCTCGCGCGGCAGGACCGTGAACAGCACCTCCCGCGTTGGCCGGGTGATGGCGAAATTGGCCGCACGGCGGAGCACCTGGAACGGCACGATGCTGGACAGGCGCGGCACCGCGGCCATAGCGGCGAACCCGATGATGCTGAAGCCCGGCAGCAGGGCCAGGGTCGCGGTGACGCCCAGCAACTTGACGATTCGGCCGGTCAGGAACACTTGGGTCAGCAGCGTGAGCACGTTCACGACCAAGTCGATCGTCGCCAGGAATTGGGTCTGCGCCGCACGCGACCTTAGGCTGGCGCCTATGATCGACGCCTGTTGAAAGTACAGGAAGGTCGAGGTGATGGAGAACAGCATCAGGAAGATGCTGACGTTCAGCAGGTAGGGCTGACCTAGGGCGCGCGCGATGCCGGACAACACCCCGCCGCCCATTGGCGCCGCAGCGCTCGTCTGCTCCGCCTGTCGCTCCGTTAGCTCCCGGTTGGATTCGGCATTGCGCGAGTCGTCGCCCGTCAACTGGGGCTTGCTGAGCGCCGAGGAGAGTCGCCCGAGCCTGCGGACGCAAAGCACGGCCACCTCCAACAGAACGGCGGACACCACGAGCAGGAGCGAGGGCGACACCAGTTCCGCCAGCGAGGCCGTAAGGGCCGATCCGACGATGGCGCCCACCGAGGCCCCGGCGGCGACCATCCCGAACAGGCGCTTGCCCTGTTCGGCGGTGAACAGGTCCACCAGCAGCGCCCAGAACACCGACACCACGAAAAGATTGAACACCGACGTCCAGATGAAGAACACGCGTCCCACCCACACCGCGACGTCGCCGCTCGCGAAGTGCTGCGCGGCGGCGAACAGCAGGATGTTCAACGCGAAGAAACGGTAGGTCAGCGGGATAAAGCGGCTGCGCGGCATGGTGCGGACTAGCCAGGCGAACGGCACATTCAGCGCCAGCATTCCCAGCAGCGTGCCGGTGAAGAGCCACTGCAGGTTGTTGACGCCGCCAGCGATGCCGGCCTGGTCGCGGATCGGGCGCAACACGGAGTAGGAGCAGAGGATGGTGAAAATGTAGAGCCATGCCCAAAGCAAGGCTTGAGCCTCCGCCGGCCGGATATCCACGATCCGCCGCAGCAGGCGGTACGCCAGGCTTTGCTCCATGGGAGAGTCGGCTGGCGAAGCCTGCGTGCCTGTCATTGCTCGCGACCCTTACCGGGTCGGCGCCGATGGCAGACTCAGGATCTGGCGCAACGCCGGCGCGTCCACCTGCTTCCCGTAGCCAGGGGCGCCCATGGCGAACTTCGGCGCGCTTGACAGCGGCCCGACCACCACCGGCTCGAAGCCCGCGTCGCGCACCAGGGCGGATGCCACGTCGATCGCGCCCGCATCGTCGCCCGCGATTGGAATGGCGATCGGCCCACCCGCGCGGTGCGCCTCGGCCTGAAGGACCCGGTAATTGAGGACGTTGAACGCGCGCACGACCCGGACGCCGGGAAAGAAGCTGGCGGTCGCGAGGCCGATCCCCTTGTCCTGGACGACGGCCATGGCGTCGCCGTCGCGGGCCGCTACAGCGTTGCCGGCATCGATGAGCACCTTGCCGGCAAGCACCGGCGCCAGTTCGCGGCCGATCGCCGGCAACGCACCGTAGGGGACGGCAATGAACACGACGTCGCCAAAGGCCGCCGCCTGCTGCGGAGTTCCGGCCCGGGCCAGAGACCCCAGTTCGTCCACGAGCGGCTTCAGCGTCTCGGGATGCCGCGAGGAGAACAGAACTGGATGGCCCGCCTTCACCCAGAGACCGCCAACGGTGCTGCCGATATGTCCTGAGCCGATGATGCCGATGCGGCTCTTCCCCGGCGTCGCGGGGGCAGGTTGCGCGCGGGCCAGGTGAAGCGTTGAGACGGAGGCAACCGCGCCCGCTGTCAGCGTCAGAGCAGCGCGCCGGGTCGTGATCATCTTGTCGTGCATTGGTCTCTCCAGCGGTGGTGACCGAATTTTGCGTCAGCATCGGTCCTGCATCTTGAAGACCAAGCATCAGCGGTATGCAAGTGGGCCGTAAACGAGTCTTCCCAAGTTGACGTGTGGCAAACGATTTAGAGAGTGGGATGCAAGATTACGGCGCTGTCATATTTAGTGGCGAAGCCGACTTCCGCGTGCCAGACCTTGAGGCGCTCTTTCGCCTACCCGGCGGCAATGCCTGTGCTGCAAGGAGTCGTACTCGGACACCCAGAGCATCGCTCACGACAGAGCGGCTATGGACTTGCTATTGAATGAGTTGGTGAATAGCACCTAATACAGTAGGGAACTATTGCAAGCGGCCCGTGTTGCGCAGCTGCGTATGTTATAGAGCCGACACGATCAGCGTTGGTCGGCATAGGAGTCGAAAGTCAAATGGCAAAATCAGAGACCACGACGCGCTCACCACGCGGCGCCAAGCCCGTCAGCCAAGCATTCTTCACCGCGCTGGAGACGATCCCCGAAGCAAGCCGCATCGCCGTCGCGAAGGCCGCGCAGGCAATGATTCGCGATCAGATGAAGACGCAGCGCGAGAAGGCCAAAGCCGCTGCCGTGAAGGAAAAGGCCGCCGTTGCCAAAGAGAAGGCCCGCACGGCGACGGCGGCAAAGACGAAAGCAGCCTCCGAGCCGGCGCCAGCGCCGAAGGCCGCGCCGGCGAAGGGTCGGCCCCGCAAGCCTGCTGACGTGCCCGCCGCCGCCTGATAGCGAAAGGGCGCCGGGCAGAGCTTCGGCGCCCCAAGTCTAGATGGCGTTTGCGAGAAATTTCCACGGTGCGAAACGTGCGCCTTCTGCTTGATCTGAATGGCTTCACCAGTCGCAGGAATGCGGCCAGAGGCTGCCGATGCGGACCCGATCACCGGCGCCAAGGTGGTCGGCGAGTGGGCGCATAGCCGCGGGCGTAGGACAAACGCAAGTCCTCTGTCTTGGACTGCAACAGGCCAAGCGTTGCGGTCCCCATCCACCAACCAGGGTATTATCCGACGCTTCTTTGGCCAGGCACGGATTTTGCCTAATTTGGAGGCCGAGTCCTACGAGGGCTGCCACTTCAAGGCTTAGCACGGCCCTGCCCCGACGGAGTTGCGTCCTTGAAAAGAAGAACCTTCCTGCAAGCCTCTGCCATCGCCCCCGTCGTCGCAAGCCTTGCGCGGCCCAACATCGCGCGCGCTGCGGGCAGCAAAATGCTCAAATTCATCCCGCAGTCCGACTTGGCGGTGCTCGATCCAGTTTGGACCACCGCCTACGTCACCCGCAACCACGGCATGACTGTATTCGACACGCTGTTCGCCACCGACAGCAAATTCCAGCCGCAGCCGCAGATGTGCGACGGCGTGCAGACCGGCAACGAGTGGAAGCTGACCCTTCGGGAAGGCCTGAAATTTCATGATGGTTCGCCGGTGCTGGCGAAGGATTGCGTGGCCAGCGTGCAGCGCTGGGGCAAGCGGGACGCATTTGGCCAAGCGGTGATGGCGAACTCAGACGAAATCTCCGCCCCGGACGACAAGACCATCCTGTTCCGCATGAAGCGGCCGTTCCCGCTGCTGCCCGCCGCCCTCGGCAAGGTTGGCGTCGCCATGTGCCCGATGATGCCGGAGCGTCTGGCGAAGACCGATGCTTTCACCCAGGTGACCGAGATGGTCGGCAGCGGCCCATTTCGTTTCAAGGCGGATGAGCGGGTCGCGGGCGCCAAGGTCGTGTATGAGAAGTTCGACGGCTATGTTCCCCGCCCTAGCGGCGTCTCCGATTGGACTGCCGGCCCGAAGATCGCGCACTTCGACCGCATCGAATGGAACGTCATCCCCGATGCGGCGACCTGCATGGCCGCGTTGCAGAACGGCGAGGCGGATTGGTGGGAGCAGCCCTCCTTCGACCTGCTGCCGCTCATGCAGCGGAATGCCAACCTGACGATCGAGACGCTCGACCCGACCGGCTATCCCTCCCTGCTGCGCTTCAATCAGCTATGGCCGCCATTCGACAACCCGGCAATCCGTCGCGCGCTGCTGGGCGCAGTCGACCAAGCCGATTTCATGACCGCAGTGGCCGGCGCGAACCACAAGTTCTGGGCGGATAAAGTCGGCTTCTTCCCGCCGGGCTCGCCGCTGCAAAGCGACGTCGGCATGTCCGTGCTGGAAGGCAAGCGGGACTACGACAAGGTCAAGCACGACCTCGCCGCAGCCGGCTACAAGGGCGAGAAAATCGTCGTCATGGTGGCCTCTGACTTTCCCGTGCTGAACGCGATGGGCGAGGTCGGCGCCGATATGCTGAAGAAGGTCGGCATGAACGTCGATGTGCAGGAGACCGATTGGGGCTCCGTCGTGCAGCGCCGCGCCAGCCGCAACGCACCGGACAAAGGCGGCTGGAGCGTGTTCTTCACTTCGTTCACCGGGACGGACCAGTATATCCCCGCGTCCCATCTGGGACTGCGCGGCAACGGGCTGGACGGCTGGTTCGGCTGGCCCACCGACGCGAAGATGGAACAGTTGCGCAATGACTGGTTCACCGCGCCAGACGTCGCCGCGCAGAAGAAGCTCGGGGAGGACATGCAGGCGCTCGCCTTCCAGGACGTGCCCTACCTTCCCCTCGGAGAATACTTCCAGCCAACCGCGTACTCGAAGAAGCTGACCGGCGTGCTCAAGGGCCTGCCGATCTTCTGGAACTGCGACAAGGCTTAAGCGGACAGCAATGCATGACGTGATCGTGGTGGGCGCCGGGTCATCCGGCGCCCCGCTCGCCGCCCGATTGTCCGAGGACCCGGAGCGGCGGGTGCTGCTGTTGGAAGCCGGGCGGGATTGGCGTTCGGCGGAGGCGCCCGCCGCGATGCGGTCCGCCAACATAATCCCCTTCATGCACGACCCGGCGCACCAGGCCGAGTGGCAATGGCCGAAGCTGATGGCTCGTCGCACCGCCGTGCAGGAGCCGAAATTCTACTGGCGCGGCCGGGCGCTGGGCGGCAGTTCCGCAGTCAACGCGCAGATCGCCATCCGTGGCGTGCCCGCGGCGTTCGACGAATGGGCCGAGTCTGGCTGCGAAGGTTGGGCGGCGGCGGATGTCATGCCGCTGTTTCAGCAGATCGAGGACGATCCCCTGTTCGGCGCAGGCCAGGGACCGCTGCCGGTTTATCGTGCGCCGTTCGAGCAATGGGGCGCCGTGGACGTGGCGCTGCGCGATGCCGCGCTCGCCTGCGGTTACCTGTGGAAACCCAACCTGAATGCGCCGACGGGCGAGGGCATCTCGTGCAACCCGATCAACAGCCGCGATGGCCACCGGGTCACCACCAACGATGCCTATATCGAGCCAGTTCGTCACCGCCCCAACCTCGAGATCCGTGGCGGCGCGTTGGTGGATCGGGTGATATTCGACGGCAACCGCGCCAGCGGCGTACGGGTGCGGTTCGGCCGTGGCGACTGGGAGGACGTCGCCGCGCGAGAAATCGTGCTCTGCGCCGGGGCCATCCATTCGCCGTCCATCCTGCTTCGCTCCGGCATCGGCGACGCGGCCCAGTTGCGGGGGCTGGGTATCCCCGTGTTGCGGGACCAGCCCTCGGTCGGCCGCCACCTGATGGACCATCCGGTGGTGCGCACCACGCTGGACCTGTTGCCTGCGCATCGGGCGCAGAGCGCCGATGCCCGGCACACGAACTGCTGCGTGACCTACAGCAGCCGCATCGCTGGCGGCGGCGAGCGCGACATGATCCTGGTCGGCTACAACCATCGCGGTCTGACCGGCGGCCAACCGGGCCCGCAAGGCGCCATCGGCGCCGGGCTGTACGAGGCGTTCTCCCGCGGGAAGTTGCACCTGGCCTCCGCCGATCCGGAGGTCGACCCGGTGGTGGAGGAGAACATGCTATCCGACCCGCGCGACCTGGCCCGCATGCGCGACGCCGTCCGCCGATTGGCCGCTATCGCCGCGCAGCCTGCGATCACCGGGATCATCGCCGCCGAACGGTTCGGCGAGACGTCGCTCACATCCGCACAAGCCACCGCCCTGCCTGACAGCGAGTTGGACGCAGTGCTGTTGCAGGAGGCCTCCGACATCCAGCACGCCGCCGGAACCTGCCGCGTGACCGCTTACGAAGACCCGCGCGGCGTGGTCGACCCGGATCTGAAGGTGCGGGGCGTGGATGGCTTGCGGGTCTGCGATGCGTCGATCATGCCGGCCGATTGTCGCGCCAACCTTCACTTCACCTGCGTGATGATTGGCGAGAACCTGGCGCGCCGCATGCGCCAGCGCTGACCTGGGCGGGTCGCGTATTTGCCACGAGCCTCCGCCTCCGCCAGGTTTCGTCCGGGGATACGGGAGGCATGATGCAGGACACGCGGTTCGCTGGTGGTGCAGCCTACGTGCGCGGCTGCTTCGTCCCTATCGCCGAAGCGGCGCTGCCGGTCACGGACTGGGGGTTCACCCGGTCAGACGCGGTGTACGACGTGGTGCACGTGTTCCGCGGCGGCTTCTTCCGGCTCGACGATCACCTGGACCGCTTCGTCCACTCGATGGCCGCCCGGCGCCTCAAGCCGCCCGAGGACCGGGACGCCATCGCGGCGGTGCTGCACCGCTGCGTGGCCCTGGCCGGTTTGTCGGACGCCTATGTCTCGATGGCCGCCAGCCGGGGACGTCCGGTGATCGCCGGGTCGCGCCGGCCGGCGGATTGCGAGAACCACCTCATCGCCTACGCCGTCCCATGGATCGACGTCATCCCGCCCGAGGTGCAGGCGCGCGGCGCGCATCTGTGGGTCGCCAGCACGCCGCGGGTGCCGGACGCATCGTTCGACCCCACTGTGAAGAACTACCAGTGGGGGGACCTGACATCCGGCCTGATGGAAGCGCACGACCACGGCTTCGACACCGCCATACTCTGCGACGCCGCCGGGTTCGTGACCGAGGGGCCGGGGTTCAACATCTTCGTGGTCCGTGACGGCCGGGTCACCACGCCGGACCGCGGCAGCCTGCACGGCATTACGCGGCGGTCGGTGATGGAGCTGTGCCAGTCGCTGGGCATCCCCGCCGCGGTGGAACCGATCCCTCGCGCCGCGCTGGAGGAGGCGGACGAGGTGTTCGCTGCGACCACCGCCGGCGGTGTGATGCCGGTGTCGCGCGTGGGCGGCCGGATCCTGGGCAACGACCGCCCTGGGCCGCTGTCGATGGCGCTGAAGCAGGAATACTGGAAACGCCACGAGGAGGGTTGGCATCGCACCCCGGTGTCCGCGCTCGCCTAAGCGCGGGCGGGTAGGCGAGCGCGAAGCTGATCGTTCCATTCGCGCCGGCGGCGACATCGACGCCACCCTCATCGCCTTGCGTTGGAGGAGAAGCTGTCCAGCACACCCAATCGCTTCGGCCATGGCGCGATCGAGGGCGTGGCCGCGCTGGAGCGTCGTCGCACTCCAAGACGCAGGTCGCCGCTTCCTGCTGCTGTCGCACGGCGACCTGACCGTCCTCTTCCAGCGGCCGATCGGCGCGACCATCATGGCCGCCGGCGCTGCGCGCCGCTTACCCCCGTCGTCCCGGGACCGAACCGCGCGAACGCCTGGAAGCCTAAGCCAACAAGGAGACCAGCCATGCCCCACGCCGATGCCGACAGCGTCAAGCTGTACTACGAGGAAACCGGGACCGGTCACCCAGTGATCTTCGTGCACGAGTTCGGGTCGGACTTCCGCGAGTGGGAGCAGCAAGTGCGCTTCTTCTCCCGCAATTATCGCTGCATCACCTACAACGCGCGCGGCTATCCGCCTTCCGACGTGCCTGCGGAGGCCAGCAGCTACGGCTACGAGTTCGCAGCCGACGACATCGCCCACATCATGGCCGCGCTCGGCATCGGCAAGGCCCATATCGTCGGCCTCAGCATGGGCGGTTACGCGGCGCTGATGTTCGGCTTGCGTCATCCGGAGAAGGCCAGCGCCCTGGTCGCCGCCGGCGCCGGCAGCGGCTCGCCACCGCCGGGCCGCGAGCGATGGGCGGCGGATTGCGAGCGCAGCGCGAAGCTGTTGGCGGCGGACATGCCCAAGGCGGCGCAGGAGATGGGTCACCGGCCCACCCGCGTCCAGCTCAAGCATAAGGACCCGCGCGGGTGGGCGGATTTCGTGGAACACCTGGCCGGCCACTCGCCGCAGGGCATGTCGATGACGATGTCGAATTACCAAGGCAAGCGGCCCTCGCTGCACGACTACCAGGACCAGTTCCGCCAGATGAAGCTGCCGGTGCTGTTGGCGTTGGGCGATGAGGACACTCCGTGTCTGGAGACCAACCTGATGCTGAAAGCGTGTATTCCCCGCGCCGGGTTGTGGATGGCGCCCAACACTGGCCATGCCATCAACCTGGAGGAGCCGGCCGCCTTCAACGAACAGGTGCAGCTCTTCTTCGACGCCGTGGCGCGACAGACCTGGCCATCGCATCCGTAGCAGCGGGCAGTCGCTGCCGCTTGCCCGCCGACAACGTCCGGCCTCATGCCAGGGTCTCTAGAGCAGATCCGCCGAGCGCTCGTTGACTTGGGCCGGCCGGAGTTGCCCAGAACCGTGTCGGGCGGCAGGTCAATTTTCGTGACCCGAAGGCCAGAATTACTCGTTTGTCGCCACCTGGGGAACCGTCGATAGTTCGACCGCGCTTCAGGGGGATCAGGATGTCCGACCATCATCGAAGCTGGCCATCGGATCGCCTCGCCTCAGCTTTCCTGGAGGATTGCCGAAAGTGCGGTCCAGATGTGTGGTCGGAAGCGGGAGCCGTGACGGAGACCGCCCACCGAACGCCGCTCCCGGTCGGCTGGACGGCCTGGACCGCCCTTGTCCTGTTGCCGATCGTGACGCTTTGCATCCTCGCGTGGTGAGGCAGGTCGGCGGAGAGATGGACCGGAGAAGCCGTCGATGAGCGACGTCGCCGTCCTTGCATCCGCGGAGGTCACGCCCGCTACGATATCGCGCGCCCGCCGAACCCTCGCACTCGCTGGCCTCGCCCATGCGCTGCACGACGGGTACACGTCCAGCATCTACGTGCTCTTGCCTGTCTGGCAGAGCCAGTTCGCCCTCGGCTACGGCGCCATGGCGGTTCTTCGCGCCCTGTATGTGGGAAGCCTCGCCCTGCTTCAGGTGCCGTCCACCCGACTGGCGCGGTTCGTCTCCCCACGGACCGTCTTGGCGCTCGGCACGCTGCTCAGCGCGGCGGGTTACGCCCTGGCCGGTTTTTCCGGAGGCCTGGTCGGATTGTGCGTTGCCCTCGCAGTGGCTGGGGCGGGCGGCAGCACGCAGCACCCCCTGGCCTCCGCCGCCGTATCCCGAGCATACGGCAAAGGCGCGCGCGGGCCGCTCGGCACCTACAATTTCGCGGGGGATATCGGGAAGGCGTCGCTGCCCCCTCTCCTGGCCCTGTTGCTCACAGTGCTCCCATGGCGACCGGCGCTCTGGATCGTCGCCGGGCTAGGCGTTGTGGTGGCGCTGCTCGTTCAATTGCTGATGCCGCAAGTCGACCGGCCCGCGCCCGAGCAGGTTGCGCCCGAGCAGGTCGCAGCGGCCGCAGCCGCTCCGATCGCCGACGAGGGCAAACGTGGGTTCGGGTTGCTCCTGGCCATCGGAATGTTGGATGGCGCGGCGGGAGTGACCTTTCTCTTGTTCCTTCCCGCCCTGCTTCGCGCGAAAGGCGCATCGTTGCCGACCCTGGGCTTGGCCTTGGCCCTGATCTTCATCGGCGGCGCTTGCGGCAAGGCCGCCTGCGGCTG
>CAXTBW010000011.1:0-55806 GCA_964242925.1 uncultured Acetobacteraceae bacterium
GACGCACCACGTCGATCGCCGCGATGGTCGGCGCATACAGCGGGAACACGCGCTCCACGCCCTCGCCATAGCTGATCTTGCGAATCGTGAAGTTGCTGTTCAGCCCCTTGTTGGACCGCGCGATGCACACGCCCTCGAACGCCTGAACGCGGGCGCGCTCGCCTTCCTTGATGTTCACCGACACGCGCACGGTGTCGCCGGGCGCGAACTCGGGCACCGCCCGGGCTGCGGTCAGGCGGGCGATCTCGCCGGCCTCGTATTGCTGGATCAGGTTCATCTTGTGTGGTCCTTACTAGGGGGTTAGTTACGGCGCGAGGGCGCCGGATGCAATATTCAGCAGGCCCGGCTGCAGGAGGTCTGGCCGGCGGCTGCGGGTGACCTCGATGGCCTGCGCCTGCCGCCACGAGGCGACAGCCGCATGGTTGCCGCTCAGCAGCACGGGAGGGACGGCGCGCCCCTGCCACTCGGCCGGGCGGGTGTAGTGCGGATATTCGAGCATGCCCGTCGTAAAGCTTTCCTCGACCGCGCTCTCGGCGGCGCCCATGACGCCGGGGAGCAGGCGCACGCAGGCGTCGAGCACGACCATGGCGGCCAGTTCGCCGCCGGACAGCACGTAGTCGCCGATGCTGACCTCCTCGGCGGCGCGGGCGTCGATGACGCGCTGGTCGACGCCCTCGTAGCGCCCGCAAAGCAGGATGGCGCCCGGCCCGGACGACAGCCGCGCGGCGTCGGCCTGCCGGAATGGACGACCACGCGGGGTGAGGTAGAGCAGGGGGCGGCCGTCCGCCACGGCGCCGATGGCCGCATCCACCACGTCCGGGCGCATGACCATGCCCGCGCCGCCGCCGAACGGCGTGTCGTCCACGCTGCGGTGGCGACCGAGCCCGGCGCTGCGGATGTCGTGGGTGTCGAGCAACCACACGCCGTTCGCCAACGCGCGGCCGGCGAGGGAGGCGGCGAGGGGACCCGGGAACGTCTCGGGGAACAGGGTGAGGATGGTGGCGCGCCAGGTCATGTGCGGCTCCCTTCACCCCGACCCTCTCCCGCAGGCGGGAGAGGGTTGGGTGAGGGGGCTTCGGTCACCACAACTTCGTCGGGCAGGACCACCTCGACCCGTCCGCCCGCGACATCCACAACTGGCACGCAGGCGCGCGTAAACGGCACGAGCAGCGCGCCGATCTCCAGACTCGCCCCCGCGCCATAGTCGTGCACCACGTTCACCCGGCCGAGCGCGCGCCCATCCGGCGTGACGGCTTGCAGCCCCACCAGATCCGCCAAGTAGAACTCGTCATCCTCCGCCGCCGGCAATTGGCCACGCTCGACGAACAACCGGGTGTTCACCAACCGCTCAGCCGCCGTGCGGTCCGCCACGGCCCGGCCGTCCGCATCGCGCAGCGCGGCCACGCCGGCGCCGCGCCACTCGACCGTCCAGCGCCGGCCGGCCTCGTCCGCCAGCGCGCCGTAGGCGACCAGGTCGGCCGGGTCGGCGGT
The DNA here is from genome assembly GCA_964242925.1 of uncultured Acetobacteraceae bacterium. Classification (GTDB taxonomy): domain Bacteria; phylum Pseudomonadota; class Alphaproteobacteria; order Acetobacterales; family Acetobacteraceae; genus LMUY01. Next base: position 1,492 of record CAXTBW010000011.1, read on the forward strand.
GTAGCTGTGCAGGTGCACCAGCCCCCGCACGCCATGCGGCCGCCCCACCACGCCCAACAGGATGCGCGCGTCGCCCATCAGGCGCCGGCGGCGGCCTTGGCGCGTTCCTGCGCCTTCTTCTTCGGCGCCGACTGCACCGGCTGCTCGCGATACGCGGGCATCGGCGCCAACCCGGCGCGACCCAGGAAGCGGGCCACACGCTCGGTCGCCAACGCGCCCTGGCTCAGCCAGTGGCTGATGCGCTCGTCCTGCAGGCGCACGCGGTCGGCGTGCTCGGCGGGCAGCATCGGGTTGTAGCTGCCCAGCTTCTCGATGAAGCGGCCATCGCGCGGGCTGCGGCTGTCCGCCACCACGATGTGGTAGTACGGGCGCTTCTTGGCGCCGGCGCGGGCAAGGCGAATCTTAAGTCCCATTGTGCATATCCTTAGTGGTTAATACGGCCGCCGCTGCTGCATCGATTTCGGCATGATCGCGCCGAGCCCATGCCGCATGAGGCCTTTCTGCCCCAGCTTCTTCATCTTCTTCATCATCGTGGACATGTCGTCGAACTGCTTCAGCAGCTTGTTCAGATCCTGCACCGTCGTCCCCGATCCGGCCGCGATCCGACGCTTGCGGCTCGCCTTGATCACCAGCGGGTCGCGCCGCTCCTTCATCGTCATCGACGAGATCATCGCCGCCTGCCGCGCCAGCACCGTCTTGTCGACGTTGGCGCTCTCCAGCGCTTCCTTGGCCGCGCCCATGCCGGGCAGCATGCCCACGATCGACGAGATCGAGCCCATCTTGGTGATCTGCTTCAGCTGCTTGGCGTAATCGTCCAGGTCGAACTTGCCCGCCATCATCTTCTTGGCGAGCGCCTCGGCCTCCTCCTCGTCCACCGTCTCGGACGCGCGCTCCACCAGGCCGACGATGTCGCCCATGCCCAGGATGCGGCCGGCCACCCGCTCGGGGTGGAACTCCTCCAGCGCGTCCAGCTTCTCGCCCGACCCGGTCAGCTTGATCGGCGCGCCGGTGATCGCGCGCATCGACAGCGCCGCGCCGCCGCGGGCGTCGCCGTCCATCCGCGTCATCACGATGCCGGTGATGCCCAGCGCCTCGTTGAACGCCCGCGCGGTGTTCACCGCGTCCTGGCCGGTCATCGCGTCCACCACCAGCAGCGTCTCGGCCGGGTTGGTCTCGGCGCGGATCGCGCGCACCTCGTCCATCAGCGCGGCGTCGATCGACAGCCGGCCCGCGGTGTCGAGGATCACGACGTCGAACACCTCGCGCCGCGCCGTCTCCATCGCGCGGCGGGCGATCTGCACCGGGGTCTGCCCCGGGACGATCGGCAGGCTGGCCACCCGCGCCTGCTGCGCCAGTTGCTGCAACTGCAACTGCGCGGCCGGGCGCTGCGTGTCCAGCGAGGCGAGCAGCACCTTCTTCTTCTCGCGCCCCTGCAGCCGGAGCGCGATCTTGCCGGAGGTCGTGGTCTTGCCGGAGCCCTGCAGCCCGACCATCAGGATCGGCACCGGCGCTGCGGCGGCCAGGTTCAGCGGCACGGCGCCGGCGCCGCCCAGCGCCTCCACCATCGCGTCGTTCACCGCCTTGATGACCTGCTGGCCGGGGGCGACGCTGTCCAGCACCTCGATCTGCGTCGCCGCTTCGCGGACCTTGGCGATGAAGTCCTTGACCACGGGGAGCGCCACGTCCGCCTCGAGCAAAGCCAGCCGCACCTCGCGCAGCGCTTCGGCGATGTCGATCTCGGACAGGCGGCCACGCTTGCGCAGCCCCTCGAACACTCCATTCAGCTTGCCCGACAGCGAGTCGAACATCGTGGCACGCTCCAACGCAAAATACGCCGCTGCGCGACCATCGCGGAGCGGCGGCGGCCCCGTAGGGCCAGGGCGCTATGGCGCCCGGGCGCGTCCTATGGCGGCAGGGCGCGGCGGCGTCAAGTTTGCATGGCGGCCGGACGCGCTGTATCGCCCGCCCACACCGAACCGCGAGTCTCCCGCAATGCGTCGATTACTGCTCCTTATCCTGCTCGCAGGCTGCCTTCTCACGCCCGCCGTTCCGGCGTTCGCTCAGGCGGATCCGGGCAATAGGCTGTCCCTGGAGGCGCTGACGGCGCCGCAGCCCGGCGACGGCCAGGTCCGTCACGGCCGGTCGCGCGCTTACGCCGGGTCCAGGTCATACGGCCACGGCCGCTACGGGCGCCTGACCAGGCGCCATAACAGCGCGCGCTCCTTTTACGACCGGTCGCACTATCATGGGTTCCGGTCGACCCATCACGCCAGGGCCTCCTACCACCGCTATCACCGCCACGCCGCCGCAGACCACCCCACGCCAGCCCGGCCCAGCTGAACCCGGTTGGAATTCCTGACCGACTTCGCGGACCAGGCCGTCGCGATCCCGCTCGCCACGGTGGTCGCCTTCGGCCTGGCGCTGTGCGGCTGGTGGCGCGGCCTGCTGGCCTGGCTGCTCGTCGTGCCCGGCGTGCTCGGGTTGATGGGGTTCCTGAAGTTTCTGTTCTACTCCTGCGCCACGCTCGACGTGACCGGCATCCAGAGCCCCAGCGGGCACACCGCGGTCGCTGCTGCGATCTACGGCGGGATGCTCGTCCTGCTGCTGCGCGGCCGCCTGCCGGACGCGGTGGTGTTCGCTGTCCCGCCGGCGCTCGCCATCGTGGTCGGCATCACCCGGATCGCGGTGCACGCCCATGTGCTCGCCGAAGTTGTCGCGGGCGGCGCTGTCGGGCTGGTCGGCGCGGCCATGTTGGCGGCGCTGGCGGGCCCGCGCCCGCCATTGCGGCGCAATTGGCCGATCTGGATCGGAGCCACGGTGGTGATGGTGATCTTCCACGGCACCCGCCTGCATCTGGAGGACGTTGCGCACCATTTCTGGCTTTACGCCTGGCTGCCGTTGCCGGCGATGTGCCACGCCTGACGCGCCTTATCACCGGCCGAGAACGACAACCGTCAGCGCGAGCCGCGGTCGGCGGCTTGTCGATCCAGGGCCCCGCGGACAATTCTCGTGGTTGAATTGCTTCGTCGCAAACGCTCCTTGCAATGACGATGTCAGCGCGGCGATAAACTCGTCCGGTGATGCTTTAGCGCGGCTCCAACCGCCAAAGCGCCAGCCCGAGCAGCCCGACCGTCACCTCCCGCGCCCGCTTGACCAGCGACAGCGACACCCCCGCCGCGTCCGGCAGCCCCACCGCGACGGCGGCCAGGGCGAACCCGGTCTCCTGCACCACCAGCGCGCCGGGCACCGCGAACGCGGCGCTGCGGGCGGCCATGCCCAGCGCCTCCACCGCGACGGCCTGCACCGGCGTCGCCGCCAAGCCCAGGGCGTGCAGCACCGCCCAGCTCTCGATGCTGCCCAGCATCCAGGCGAGCAGGTGCCACGCGGCCGCCCTGGCGACCGGACCTCGCCGGCGATAGGCGGCGGTCGCTTCCGCATGCATCCCGTCAAGCGCCGCGACACCGGGCGCGCGCTGCGCGATCTTGCGGGCCAGCGCCTCGAGGATCCGCAGCAAGCCGAAGCGTTGCGCGGCGAGCAGCCCGGCGGCGGCGGCGGCGCTCAGCAGCGCGGCGCCCAGCCAAGCCCGCCATGCCGCGCCCGGCGCCGCCACCGCCAGCGCCGCGAGGCCGACCAGCAGGAACGCGATCTGCGACAGGAACTCGATCGTCACGTCCACCACGACGCTGGCGCTGGCGGCCGCCAGGGTCGTGCCCTCGCGCGCCAACAGCCGCGCGCCGATCACCTCGCCGCCGATCTGCGCCACCGGCAGCAGCGAATCGACTCCCTCGCGCACCACGCGCAGCCGGAAGCAGCGCGCCAATTTCCGGGGAGCGGGCAACAGGCCCTGCCAGGCGCGGGCGGAGATCAGCAGCTGCAGCAGGTGCAGCGCCGCCAACGCCGGCAACAGCCAAAGCGCATCCAGCGTCGCCTCGCCGAGCGCCATCGCGCCTTGGCCGGTGGACAGCACGGCCCAGGCGGCGAACCCCACCAACAAAGCGGCGCCGGCAACACGCCAGATTCGGCTTGGACTGAGGAACGCCTGGCTCAGGCCGGCTCGGTTCGGACGCGCTCGCGCCAGTCGTCCAGGATGTCGGCCAGGGTCTGCCGCCACGGAATGGCGGGCGCCCAGCCGAGCAGCGTGCGGGCGAAACGAGCGTCGCCGACGGCGACCGCGATGTCCGACGGGCGCATCCGGGCGCTGTCCGGCGCCACTTCGGCCTTCACCCCCGCCTCCAACAGCAGCGAGTCCAGCACGTCGCCGATGCGGCGCGGGATGCCGGAGGCGATGTTGATCACGGCGCCGCTCGGGATGCGCTCGGCCTGCACCAGGCATTGGGCGTAGCAGGCGCACACGTCGCGCACGTCCAGGAAGTCCCGCACCGGGTCCAGCGCGCCGACCTGCAGCACCGGCGGCTGCAGCCCGGCGGCCACCCGGGCGATCTGCCGCGCGAACGCGGCCACCACGAAGGCGGCGGACTGGCCCGGCCCGGTGTGGTTGAACGGCCGCGCCCGCACGATGCGCAGGCCCTCATTCGCCATCGCGCCCAACGCCAGGTCGGCGGCGGCCTTGGTCGCGCCGTAGACGTTCATCGGGTTGAGCGCCGCCGCCTCATCCAGCGCCGGGCCCGCCGCGAACGACCGCCCGTAGGCGTCCGCGGTGGACGCGAACAGCAGCGTGCAGCCGGGCGCATCCGCCAGCAGCGCCCGCGCCAGGATCAACGTTCCGTGCAGATTGACGCGCCAAGCGGCGTCCGGGTCCGCCCGCGCGGCCGGCACGGCGGAGACGGCGGCGAGGTGCACGCACGCATCCGGCCGCACCCGGCGCACCGCCTGCGCCACGGCGGCCGCGTCGGCGACATCGAACTCCGGCGAATCGATCGTGGCGTCCGGCAGCGCCGCCGCGAGCGCCGGCAACAGGTGACCGCCGACAAAACCGCCCGCGCCGGTCACCAGAATGCGCTGGACGGTCATCCGTCCGGGTTGGGTCAGGCGGCCATGCGCGCGCGATGGCGGGCCAGGTCCGCCTCCACCATCTCGGTCACCAGATCCTCCAGCGAGGTTGCGGGCATCCAGCCGAGCACCTGCCGGGCCTTGCTCGCGTCGCCCAGCAGCACGTCCACCTCCGCCGGGCGGATCAGGTCGGCGCGCGTCGTCACATGGTCGTCCGGGTTCAGCCCGACATGGCCGAACGCGATGCGGCACAGGTCGCGGATCGACGTGGTGCGCCCGGTGGCGATCACGTAGTCGTCCGCCGTCTCCTGTTGCAGCATCAGCCACATCGCCTGCACGTAATCCCGCGCATGACCCCAGTCCCGGGTCGCCGCCAGGTTGCCGAGCGGCAGTTTCGTCTCCAGGCCGAGCTTGATGCGGGCCACCCCGTCGGTCACCTTGCGGGTGACGAACTCGATGCCGCGCAGCGGGCTCTCGTGGTTGAACAGGATGCCGCTGCTGGCGTGCAGGCCGAAGCTCTCGCGGTAGTTCACCGTGATCCAGTGCGCGTACAGCTTGGCCGCGGCGTAGGGCGAGCGCGGGTAGAACGGGGTGCGCTCGGACTGCACCGGCTCCTGGATCATCCCGTACATCTCCGACGAGCTGGCCTGGTAGAACCGCGCCTGCGGCAGCACCAGGCGCACCGCTTCCAGCACGTTGGCGGCGCCCAGCCCGGTGACGGCGCCGGTCAGCAACGGCTGCTGCCACGACGCGGCGACGAACGATTGGGCGGCCAGATTGTAAACCTCGTCCGGCTTATAGACCGTCAGGATGCGGATCAGGCTCGACAGGTCGGTGAGGTTGCCGTCCACCAGCTCCACGTCGTTGATGATGCCGAGCCAGCGCAGCCGCTCGCCGATCACGTCCGACGAGGCGGACCGACGCATCATGCCGATCACGCGGTACCCCTTGGCGAGCAGCAGTTGGGAGAGGTAGGCGCCGTCCTGTCCGGTGACGCCGGTGACGAGAGCTGTGGGCATGGCTGTCCTTCGGCGTGTCGGCGCGGCCTAGATGCGCCCGTAGGTGTCCTCGAAACGGACAATGTCGTCTTCGCCCAGATACGCGCCGGACTGCACCTCGATCAAGGTCAGCGGGATGCGGCCAGGGTTCTCCATGCGGTGCACCGTGCCGAGCGGCAGGTAGACGCTCTCGTTCTCGCGCACCATCACCTCCTCGCCGTCCCGGGTGACGATCGCGGTGCCGTTGACCACCACCCAGTGCTCGGCGCGGTGGAAGTGCTTCTGCAGGCTGAGCTTGTGACCCGGCGTGACCACGATGCGCTTCACCTGGAAGCGGTCGCCGGAGATCAGGCTCTCGTAGAACCCCCACGGCCGGTAGACGCGGTTGTGCGCCACCGCTTCCGGCCGGCCGGCGGCCTTCAGGCGGTCCACGATCTTCTTCACGTCCTGCGCGCGGTCGCGGTGCATGGCCAGCACCGCGTCCTCCGTCACCACGATGACGGCGTCCTTCAGCCCGACCACGGCGGTCATGATGCCGTCGCTGCGAGCGTAGCAATGGGTGGCGCCTTCCAGCAGCACGTCGCCGACCGCGACGTTGCCGGACGCGTCCTTGTTCCCCAGCTCCCACAGCGCGCTCCACGAGCCGACGTCGGACCACGCCAGGTCGGCCGGCACGGCGGCGATGCGGGCGGTGCGTTCGGCGACGGCGTAGTCGATGCTGATGGAGGGGCACTCGGCGAACGCGGCCGGGTCGAGCCGGATGAAGTCCAGATCGTGCTTGGCGGCCTCCACCGCGCGGCGCACCGCGGCCAGCACGTCGGGGGCGTGCAGTTGCAGCTCCTCCAGCATGGTCTCGGCGGTGAACAGGAACATGCCTGCGTTCCACAGCGCGCCCGCGGCGACCAGCGCGGCGGCGCCGTCGGCGTCCGGCTTCTCCACGAAGCGGGCGACCGCGAACACGCCGGGCGCGCCGGGCAGCAGGTCGCCCAGTTCGAGGTAGCCGTAGCCCGTCTCCGGCCCGGTCGGCTTCATTCCCAATGTCACGATGCGGCCGGCGCGGGCGCCCGCGACCGCCTTGGCCAGGGTGGCGTGCAGCGCCTCGACGTCCTGGATCGCGGCGTCGGCGGGCATCACCCACAGCACCGCCTGCGGGTCGGTCTGCGCCGCCAGCAGCGCGGCGGCGGCCACGGCGGCGGCGGAGTTGCGGCCGACCGGCTCGAGAACGATGCGCGGGGACGCGATGCCAGCGTCGCGCAGCTGCTCGGCCACCACGAAGCGGTGCTCCTGGTTGCAGACCACCATCGGCGGCGTGAAGCCGGGCCGGCGCCCCCGCAGCGCCGTCTCGACGATCATCGAGCGGTCGTGGTTCAGCAAGCCCCAGAATTGCTTGGGGAAACTCTCGCGAGACACCGGCCAAAGCCGCGTGCCGGACCCGCCGGACAGGATGACTGGGATGACTGCGCCAACGGAGGCCGGGTCGGGTTGGGAGAGGGACAGGTCCATTACGGATTCCGAGCTACGAGAGGCGAGGCACCCGTAGCGGCGGCGGGAGCGCTTGTCCACCGGCTGACCGCTTGCCGGGTTTGCCGGGCTCGCTCATGTTCGCGATGCAGCATGCCGGAGCCTTGACCATGGACCGCCCGAACGACCTCCAAGCCGCCATCGCGTCCCATGCCGAGGCGCTGCAGCCGACGCTGGTGGCGATCCGGCGGGACCTGCACGCCCATCCGGAGCTGGGCTTCACCGAGACGCGCACCGCCGGCGTGGTGTCCGCCGAGCTGACGCGGCTCGGCATCCCGCACCAGACCGGCATAGGCGGCACGGGGGTGGTCGGGACCATCGCGGGCGGCGTGCCGGGCGGCCCCACCCTGGTGATCCGCGCCGACATGGACGCGCTGCCGATCGAGGAGCGGACCGGGCTGCCGTTCGCCAGCGAGGCGCCCGGCCTGATGCACGCCTGCGGCCACGACCTGCACACCGCGACCCTGTTGGGTGTGGCCGAGGTGCTGGGCCGGCTGGCGCCGCAGCTGCGCGGCACGGTGCGCCTGGTGTTCCAACCGGCCGAGGAGCTTGGCGTCGGCGCGCCGGCGATGATGGCGGACGGCGTGCTGGACGGCGTCGCCATGGCGCTGGGCTTCCACAACAACCCGGAGATGCCGGTCGGCCGCTTCGGCGCCGCGCGCGGGCCCGCCATGGCCAGCGTGGACCAGTTCGAGATCACCGTGCACGGCCGCTCCGGCCATGCCGCCTACCCGCACAACGCCGTCGACCCGGTGGTCGCCGCGGCCACGCTGGTGCTGCAGCTGCAGACGGTGGTCAGCCGCGAGCTGCGCCCGATCCGCCCGGCGGTGGTCACCGTGGCCGCGATCCACGGCGGGACCGCGTTCAACATCATCCCCGACGCCGTCATGCTGAAGGGCACCGTCCGCACTCTTGACGCCGAAACCCGCGACGCCGCCGAGCACGCCATCCGCCGCCTGTGCGAGGGCGTGGCGCTCGGCATGCGCGCCGTCATTGAAATGGTCTACGACCGCAAGACGCCGCCGCTGGTGAACGATGCCGGCCTGGTCGATCGCGCGTTCACCGCCATGCGCGCCCAGCTCGGCGACGTGGTGGACGACAACGAGCCGAGCCTGGGCGGCGAGGATTTCGCGTTCATGACGGAAGCGGTGCCGGGCTTGCAGGTCTGGGTCGGCGCCGGCGCGCCCGGCCGCCACGACAAGCTGCACAACTCCGACTACCAGCCGGACGAGGGCTGCCTGGCCGGCGGGGTGCAGGCGATGTCGCGCATCGCGGTGGAGCTGCTGTCGTGAGGGTTTGCGTGTTCGGCGCCGGCGCGGTCGGCGGGCATGCGGCGGCGCGGTTGGCGCGGGGCGGCGCGGACGTGTCGGTGGTGGCGCGCGGCGCCCACTTGGCCGCGATGCAGGAACGCGGGCTGGAGGTTCGCGCGCCGGACGCGGCGTTCTCCGCCAAGGTGCGCGCCAGCGACAACCCGGCGGCGCTTGGCGTCCAGGACATCGTGCTGGTGACGCTGAAGGCGCCCGCGTTGCCCGCGATGGCCGCCGCCATCAAGCCGCTGCTGGGCCCGGACACAGCGGTCGCGTTCGCCATGAACGGCATCCCGTGGTGGTATTTCCACAAGGAGGGCGGCCCGCACGACGGCCACCGGCTGGACCGGATCGACCCCGGCGGCGCCGTGTGGGACGCGGTCGGGCCGCAGCGCGCGATCGGCGGCGTCGTGCACTCCGCCTGCACGGTGATCGAGCCCGGAATCGTGGAGGTCGCCAACGCCAACAGCCGCGTCACCTTCGGCGAGCCGGACGGGTCGCTGTCGCCGCGGGCGGAAGCCCTGGCCGCCGCGCTGCGGGCCGGCGGCATCGGCAGCACGGCGGTGGCGGACATCCGCAACCGGGTCTGGGCCAAGCTGATGGTGAACATCAGCTCGGGTCCGCTCGGCGTGCTGACGCAGGCGCCCGGGTCCGAACTGTTCGCCGACCCGGCGGTGTGCGACGCCGTGCACCGCATCGCGCACGAGGTGACCGCGCTTGCCGCCGCGCTGGGCTGCGTGGTGGAGCCGAAGCCGGACGCGCAGATCGCCAACGCGCGCACGCTGCGCCACACCTCCAGCATCGTGCAGGACCTGCAGCTCGGCCGCCCGATGGAGGTGGACGCGATCTACACCGTCCCGCTCGAGATCGCTCGGCTGGTGGGCGTGCCGACGCCGACGCTGGACCTGCTGGTGGCGCTCACCCGCCTGCGCGCCAGCAGCGCCGGGCTTTACGACGGCTGATGCCGGCTAAGCCGCAAAAACCACCCGTTCTCGCGAATCGCTGAAGCAACCATCCGTCATCGCGAGCCGCTGTTTCGCGGCGTGGCGATCCAGGGCGGCGCATTCGGTGCTGGCCGATGGATTGCTTCGTCGCAATGACGATGCGGCCGCGATCAGGCTTCGCGCCGCGTCTCCAGGATCAGCTCCAGCCGCAGCGCGCGTCCGCGCCGGCCCGGCGGGATGCAGATGAACGCGTCCTCATCGAGCAGCCGCCCGTCGGAATGAAGCGGCAGGGTGATCCCGGCGCCGAACGAAGCCTCGTCCAGCGCCTCGCCGTCCAGCCAGGCGCCGCCCAGCACGCCGCCGGGCGACAGCAGGCGGATGCCCTGGCACGCCGCCGGGACTGGCAGCTCGACGACCCCGTCCTGCTCCACACTGACCGTGATGAAGCTGCCCAGCCGCTGGCGCACGGCGCGGAGCACCGGTCCCCGCGTGACCAACGGGGCGCATGCCCGCCGCGCCCAACTCGCCGGGCGGCTCTCGTCGAAGCGCAGGCTGACGCAGGCGGTGTTCTCGAACATCGAGCGGTTGCCGCAGTCGAGCCAGCTCTCGGCGGGCAGGCCCTCGGCCAGCAGGATGTCGTGGCGGTCCAGCTCGACATGCCAGTATTCGACGCTGTCCACCGCCTCCTGCCGGATGCTGCCGCCGTTCAGCAGCAGCCGCATCGGGATCAGGACGCCTTCCACAAACACGGCGTGGTGCGGCGACAAGTATAGGTCCCGCGCCGGCAGCCCGCCGCCGAACGCCGCGGCGGCGATGCGCACCGGGTGGACCGCCTCCGGTTGCGCGAACCGGTCGCACCGCACGCGGCGCCGCCCGACCCAGCGCACCTCCGCCTCGCCGCGTCCGCACGCCGTCGGGACCACGTCGCCGGGCTTGAGCGTCTCGACCGGTCGGTCTCCTGCGACCGTGCGGATCAGCGTGCCACGCGCGAAGCAGGCAATCTGGCGTTGGTCGGGTGGAGGAGACATAACGTCAATTCCTGGTCAAAACAACGTTGCGAAGTAGCGGCGCACCCCCATATCTCGCGTCTTGCTCACGATGTCGTCATCCAATTGGATGATATGAGAAGGTTTTGTCGACGCCGCCCGGACTGCCGCGTTGCGATCACCTGCACGGCGTGGGCCTGGGCGGCGACCAGCAAGGCTCTTCGCGCACCGCGAGGCGCGCCGTCGATGGCGTCGAGCACCTGGCCAATCTGGGCCTCGCCGACGTCTCGCATCGCCCCATCCTTTCCCTCCGGCAAGACTTGCATCAGCTTGCACCGTGACGAATGGACTAACGATGCAGACCAGCCTCGAGCGCAACCGTGCCCTCTCCCGCGCCGTGCTCGCCACGATCTATTTCGTGGCGGGCGTTGCGCATTTGTCGACACCCTCGACGTTCCTGCTGATCACCCCGTCCTGGGTGCCGTTCCCGCGCGAGGTCATCCTCGGCACCGGGCTTTGCGAGCTGGCCGGGGCGGGGGGCCTGCTGTCGCCGCGCTTGCGCCGGGCCGCAGGAGTTGGGTTGGCGCTATATGCAGTCTGCGTGTTCCCGGCCAACATCAAGCACGCGATAGACGGGCTGCCCGCCGGCCAGGTGCAGCTCGGCTGGTGGTACCACGCCCCCCGGCTGGCGCTGCAGCCGGTGCTGGTCTGGTGGGCGCTGTTCGCCGGCGAGGTGGTGAGCTGGCCGTTCGCGCGCCGCGCCGCCCGCGCTTAGCCCGTCGGGCTGATCCATCTTGATCATCGTCATGCCAGGGCTTGACCCTGGTAGCCACGGCGTCCCAACTGCGCTGGCGCATCCGGATTGCGTGCGAAAGCGCCAACGAGGCCCTACGTCATAGGCCGCGCCCCGTGGATGCCAGGGTCAAGTCCTGGCTGACGAGTTGACCGGGCGCACGGCATACAGCGGCAACGTGCCGAACCCCTTGGCCAGCGGAACCCGGCCGGCATAATCGCAGGCGATCCCCGCGTCCGGCGTCAGCGCCGCCTCGCAGGCGAACGCCTCGGTCGCGTAGATCGAACCGGGCGGCGTGATCGGCTCGATGCGCGCGGCCCGGGTCATCGTGCGGCCGGCGAACTTCGCCACCCGTTGAACCTGATCGAACACGGCGTGCAGCCCGCCGAAATCCATCGCCAGCCGGGGCGCCAGGAGGCTCCCGGTCGATGGCGCGGCGGCGGCGCGCAATGCGAAGGCGCAGCTTGCCGCGTCGGCCGGGCCCTCGAACACGAGCTGCACCGCGTCGCCCCATGCGTTTCGATACAGCGGCGCGGCGGCGTCCACCACCCGGCCCATCGCCGCCAGCGGGCCGTCGTAGAACGCCAGCAGCGCCGCGTCGTCCAACTCGCTGAACCGCGGCATATCGCCGAACAGCACGGCCTTGGCGGTGCGCTGCGCAATCTGCTCGGCCGACGCGCCGGACTTCGGGCGGCGCGGCCAGGGGCTTTCGATCACCACCGTCCGCTCCCCGGCCGCCCTCCAGCTCGCGACGTCGGCCGCGGTGCCGGCCGGTCCCGGGCCACCTCCGCCGTCCCAGACCGCCAGTTGCCAACAGGGCGATTGCAGCCGCCCCGCATGCAGGCGGGCCAGACCCATCGCGCGGCGCGACCCCAGCGAGTAGTCCAAATCGTCATTGTGCACGCTGTCCAGCACCTCGAGCGTCACCCGCGCCAGCACCGCGGCGTATCGCGCCACCCACGCTTCCCCGCCGGGGCGCACCGACTGCTCCAGGTAGATCTCGGGCGGAAACGGCAGCACCGCCGTCACCGCGGCGCCCAAGTCCAGCAGCATCTCCGCCACCACGATGTCGGCGCCCGCCGCCAGGCCGCCGAACGCGAACCCGACCGGCGCCAGCAACGGCGCCAGCCTCGCCCGCAGACCGGTCTCGTCGGCGTCGGCGCCCGGGATCAGGCCGCAGAAATGGATCGTCTGCGGGATCACCAGCGCGTCCGCCAACCCGGCATCGGCGCCCAGCAGCGGCGCCTCCCAGGCGAGTTGGCGGCGCGTTGTCGCGCGGCGCGACAGGTCTGCCCCGGCCCGTTGCTCCGCCTTCGCCAGCCAGGGCGCCGCGGCGGGGTCGCCCATCAGGAACGCCGCTTCCGCATGCGTCGCCGCGGACCAGTAGTCGCCGGCATCGGGCAGGGCGCGGACGAGCGCGGCCAGGCTGCGCGCGCGCTCCGGCTGCCCGGCCAGCAGCGCCATCGCGGCGGCGTTCACGCCATACCAACCGTCGCCGTGGCGTTCCCACAGCGCGGCATACCCGGCGCCCGCCGCCGCGGCGTCGGCCGGGTCGCGGCTGTCCAGCGCGGCGTCCTTCAGCAGGCGCGGCCGCAAGCCGGCGATCTCCCGATCCGCGGAGCTATCCAGATCCAGGCGGGTGGACAGCGCCAGCGCGGAGGAGGTGGCGCCCGCCCGCGCCAGGGTCAGCACGGCCAGGTGGCGCATGCGGTCGCTGTCCAGCCCGGCCGCGAGGGCCGCCATCGCGGCGTCGTGCGCCGACAGGAACAGGCCGCGCGCGTGCAGCTCGTCCACCGCCCGCAGCGCGTCCGCCGCCTCCGCCGTCACGGCTTGCCTGTCAAGGCCGCGTCACGGCTCCAGAAGCGCGCGCAACGCCGGCTCGTTGCGGATGGTGACCTGGGCGCGATCGGTGTCGTACTGCACGATGTCGGACGCGCGCCACGCGTTCAGCACGGTGATGATGCTGCGCGTCGTCGTGCCCAGCAGGTCCGCCAGGTCCGGCTGCTTGAGGCGCGAGCGCAGCACGACCCCGTCCTCGGTGCGTCGCCCCTGCAGCGAGCCGAGATACAGGATTTGCCGGGCCAGCCGCACCTCGACCGTCTCGAACGTCGCGTCCTGGAACAGCGCAAAGGTGCGTCGCAGCCGGGCCGACATCATGCGCGCCAGCGCGATGCCCAATTGCGGCGTTTCCCCAAGCACGCCCATGAAGGTGGCGCTGCCGATGCGCATCAGCCGCACCCGGCCCTCGGCCACCGCCGAGGCGGTGCGCACGCCGCCGTCGATCACGCCGATCTCGCCGAAGATGTCGCCGGCCGCGAACACCTCCACCATCAGCCGCTTGCTGCGCCGGTCGATCGCGCCGATGCGCACGACGCCTTCGCCGCCGACGATCGCATACAGCGCGTCCGCCGGGTCGTCCTGGGTGAAGATCTCGGCGCCGTTGCGCGGCTCGATGATGCTGCCCGCCCGCTCGAGCCGGAGCAGCGTGTCCTCGGGCAGGGTCTCGAAGATGCGGATGCGGGAAAGCGGGCTCACTGGTGGTGCAAGCGCCCTGTGAAGCGGGGAGAGGCAACCAGACCACGGGGGCGGCGGCGGTTCAAGCGCAAATCGTTGCGATGCCGGCGCGAGGCCGGTTGCGCGATTGCGGGGCGGGTGGGTAGTGAGTGCACGATGGACGCCGGGCCACCTATCGTACTGTCGAGACTGCTCCGCCTGGACTGCCCCGACGCGGCCAAGCTGGGGCGCCGGATGGCCGCGCTCTACCGCTGCTGGGACCAGCGTGGCGGGCTCGACCTGCCCGCGCTCGCTTCCTGCCTGCTCGGACCGATGCGGGACGCGCCGGCCGGGCGCACCTGCCTCGCGCTCGCCGACGCGGTGGCGCGCTGGGGCGGGCATCCGTACCACTCAGCCGGGCACCACGCGGAGGTCGCGGTCAACGCGGCGGTGCTGGCTGCGCTCGGCGAGCCGGCGCTGCCGGCGCCCGACCATGCCCTCCTGCTCGCCGCCGCGCTGGGTCACGACCTGCATTACGTTCCGCGCCAGGCCCGGCCGCGCTTCGCCGCAGAGGCCGCAGCCGCGGACGCCGCTGATGCGATGGCAGCCGCATGCGGGTTGCAGCAGGGCGAGCGCGACGAATTGCGAGCGCTGATTTTGGCCACCGAACCCGGCTTCCGCCGAAGCCTGCTGGCGCTGCCGCCGGAGCTGCCGCCGGGCCTGCGCCCGCTCGCGCAACGCCCGGCGCTGGCCCGCCTCGCGGCGATGCTGTCGGACGCGGACATGCTGTCGTCGGCCGGCCTGACCCGGCGTTGGCACCGCGTGCAGCGCGCGCGGCTGGAGCGGGAGCTGCTCGCCCCCATCACGGCGGCGGACGACCTGGTGTTCTTCGACCGGGTGGTCGGCGACGGCTTCATCAGCCCCGGCGGACGCTGCTTTACGCCCAACCTGCACGACATCCGCCGCGCCGTGCTCGCCGAGGCGGACGACTCCAGTACTGGACGCTGCTCCGAACCGTAGGGTGGGCCGCCTTCGCAGCCCACCACCCGCACCGAGATGGTGGGCCGCAAGGGCAGCCCACCCAACGGCGTTCCGTGCGCGTCAACCCCGCCCAAGCTTCCCGCGCAGCCGGTCCAGGTCGGCCTCGACATGCTCCAGATCGTGCGCCAGGTCGTCCCGGCCGCCGTGCACCAGCGCCCGCATGATGTCGACCGTCTCCGTGTAGCAGGGCAGCGCGGCCTCCAGTTGCCCGGTGCGCTCCAGCGCCTTGCCGTACTTGTTGGACGCCGCCGAGTGCAGCGTGAGGTCGCTCAACGTGCCGCTCCGCTCGATCAGTTCGCGGGTGACGGTCAGGCACCCTTCCAGCGTGGCGCAAGCGGCCTCCGCCTCGCCGGCCGCCAGTTCGGCGCGGCCGATGTTGTTCAGCAGCAGCGCCCAGGTCGCGGCGTCCTGCGGCGTGCGGGTCTCGCGCGCCAGCGCCTGCGCGATCGGCTCGGCCTCCCGCAAGGTCGCCAGGGCGAGCGGCTTGCGGCCGGACAGCGTGTAGGCCTGGGCGAGCAGGTTCATCGCCCAGACCAGCCGCGCGCTGGGCCGGCCACGCAGCGCCTCGATCGCCTCCAGCAGCGGCGGTTCGGCGGCGGTCCCGTCGCGGCCGGCGCAGCACAGGCCGCCCTGGTCGATCAGGGCGTCGATCCGCGTCAACGCGCCGGCGGCGTCGAGCGGTCCGTCGGCCAGCAGCGCCGCCGCTTCCCGCCAGGCCGCCTGGGCCGCGCCCTGCTGGCCGCACTGGATGCGGGCGTGGCCCAGCCGGTGCAACGCCTTGGCCAGCGGCGCCGGGCTGCCGGACGCGGTGCGGCGCAGGTGGGCGACCATCGCCTCCAACAGCTCGGCGGCCCGGTCGGGGGCAGGCCCCTCGAGCAACTCGTTCTCGATCGCCGCAAGGCCGGTCTGCATCGTCATAATTCGTTTCCATTCACTTGAGATCGGTTCGGGAATGACACATGATCGCCGCCGCGGAGGGTATGAAGCGTTTCATGGTCCGAATGTTAACCAAGGAGCATGACGGCTTCACCGAACGGGTGGCCGAATGGATCGGCTGCGCAGCGCGGGCGGCGACGCGGAATGGCGTCGTTGGCGTTTCCGAGACACGACAACCGAGAGGAAGAAAGCATGACCGAGAAACTGGAAGTCAAGCGCGGCGAGAAGATCGACGATCAGGCCGCCGCGAAGGCCAGCAAAGAGCTGGGCATCCTGGTCAGCCAACCGCCGGAGGGCGACGTGGAAGGCCAGTATTTCTACAGCGGCATGACGCAGTGCCCCTACTGCGGCAATGTCGGCTTCACCCGCGTCCTGAACAGCGACGTGTACATGAACATCATCTGCGGCCGGTGCGGGATGGCGTTCCGCGCCTGAGGCGACTGATGCAGGGCGGCGAGCGGACTGGCGTCGTGCGCCGCCCTGACGTTTCCGGCTTCGCGCGATGAGCGCAACGATGACGAAGGCCGAGCCTAAGGCGGCTGCAGGCGGCCTGCCTGGTCTTGCGCAAGCCGACGCCAAAGCGCCGCCTGCCGGCAAGATGGGCGGCGTGCTGCCCATGCCCATGCCGGCGACCCCGATGTCGGCGCGCAAGCTGGCGCGATGGTCCTACGCCGTCGTGGGCATGGCGCCGCTGTCGTTCGCCGCCAGCACGTTGCTGACGCTCGCCGCCAGCCTGCTGACGCAGTACTCCATCCAGCTGCTGGCCGACATCCTCAGCGCGCTGCAGGGCCGCGCCGCCGCGGCGACGGCGATCCGCGGCGAGGCGTTCCTCTACGCCGCCATCGCCATCGCGCTGATCGCCATGCAGTTCGGCGGCCGCGTGCTGACCGGGTGGTCCGACACCCAGATGACGGCCCGGCTGCAGCAGGCGCTGCACGACAAGCTGCTCCGGCTCGGCGCCGCCTTCCACGACAAGCACGAGCAGGGCGAGATGTCGTTCGTCGTGCTGCAATGCTCCGGCGGCGCCCAGCAGATGCTGCGGGAGCTCGCCAGCTTCCCGTTCGTGCGCGGCGTGCCGCTGGTGACGGCCACGCTGTTGCTGATCCACAACCTGCGCACGCTGCAATCCGTGTCGTTCGGGTCCGAGGCGATCATCGCGCTCGTGCTGCTGTCGCTGCCCGTGGTCGGCGCGCGCCTGGCCAGCATGTTGCGCACCGCCGCGACCGCATCGCAGCAGGCGCAGCGCGACCTGGCCGCCGAGTTCGTCAACTCCGCCGCGCAGCCGCTGGAGGTGCAGGTGCTCGGCGCCCAGGCGCAGCGGTCGAACGCCTTTGCGCGCCGCCTGCGCCTGCTGTCGGCGGCCAAGCTGTCCACCACCATCCGCATGTCGATGGCGACGCAGTTCCAGACCGCGCTGCCGACGTTGGTGGAGGCGGCGTTCCTGGTCTACGCGGTGCTGGTGCTGGTCGAGTCGGGCTCGGCGGCCACCGGGTCGATCATCGCGATCTACTACTTCGTGCCGCAGGTGCTGTCCCCGGTGCAGGACCTGCTCGGCTTCAGCATCGGGCTGAGCGCCAGCTGGCCGGTGATCGCGCCCGTCGGCGACCTGCTGGACACGGGGACCGGCCGGACCGGCGGCGCCGTCGCGCTGGCCGAGGGCAACGCCGTCGCGCTCGACGGGGTCGGGCTGCGCTACGGCGAGGGCCGCCTCATCCTCGACCACCTCAGCCACGCATTCGCGCCCGGTTGCATCACCGCCATCGTCGGGCGTTCCGGCGTCGGCAAGTCCTCCATCCTCGGCCTGCTGAACGGCATGCGGGAGCCGACCTTCGGCGCCGTCACCCTCGCGGGCGTCCCGGTCGGCGCCGTGCCGCCGGACGCGCTGCGCCAGAGGGTGGTGACCGTGTCGCAGTTCCCGCTGTTCGTCGGGGACACCATGCGCGCCAACTTCCAGCTCGCCCGCGCCGACGCGACGGATGCCGAGATCGAGGCCGTGTGCCGCCGCACCGGGCTGTGGGAGGTGCTGGTGGCCGGCGCCCCGGCGGCGCCGCTGGACGCGGCGATGTCGCGCGTGGCCGGGCAGGGCCTGTCGGGCGGCGAGCGGCGGCTGTTCGCCATCACCCGCGCCCTGCTGTGCCGCCCGGCCGTGCTGTTGCTGGACGAGCCGACGACGGGCATCGACCGGTTGGCGGTGCAATCATTGGCGGAGCTGCTGCCGGAGTTGCTTGCCGGGCTGACCGTCATCATGGTCGAACACGACATGAGCTTCGTGGAGCGCATGGCGGCGCAGGTGTGCTGCCTGGAGGACGGCCGTTTCGCCGAGGTGGGCAGCCCGGCGGAGCTGTCGGCGCGCCCCTCGCTGTTCGCCCGGTTGAAGTCGGCGCAGCAGAGCCTTGGCTCGACCGATACGATGACGATCCAGAGCATTCCGTTGCCGAGCCTGTATCCCGGCGCGAAACGAGAGGCGTGACGATGTCCGAAACCGGCGAGCTGCTGCACACCTATCTCGGCATCCGGCCGACCTCCACCACGGAGGCCACGCTGCGCTTGCTGATCTGGACCGGGCTGCAGATCCTCGGCGCCGACGAGGGATCCTTGCTGGTGATGGACGAGGCCACCGAGGACCTTCGTTTCGTCATGACGCTCGGCAACGAGGCGACCGGCTCCATGCTGATCGGTCAGCGGGTGCCGCTCGGGTCGGGGGTGACGGGGCTGGCGGCGGCGACGCGGGAGGTGCAGATCGGCTCGCCCACCTACAAGGACCTCAAGCAGTCCGAACGGGTGGACGGCGCCGCGCCCGAGGCGGTGATCGCCGCGCCGATGCTGATCGAGGACCGGGTCATCGGGGTCATCACCGGCGTGAGCTTCGCGCATGGGCGCCGGTTCGACAGCCAGGCCGGGCGCATGTTCGGCGGCTTCGCGGTGATCGCCGGCGTGCTGGTGGACCAGGAGCAGCGGCTGGCCGCGGCATCCGCGGGAGGCGAGCCGCGCTGGCAGGGCGAGGCGGAGACGATCAACCGCCTGGCTGTCCTCGCGCGGCGGCGGCCGGACGCCATGGACGACGTGGCCGCGATGATCCGCCTGGCCGAGAAGCTGGCGGTGGGCCGCGCTTGAGCGCCACCGGCCTCGCAGCGGCCTTGAGCGCCGGGCTCGAGGCGCTCGACCCGGCGGCGATGGCGCCGGTGGACGTGGCCGTGATCGATAGCGGCGTGGATGCGAGCCATCCGGACCTGGCCGGCCGCGTGGCGGGCGCCTGGCGGTTCGAGCCGGTGGACGGCAAGCAGACGGCAGTCGATGCGGCGACCGATGCGAACAACGATACGTTCGGCCATGGCACGGGCGTCGCCAGCATCATCGCGCAGTTCGCGCCGAACGCCCGGATCTACGATTTGCGCGTGCTGGACTCCAAGAACAAGGGCAGCGGCGAGGCGCTGGTGGCGGCGCTGCGGCTGGCGGTGCTGAAGAACTACAAGGTCATCAACATGAGCCTCGCCTGCCCGGCGCGGTTCGCCCCCGAGCTGATGCAGCTGTGCGAGCGCGCGCATTACCGTGGTCAGGTGGTGGTCGCCGCCCGCCGCAACGTGCCGATGTCCGACGAGGGGTTCCCCGCCGAGTTCAGCTCGTGCATCGGCGTCGACACCAGGCGGTTCGATTCGCCGTGGCGCTTCGCGTTTCAGGACGGCAAGGTGATCGAGATGTTGGCGCTGGGCGAGGACGTCCCCGTGGCCGCGCCCAACGGCGGCTACACCCGGCTGACCGGGACCAGCTTCGCCACGCCCACGGTCACCGCCATGGTGGCCCGGCTGCTGGGCGCGTTCCCCGCGCTGCGCCCGTTCGAGGTGCGCAGCGCGTTGCGCGGCCTGGCCGGCCCGCCGCCCGGTTGATGATCGTTTCGCGCCATCAAACCGTCATTGCGAGGCCGCTTGGCCAAAGCAATCCAGGCGCGCGCGCTCGAAAGCCGCCGTGTGGGCCTGGATTGCCGCGCCGCAAAGGGCGGCTCGCAATGACGGCCTTGGCGGCGCTGGCATGACGGCGGAGCCGGCTGGATCCGGGCGCACGCTCCCCGACTGGCAGGCGCTGGCGCTGGCCGCGCGGCGCCACGGCGAGTACCTGGAGGTGATCGACCTCGCCCGCCGCGGGTTGGAGGAGCACCCCGGCGACCTTCGCCTGGAGTACGAGAAAACCCTGGCCTACGCGCGCGCCGGCGCGGTGGGGGAGGCGGCCGCCAACCTGCGCGCGCTGCGCCTGGCGGGCGCGCTGGACGCCATCCCCGACAAGCGCCTGCGCACGGATTTCGGCGCGCTGGAGCCGCGGCTGCTGAAGGACCAGGCGTTCGCCACCACAGGCGCCGCCGGCGCGGCGCTCGCCCACAAGGCGGCCGCGGCGTACGAGGCGGTCTACGACGCGACCGGCGAATACTTCCCGGCGATCAACGCGGCAACGCTGTACGGCATCGCCGGGGAGACGGCGCGCAGCCGGGCGCTCGCCCGGGTCGCTATCGCGGGCGCCCAGGCGGAGCCGCCGAGCTATTACGGCGGCGCTACGATCGCCGAGGCGCAACTGCTGCTGGGCGACGCGGCGGCGGCGGCGGCGGCGTTGCGCGAGGCGGTCGCATCCGGCGTGCATCTGGACGAACTGGCCGCCACCCGGCGCCAACTCGCCTGGCTGTGCAGCCACCTGGCGCAGTCGGGCGGCACGTCCGGCTCCGAGATGGTGGCGGCGTTGCCGGCGCCCTTCCTGCTCTGCTGGCAGGCCGACCCGAGCGAGGGCGAGCCGTCCTGGTCCACCGAGCCGATCCGCGCGCTCGCTTCGGACCGGCTGCGCGGCGGCCTGCCGGTGCTGGCCTACGGCGCCGTCATCAGCCCGGCCGACATCGTGGTGGCGGAGGTCCTCACCGCGGCCGGGGCGCACGTGAACCTGGTGATCGCCTGCCGCGCGGAGGCTTGCCTGGAGGCGATGGCCCGCCGCGCCGGCGCCGAATGGGGCGAGCGGCTGGCCCGCGCGCTGCAGGCGGCGCGCAGCGTGACCGAGGTGACGCTGGAGGGCGACAGCGCCGAACGCACGGTGGCCCGCATGGCGCTGCAGCAGTCCTGGGGCCTCGCGGCGATGCGGGCAGCCGCGCTGGTCACGCGGGTGCACGGCCTGCGCGTAGGCGTGGACGGCCTGACCGACCTGCCGCCGCCGCAACGCGACGCCTCCGCCGACTGGGCGCCGGCGGACGGCCGCATGTCCCGCGCGTTCGTGTTCGGCGACATCAAGGGTTTCAGCACGCTGGGCGAGGCGGAGCACCGGCCCTTCCTGGAGCACGTGATCGGCGGGTTCGCCGACGCCATCGCCCCCTTGGGCGACCAGGTCGAATACACCGAGACCGCCGGCGACGGCATCTACGTCGTGGTGACCAACGTCATCGCCGCGCTGCGCCTGTGCCACGACCTGCAAGCCGCCATGGACCCGGCGCGCATGGTGGCCGCCGGCCTGCCGCCGACGCTCGCCTTGCGCCTGGGCGCCCATGTCGGACCGGTGGCGACGGGCATGGACCGGGTGACCGGCCGCATCAAGTTCATCGGCAAGGAGGTGATCCGCACGGCGCGGATCGAGGCGATCACCCCCGTAGGGCAGACCTACGTCACCGAGCAGTTCGCCGCGATCCTGCACTCGCTGACCCCCGTAGGTCACGCCTGCGAATACGTCGGATGGCAGGCGATGGCGAAGGGCTTCGGCCGCTGCCGGATGTACTCCCTGCGCCCGACGCCGGCGATCCTGGCGCTGCTGCAAGGCTGAAACGTTCCCCACGACCGTCATGCCCGGGCTTGACGGTCGTGGAGGATCCCATCACTGGCTGATCGGGGACGCCGCCCGCGCGTCCTGCCGCGTTGCCCCGGACGAGCAGGCGGCCTCGTCGGACGTGGTCTTCATCGTCCCGAGCACCGTCCAGAAATCGCCCTGCAGCTTCTGTCGCGTCGCCTCCGGCAGCGTCGCCGTCTGCCCGTTGTCGAGCGACGGCAGCACGGATTGCGAGAACGTCAGCAGCGTCGCTTCGTCGCGGAAGAACCGCCAGGAGCGGCTCCGGCCGGACGCGCCGGTCCCGACGATCCGGTCCGGCCCCTCCGCGAACCGCGCGCTTTTCCATTGCGCATAGGCCGCGCCTAACGCCGCGACCGGGCTCTCCGGCGTGCGCAGGTTGTAGAGCAGGATCGGCCCCTGGGCCGGCGCCACGAGCCCCCAGGCGCCATCCGCCGACACGCTCGCCTGGAATGGCGAACGGACCAGGCCGTCGGACGGCAGCCGCAACGCGCCGGACGGCAGGCCCGGCACGCTCGACTGCACGGTGATGGCATCCCCCGACACCGTCAGCGTCGTCGCCTGGGACGGCTTGCTGGTCGCTGCCGCCGTATCGGGGAGCCCGCGGGACAGCGCCGTGTCCATGTCCCAAAGCCAGACCTTGCCGCGGTTCGACCCGGTCGCGAGGCGATCCTGGTCGTCGAACGCGGCGGAGAAGAACTGGCCGTCGCTGCCGCGCAGCACCCAGTTCGGCGGCGCCATGTCGCCGCTTCGCAGCGCCCGCATGTTCCAGACCCGCACCCGCTCGTCGCCGCCGGTGATCGCGAGATAGCGTCCGTCCGGGCTATACGCCGCGCGGGAAAACGCCACGGTCGGGTAATCCAGCGTGATGGCGGCGCCGGTTTGCAGGTCCCACACCTGCGGGCTGCCGTTCGCATAGGTGGCGACCAGCCGGTTGGCGTCGCTCGGGTCGAAAACCAGGCTGATCACGCCATGCGTGGCGCCCGCCTGCTCCGCGTGCTGTTCAGGCGCCGGAAAGGCGAGTTGGCTTCTCCAGGCGAACCCGTCCACCTCATACACCTGGATCGCGCCAGTGTCGGAAGCCCCGATCGCGACGAAGCGCGAGCCGGCGCTGATGGCCGCCGCGCCGCTGTTCCGGACGGGTTTCGCGTTGTCGGCGAAATCGTGGACCATAGTGATGGCCGGCGGCGAACCCGCGCCGGCCTCCGCCGCAAACCCCCATAGCCGGGGCGACGTGCCGCGGCCGGCGGTGAGGATGAACTTGCCGTCCGGGCTGAACGCGCCTTGCCCCAGGCGCACCTGCGGCGGCCCGAACGGCGTGGCCCCGCCGGCGACAAGATCGTACAGCAGCACCTGTTCCTGGCCGCTCATCAGCAGGAAGCGGCCGCTCGGGTCGGACGTTATCGCGAAGGCGAACGGTATGCCCGGCCCGCGCACCTTGCGCAGCTGGTCGCGCGTGCCCGTCTCGGCGTTCCAGAAGGTCAACTCGCCGCCGGAATAGCTGACCATGACGCCATTCGGCATGAACGCGACGGTCGATGGCCCGCACCCCCCGACGGTGAAGATGCTGCGCTCCCGCATCACGTTCAGCGCCTCGTAGGCGAGCGCCTGGGTCTCGGGTATCGGCGGCAGGCCGTTCGCGGGCGCCAGTCCGTAATTGGCCAGCAGCAGCGCCTCGTGCGGGCTGCGCGACCGCAACTCGTCCAGCCCTTCGACGGCGACGAGGCGAGCCTGCTGCACCGCGCGATACGTCGCGTCCTTGGCCAGCCGTTCGTTCTCGCGCTGCTGTTGCCGCAGCGTCAGGCCGCCGAACACCGCCAGCAGCAGGCACATCGCGGCGACGAGCATGCGCTTGACCCGCTTGTCGCGCACCACCTGGCCCCGGCTGCGCTGCAGCCCGGCGGAGGCGATCGCCAGCCGGTCCTCGCCGCCGCGCGAGTAGCGCCGCGCCCAGAACCGGGTCGGCCGGCGCTTCTCCCACCAGTTCTCGAACACGCGCAGCTGGCCGCGCGGCACCAGGCCGCCATCCTGCGAGTAGAGCAGCAGGGTGCGGTAGCTCTCGGCGTCGCCCTGCTCCTCGCGCACCCAGCTCTGCTGGTCCAGCCCGCCAAGCCGCTCCCAGCGGCGTATGAGAGCCTCGTGCCCGATATCGATGATGGAGCCGGGCGTCAGCTCGTCGGGCGGCGGCGCGCGCAGGAAGCTGCAGGCCGGGTCGGCGAAGTGCAGCACCACGCGCCGCACCGCCGCCTCCATTGCGGGCCGTTCGCCAGGCGCGTCGTCGGGCGCCACGACCGAGACCAGGTCCGCCAGGGTCTGCGGCCGGCGGATCACGCGGCCCTGGCTATCCACCTCGGTCAGCGACTGGAAAACCCGCTTGGCGACGTCGCCCAGCGGGTGCGCGGCGTCCGGATCGCCTGCCACCAGGGAGGCCAGCACCTCGTCGCCGTGCCGGGTGAGCGCGCCTTCGAAGCCGCCGATCGCGGTGTAGTCGGCCAGCGTGATGTGCGGGGCGCCGGCCGGGCCGGCCTGCTCGCTGGCGCGCTGCCAGCACCGCATGACGGTGTGCTGCATGACCGGAAGCTGGTCCGGGTCCTCGTTCGAGTCGTTCAGCAGCCGCTGCACCACGCCGGCGTCGCACTCGCCGCCGGCCAACGCCATCGGTCCGCGCACGGCGGTGGCGCGCTGCTCGCGCGTAAGCCCGGGGACCAGGTACTGCGTCTCGGTCACCGCCTCCGACAGGCCGTGGAAGCGGGCGCACTCGCCGATGAAGTCGGAGCGCATGGTCAGCATGATGCAGGCCGGCAGGCTCTCGTCGGCCACCGCGCTCAGCAGCAGCTGGACGAAGAACGTGGCCTCGTCGCGCTGTTCGGCCGCACGGCGCTGGTCGCTGTTGCGCTGCGTGCGCAGGTCGGCGAAGCGGAAGATCTCCTCGAACTGGTCGACCAGGATCAGCAGCCGCTTGCCCTCGTGGCCGCGCAGCAGGGTCAGCGCCTCGCCGATGCCGAACGAGGATTTCTGCAGCACCAGCTCGATGCGGTCCGCCCGCGCGTCGGCCAGCGGGTCGAGCGCCTCGGCGCCGGCGGTGCGGTTGGGCCGCGCCAGCGCCTCGGCCAGGTTGCGCACGGGCGCCTCGCCGGGCCGCATCTCCACCCAATCCCAGTCCGACAGCGGCGCCTCGGCCGACAGGCGCGGCAGCACGCCGGCGCGGATCAGCGAGGATTTGCCGCTGCCGGAGCTGCCGACGACGGAAACCATGCGCCCGAGGCTGACCAGTCGAACCAGCGAGTCGACCTGCTGCTCGCGGCCGAAGAAATACGCCGCATCCTCGAACGTGAAGGGCCGCAGCCCGACGAACGGGTGCGCCGCCGAGGCGGTCGCGTCGGCGAAATTAAGCATGTCCTACGCCGGCGGCGGCAGCGCCGCGTCCAGGGCCGCCGGGTCGTTGCCGTCCAGCACCGCGTCGGCGGCGCCGTAGGAGTCGAGCTCCCGCGCCATGTCCTGCGACTCGTTGGCCGCATCGAACGTCAGCAGCAGCAGCTTGCCGTCCGGGTGCTGCGCGCGCCACTCGCTCTCGGCCAGCCGGTCGAGCAGGCCCAGCACGTCGCCGTCCTCCGCGGCGCCCCAGCACACCACGACGTGGTCCGCCCGGCTTGCGAGCGCGAACGCGGTGTCGTTGGGGAACAGCATCGGCTTGGCGCCGCTCTCCTTCAGCCGCTTGGCCGTGACCATCGCGAGCTTCTGGTCGGGCGCGGCGAATGCCAGGTAGACGTTGGCCGGGCGCGCGGCGGCGCGGGCCGCGGGCGGGGACGCCGGCGCGCGCGCGCGCAGCGTTTGCACCACGAAATCGTTGAACCGCGCCGTGGTGTCGCCGTCCACCTCGTCGCTGGCCAGGCACGCATCGTAGCGTTCCAGCACCTCGAGCGGGTCGCGCTCGGGGCTGCCTTCCTCGCCGTCCGGCATGATCTTCGGCGCCCAGATTAGACGGCGGAACCCGGGCGTGCGCGCGGCCTGCGCGGCGGCTTCGGCAAGCTGCAGCGTCACGATGCCGACCGACAGCTCCTCCGGCTGGAAGCCTTTCTTCTCGCCCAGCAGGTGCACCGAGATCTCGGCCTGCGCCAGCGCGGCGCGCACGGCGGCAAGCGCGGCGGTCCCTTGGCGCGGCAGCTCCCCGTCCGGCAGCACGGTGAAGCCGCGGCCGCGCAACTCGCGCACCAGCATGCTGTGCTGCTCCTCCAGCTCGAACGCGGGCATCGCGACGTAGACGGTGCGGCCGTTCCCCGGCTTGGCGGCGACGGGCCGCTCGGCTGCGGACGCCGGCAGCATGGCGTGGGCCGCAACCATGCCTGGACCAGGCGTGCGGCGGGTCAACCCAAGCTCCTGGATGCGCTTGCGGATGGCGACCGCCAGCTCGTTGATCGCCTCCCGGTACGGCGTCGGCCGGCGCAGCTTGCCGCGGTAGTAGAACTCCCGTTCGACGCCCGACTCCGGGTCCTTCTCGTACAGCCGCACCGCCTGCAGGTTCTGCAGCGCTTCCGGCAGGTCGGCGTCCACCACCTCGTGCTTGTCGACGCGGAAGATGCGGCGCTTGCGCTCGGCGTCAGGCACGTCCTGCAGCCGTTGCGCGAAGTAATCGACCTCCTCGCAGCACCAGCCGCTCGACACGTAGCCGTTGGACAGGATCGCCAGCAGGATGTCGGTGTTCTCCAGCTGGGTCTGGATCACCTCGGTGAACTTGTCCGCCGGCTCCAGTTGGTTGCGATCGATCCAGAGCGAGTCGGCCGACAATCCGGCGTTGTCCAGCTCCCAATACAGCTGGCGGCAGAAATGCGTGATGTAGCCCTCGGCCTTCGGCACGTCGGGCGGCGGCCGGTTGTCGGCGCGGCGATAGCTGATGAACAGGGGCCGCTTGCCGTCCGTCGCACTCACCGCTCGAACCCCTCCTGCCGCCGAAACGACGTTGTGCCGGTATGGCGATCTCACGGGCCGCGGGAGCGCGATCCGGCGGAAAAACCCTAGTGCATCGCAGCTTCGAGTGCATAGGGTGTTTCGTTCCGCCTGCGCCATTTTCGCCCTGGGTCGCCAGGCGCCGCGCGGGTTGGCGCCGGGCGCCCGAGAGATTTAACAATTGTCGCGGTCGCAACGACCTGAGCTGTTATGGATGCGCCCCGGAGGCCCCCGCATGAAGCACGTTGCTGCCGGCGTTCTGGACGTCGCTTACCTCGAAGCCGGCCCGGTGGACGGACCGCCCGTCGTGCTGCTGCACGGCTTCCCCTACGACGTGCACGCCTACGAGGCCGTCGCGCCCGCCCTGGCCGCCGAGGGATGCCGGGTGATCACGCCATACCTGCGCGGCTACGGGCCGACCCGGTTCCGCGACGCCGCGACCCCCCGCTCCGGAGAGCAGGCGGTGCTCGGGACGGACCTGCTCTCGCTGCTGGATTCGCTGGGCATCGGCCGGGCGGTGCTGGCCGGATACGACTGGGGCGGGCGCGCGGCCTGCATCGTGGCGGCGCTGTGGCCCGAGCGGGCGGCAGGCTTGGTGACCTGCGGCGGCTACAACGTCCAGAACATCCCCAACGCGATGCAGCCCGCCGCGCCGGCGGAGGAGCAGCGGCTGTGGTATCAATACTACTTCCACAACGAGCGGGGGCGCGCCGGCCTGGCGCAGGATCGCCGCGCGGTCTGCCGGCTGCTTTGGCGGCTGTGGTCGCCAACCTGGACATTCGACGACGCGACGTTCGAACGGTCGGCGGCCGCGTTCGACAACCCCGATTTCGTCGACGTGGTGATCCAGTCCTACCGTCACCGTTTCGGCCTGGCCCCGGGCGACCCGGCGGCCTTGGCGGCGGAGCGCCGCCTTGAAGCGCAACCCGCGATCACCGTGGCCACGATCGCGCTGCACGGCGCCGATGACGGCGTGTCGCCGCCGGACAGCTCGGCCAGCCACGCGCGCCATTTCACCGGCCGCTACGAACGGCGCGTCATCCCCGGCGCCGGCCACAACCTGCCGCAGGAAGCGCCCGAGGCGACCGTGGCGGCGGTGATGTCGCTGGTCTCTCCGTAGCGCATCAAGCGCCGGCAGGGCGTCCGCCAAGGCCGGTCTAGAGCGTAACCGGTTCGAGTCGGATAGGTTCGAATAGTCCTGTCATCCCCGGGTCAAGCCTAGTGCTGTCCGGCGCGAGTTTTGCCGTGCTGGGCCTCGTGACAAAGTCGCCTCAGCATCGTCATGCCAGGGCTTGACCCTGGTATCCACGGCGTCCCAGTCGCGATGGCGCATCCGGATCGTGGTTCGAAAGCGCCAACGGGACGCGGCCTCATGGATCGCGCCCCGTGGATTTCAGGGTCAAGCCCGGGCATGACAGCAAATCGACCTGCCCACGGCCTGACTTGATCCGGTCATGCGCTAGCGCGGCGCTTGGTTGCCCTCGGCAGCGGGCGGCGTGTTCGCGGCGGGGTCGGGCGCGTCAGACGTTTGGCCGGACGATGGGCCGGCCTGTGGAGGCGCGACCGGAACCGGCGACGGCGGCGGCGGCGGTTCCGGTCGCGCAGGCTGGCGGCCGAGCGGGATGATGAAGGGCTGGGCGAGCGCGGGGGTGGTGGCGATCGCCAGCAAAAGGGTCGTGCGTGCGAGCAGGGCGCGGCGGGATGTCATGCAGGCTCCGGTGCGGGTGTGAGGGTCAGAATCCGGGGCGGAACGAGCGGATGCCGCCGGGCCCGCCGGAGTAGGTGCCGATCGCGCCACGGGGTTCGTCGGCGGGAAGCTGCCAGGCGTCGCCGTCCGGTTCCTGGCGGGACTCGAGACGAGTGAGCGGATAGGGATCAGGACCGTGTCCGGCCGGGTGGTCTTGCAACCGAAGCGGCTGGGCGTCGGCGCCGGCGGGTGGCCGGCTCGCGTATCGCGGCGTCGGCGCGGTCAGGCGGCGCGGCGTCGGTTCGCGATGCCTGAGCGGCGGCGACAGCGAGGCCTGCTGCGCGGCTGCCGGAGGTTGCCCCGGGGCAGGCGGCTGGATCGAAACCGGCGGAACGATCGAGGCAAGCTGCGGCCAGTGCGGGGCTTGGGCGGATTCGGCGCCGGGGCTGGCTGGCGGCGGAGGCGCGTCGCGGCTGGCATCCAGCGTCTGCGGCGGGTCATGCGGGACGGCTTGGGCAGCCTGGGTCCGGTCCGGTCCCATATCGGCGCGCGCTGGTTGGGCGGCATGCAGGCGAGTCGCCGTAGCCGTGTCGCCGCCGGTGTGGCTGACGAAGATGACGAGGCCGACGGTTGCAAGAATGCCCAACCCAGCCGCCGCGATCTTATAGAATCGCGGCGTATCGCTGGCGAGCGCCGGCCTCGGCGGTGCGGCGACGGCCCGGCTGGCGTTCGGCAAACCGCGGGTCTCGTCACCGTCCAGCGGGCTGCCGGCGCCGCTGAGCCGGTCGTGCATCAGGCGCCGGTCGGGGTGTTCAAGAACATCGAGGAGCGCGGGTGCGCCGGCGAACACCAATCGAAGCTTCGGCTGGGCTTCCGCCGCAAGCTGGATGGCGCGCAGGGCATTGCGCTCGAGCGTCTCGGCGCTGCTGACGAGCAGGACGATGCGGCTGCAGCTCGGGTCGAGCCGGGTGAGGGCCTTGATGCCTTGCTCTGGCGTCTGTTCGACCCCCTCGATTGCCGGGCTCAGCCGGGTCAGGAGCCCGGCGAGGTCCAGGCCGCCCGGCGCTGCCACGCGGATCACGCGGGTGCGGCCACGGGAGAGCTGGCCGGCGACCTCGTCCAGGAGCGCGCAGCCCTCCGCCTCGCGTGCGACCATGGTCACATCGAGACCGCGGTCGAGTTCGTCCACTATGCGGGCGACGAGTTCCGGCGCGTCGGGCGGGAGCGAGGGGTGGCCGGCGTGTTTCATGACGGCTGTATAGAAAGACTAGCTGGCGAAAATGCGTCTAAGGCGCGAGATTACGCCGCTTCGCGCAAATTTGAGACGCCGCGCCAACTGCTGGACGACGCAGGCCTAGCCCGCCGAGCTGGCAACCTCGACGCGGAACCCCTCGATCACCGTATTCGCCAGCAACCGCCGCCCCATCTCCTCCGCAGTCGCCCGCGCCCGCGCCGGGTCGGTCTCCGCCAGCTCCAGCTCGATCACCTTGCCCGCGCGCACCTCGCCGACGCCGGCGAAGCCCAGATTGCCCAGCGCATGCCCGATGGCGCGCCCCTGCGGGTCCAGCACGCCATCCTTCAGCATCACCGTCACGACGACCTTCACTGCATCGCCTCCGGCCCTTTCAGGTCGCGCGACCCGGCTTCCGGCAGGATTCCCAGGCGCCGGGCCACCTCCTGGTAGCCTTCCTCCACCCGGCCCAGCTCGAGGCGGAACCGGTCCTTGTCCATCTTCTCGTTGGTCTTGCTGTCCCACAGGCGGCAATTGTCCGGGCTGATCTCGTCGGCCAGCACGATCCGCATGTCGTCCTCCTCCCACAGGCGGCCGAACTCCACCTTGAAATCGACCAGCGTGATGCCGACGCCCAGGAACAGGCCGCTCAGGAAATCGTTCACCCGCAGAGTCAGCGCCACGATGTCGTCCATGTCGGCCGAGTGCGCCCAGCCGAACGCGGTGATGTGCTCCTCCGCCACCATCGGGTCGTTCAGCGCGTCGTTCTTGTAATAGTACTCGATGATCGAGCGGGGGAGGCGGGTGCCTTCCGGGATGCCCAACCGGGTGGACAGCGACCCGGCGGCGACGTTGCGCACCACCACCATCAACGGGATGATCTCCACCTCGCGGATCAGCTGCTCGCGCATGTTCAGGCGCCGCACGAAGTGGGTCGGCACGCCGATCTCACCCAGCCGCACCATCAGGTACTCGCTGATGCGGTTGTTCAGCACGCCCTTGCCGGTGATGATCCCCGTCTTGGCGCCATGGTCCGAGCTCGCGTCGTCCTTGAAGTATTGCACCAGGGTGCCTGGCTCCGGCCCCTCGAACAGCACCTTTGCCTTGCCCTCATAGAGCTGCCGACGGCGGGCCATCATGCATATCCTCTTCGTAGACGCGCCCTATAGCAGCCGGCCGCCCCCCTCGCCACCTGCGAGGGGTATCGGCGCGAAGGCCTCGCCCGCCGCCGCGAACAGCCAGACCGGCGCGCCGGACGCGGGCAGCGCCAGCAGCGAGGCGCAGACCGTGCCGAAACCACTGTCCGCGCCCACCCGCAGCATGGCGCCGCGCGGGCCCTCCCCGTCGGCCAGCAAGCGGGGCCAGTCCCCCCAGTCCGGCGGCGCCGGGGCTGTCGCGTCGCGAAACCGCCCCAGGTGGCGCGCCACGCGCGGGCTGCCCAGGTCGTCCGGGTCGTGCGCCGTCGTCATGTGCAGGCCGGGCGGCAAGGCGCTCGCCTGCACCCGCCCGGCCTCGTCGTTGCGGACGAACCACACGGCGGCCCGGTCGGCGATCACCATGTTGAAGCTGCGGTAGGACGCCCCGTCCAGCGCCGCGATCGCGCGCGCCGCGGCGGCCGCGTCATCGTGCTCGAGCGCGAACAGCGGCAGCTCGCCGCGGCTGCGCTTGCCAGGCGCCGGTCCGAGGCTGCCGGATCGGTTCAGCACCGCGGCGACCAGCCCGGCGCGGTTCACCCCCATCCAGGTGCCGCCGCCGGTCCGGTCCCGCCCCGCGACCACGCCGGGCCGGGCCGGCCAGTATGCGGCTGGAGGGTCCCACGGACGGTCCAGGCGCTCGTCCCGGTTGGCGGCGAGCAACAGCGGCCAGGCATGGCCCGGCCGCTGCAAGGTGATGACGGTGCACACGGGCCGGCATCATGGCCCGGCGCGCCGCCCGCTACCAGCCGTGATGCCAGCGATGGTACTCCACCCAGCGGCGGTGCCGCTCCCACCCGTGCTGGCGATGCGCGCGCCAGCCATCTCCATCCCGCCAGCCGCCGTGGTAGTACTGGGCCGGCTGCACCATCGCCGGGTCGAACCCGGACGGAAGCGCGGCGGCCGAGGCGGACGTGAACGCGCCGGCGCCGGCCAGTCCGGCGAGGGCAGTCAGTGTCAGCAAGGTCTTGCGCATGTTGGGGACCTCCTTCAGATCCGGGTCCAGCATGCCGGACGATCAAGGCCACCCGATGTGCGGATTGCGCGCGAATTCGGGCACGGCGATGCGGGAGAACGGTCATGACGCAGCAGGTTCCCTTGGATGCGGCCAACGAGGCCGGCGCCGATGCGGATGGCATGCTGGCGGTGGCCGCCGACCTCGCGGTGAAACGCCTGCTGATCGTGAACGTGGTGTTCGTCGGCGCCCCGGACGCGGGGGACCGCGGCTGGGTGCTGGTCGATGCCGGCCTGCCCGGGACGGCGTCGGCCATCACGGCGGCCGCGGCGGCGCGGTTCGGCAAGGACGCGCGCCCGGGCGCCATCGTCATGACGCACGGCCACTTCGACCATTTCGGCGCGCTGGAAACCCTGGCCGCGCAATGGGACGCGCCCGTCTACGCCCACCCGGACGAACACCCGTACATGAACGGGCAAGCCTCGTATCCGCCGCCGGACGCCTCCGTCGGGGGCGGGCTGATGTCCACCTTGTCGCCGCTCTACCCGCGCGGTCCGGTCGACGTGTCGGGCCGGCTGCACGCGCTGCCCGCGGACGGCTCGCTGCCCCTGATGCCAGGCTGGCGGTGGCTGCACACGCCGGGCCACTCGGTGGGGCATTGCTCGTTCTGGCGGGAGGCGGACCGCACGCTCATCGCCGGCGACGCGGTGATCACCACGGCGCAGGAATCGGCCTACGCCGCCACGGCGCAGGCGCCGGAGCTGCACGGGCCGCCGATGTACTACACGCAGGATTGGCCCAGCGCCCGCGACTCGGTCCGCAAATTGGCGCCGCTGGAGCCGGAACTGCTGGTCACCGGGCACGGCCGGCCGATGCGCGGTCCGGACATGCGGGCCGCGTTGCACCGCCTGGCCGCGGAGTTCGACAGCATCGCGCACCCGCTGCGCTCGAAGTACCAGGATCACCCGGTGTCGGCGGCGGACGGCAGCGCCTACGTGCGGAAAGGTTAGCGCCGACACCGGCATTGCAAGGAGCGCCTGCGACGAGGCGATCCAGCCTCGGACACCGCACGCGCCGGTCTGGAACCAGGTGCAATCGGCCTGCCTGACCGCTCCGGCGCCCTGGACTGGCCCGGCGCATTGCGGGAGGGTTGCCCGTTAAAACGCGGGAGGGGAAACCATGCTGGACGGCAAAGTCGCTATCGTCACCGGCGCCGGGGGCGGGATTGGGCGGGAGATCGCGATCGCCATGGCGCTGGCAGGCGCCGCGGTGGTCATCAACGACGTGGGCGCGTCGCTGTCGGGCGAGGGCCTGTCCGGCGCGCCCGGGGAACAAACCAAGCAGATCATCGAGCAGCGCGGCGGGCGCGCCGCCGTCAGCACCGACAGCGTGGCCGAGTGGGACTCGGCGCAGCGCATCGTCCAATGCGCGATGGACTCGTTCGGCCGGGTCGACATCGTCGTGAACAACGCCGGCATCCTGCGCGACGTGATCTTCCACAAGATGTCGCCGAAGGACTGGCTGGACGTGATCGGCGTGCACCTGAACGGCAGCTTCTTCGTCAGCCGCGCCGCGGCGGAAGCGTTCCGCGCGCAATCCTCCGGCGCCTACGTGCACATGACCAGCACGTCCGGGCTGGTGGGCAATTTCGGCCAGGCGAACTATTCCGCGGCCAAGCTGGGCATCACCGCGCTGAGCAAATCAATCGCCCTGGACATGCAGCGCTACAACGTGCGGTCCAACTGCATCGCCCCGTTCGCGTGGAGCCGCATGACGGCCGCGATCCCGGCCGAAACGCCGGACCAGAAGGCGCGGGTGGCCAAGCTGCAGCTGATGACGCCGGACAAGAACGCCCCGCTGGCGGTGTTCCTGGCCAGCGACGCCGCGGCCGGGTTCAGCGGCCAGGTGTTCGCAACGCGCTACAACGAGATCTTCCTGATGAGCCAGAGCCGCCCCTTGCGCTCCGTCCATCGCGGCGAGGGCTGGACGCCGGAGTTGATCGCAGAGCACGCGGCGCCGGCGCTTAGGTCCAGCCTGCTCCCGCTCGACCGCAGCCAGGACGTGTTCAGCTGGGACCCGGTCTGACGGACCTCGCCCTCTCCCGTTCATGACGGGAGAGGGCGGTTCCTAGTCGTCGCTCTGCGAGCGGACGCGCGGCAGGCGGGCGTTGCGCCCGGTGAAAACAATCTGCTCGAGATCACAAAGATTTTGCCGGCGCAGCAATTCTTCACGTTTGTCGTGGTAGACGACCCGGACGTCGAACATGCAGCCGGTGTTCTGCGCAGGGCCGGCGATGAGACGGCTGTGACCCGGCAGCGAGAGCGTGCCCAAAAGATCGTCGCCCCAGTTCTGTTCCGTCACCGGGGAGATGTTCAGCGTATCGATCACCATGTCGCTGTTGTTGATCAGCGTGAAGCGCGTGTTGTTCTCGCGCGGCGTGGTCGCGGGGGCGGGCCGCGCAGGCTGCGGCGCGGGGGCGAGTTGCGGCGGGGCGTCGAAGTTCTTCTGTGCGACAGCCGCGGGCGCCGCGATCAAGCCGATGCCGGACAAGGTCAGAGCCAAGGCCAGCATCGACGAAAAGGACGTAGCGCGCATAAATCGCTCCTTCATGAAGGAAAGGCATCATACACGTTCCAGGGTCGGACCGAAATGGCCCAATCCGTCTTGCGAGGAAAGTTTACGTTAATCTCTTCCGGCGAGACTGGCGCACGTGACCTGGAAAAGCCGGGCAGCTCTCGTCTAGCGCTCGCGCGGTCGCCGCGGAGTGTCCGGACACGCAGGAGCATCGCGCGTGTCGGCTTCCCAGCGCCTCACCGCCACCGGCGGCATCACCCGCCGCAGTTGCATCCCCGGGTTCGCGCTGGCCACGTCGGGGCTCGCCGCGGCGCTCGGGCTCGGAGTCTCGGAATTCGGGCCTCGTTGGGGTGATGGCGCGCCGCTGCGGGTGGAGCGGGCTAATCCACCGGCGGATGCGGCCGTCAGCCTGCCGGCGCCTGCGGTTCCGCGCATACAGGTCCATTCGGCGGCCCTGCGGCAGGACTGGCTGGCGTTCCGCCATCTATACGTGACGCCAGAGGGCCGGGTGATCGACACCGGCAACGGCAATGCATCGCACAGCGAAGGGCAGGGGTGGGGATTGATGGCCGCGCAGGCGGCGGATGACCCGGACACCTTCGCGCGCCTGCTCGATTGGACGACGCGCAACCTTCGCAGACGCCCCTACGACGTGCTGCACGCATGGCGCTACAAACCGGGCGACGCCAACCCGGTGGCCGACCTGAACAACGCCACCGACGGCGATCTCTTCATCGCCGCCGCCCTGGCGCGGGCCGCAGCGCGCTGGAACCGGCCGGACTACGCGGCGCAGGCGGCCCGGTTGGCGCGCTGCATCCTGAGCCTGGTGCGCACCGCGGGCGCCCGCACGGTGTTGCTGCCGGGCGCATCCGGCTTCGACAGGTCGGACAGCCTGATGATCAACCCGTCCTATTACACGTTTGGACTATTCCCGGACCTTGCGGCGCTGGCGCCGTCGCCGCTTTGGCAGGTGCTGCGGCAGGACGGCGCGGCGCTCGTCCTGCAAGGACGCTACGGGCGCTGGCGCCTGCCGCCGGACTGGATCAGGGTCGACCGGCGAGACGGGTCGCTCAGCATTGCGCCGGACTGGGCGCCGCGTTTCTCGTGGGACGCGATCCGGGTGCCGTTGCATCTTGCATGGGCTGGATTGCCAGCCGAGCCTTTATTCGAGTCATTTCGTCAATATTGGAACGCGGGACGCGGCGCACCCGCTTGGACTGATCTTATTACCGGCGAAATAGCGCCATATTCCGCCCCGGCGGGAATTCGCGCGGTCGCCGCAGTCGCTTCGAGGACCAATATACTGGACCAACAGGTCGCGCTTCCGTCTATAATGGCGGCCAACGATTATTATGGCGCTGGACTCGTGCTTTTGTCGCGCCTCGCGATGGAGGAATCAGGGCGCTCAGCTGCATAGCTGGAGAGGGTTGGATGAGCGACGGTTCAAGCGATGTGACCAAGGCCCTCGCCGCGTTCGGTGCGCCAGCGATCCGCTATCATAGCTTCGGTCACTCGTCGGCCCGGCCATCGAGCGTGGCGCTGCCTCGCCGTGCGATGCCGCCGCAGCCGGCGCCGGTGGCCCAAGTGGAGCCAATCGCCGCGCCGGACGGGGTCTCGGACGCACGGGAGCTTCCCGTCGCCGCGCCGCTCATGCAGCCGCGGCCAGCCCCGGCGCCGCTGGCTGCGTTCACCCCCGCTCCAGTCGCGGCGTCGACGATGTTTCCGTCCGCGTCGCCGGTTGCGTTCCCGGCGAAGGCTCCGGCCGCTATGGACGACTTCGCCACCGCAATGCCTCCCACCCCGCCCCAGCCCGCGCGCGAGCAAACGTTCAGGCGGTCGGCGTTTCTGCCCGCCGCGCCGATCGCGGCGGCTCCCGTCGCGGCAGTTCCGCCGCGCCGGCTGGCGGAATGGGCGGCGCCGATCGTCGCAGCGCCAGCCAATGCGCCGCAACCGCCTGTTTCACGATCGCTTCCGCCGCTGCTTCGACCCGAGCCCGTGCAACAGAGGGCTTATCCCATCAGGGCCGCGGCTCCGCCGCCTGTGGCTCAGACGCAGTCGTTGCGTCCCGCGCCGCCGACCGCCACCAGTCCGAGAGAGGCGGCTCCTATCACCCAGGCAAGGCCTTCGCGGGTGCGACCTGCACCGATCGGGCCGGTCTCCACGCTGACTTTGCCGGAGCTTTTCGCGTTTCTCGCGACGATCCCGGACCCGCCGGGTGATGGCGACGCTCGACTGGTTTAATCCGGGACGTCTCCGTTCCATGACGCGATTGCGCTTCGGCAAACACGCTGTTGCTGCGCAAGCACGCTCGGCGTCGGAGCATGATGCAGCAGGTTCCACATTAATATGCTGGATAGGTCAGGGCTCTAGAATACGACGTAGACCCCCAAGCAAGACGCCGAGCCGCACGGGTGTCTAACTGAAAGAGCCGCGATGAGTGAGACGAGGCGGATGCGTCGAGCGCACTGGCAGGGAGTTCCGCGCGGGGGACTGCTCAGCCGCATCGTCGACATGATCGCCGGCGTTATTGGCGCGGTATTGTTGATAGCCGTCGCCACAGTCCAGCTCGAACCGCGACAACAGGCGATCTTGGCTGTGACGGCGGCGATCGTGTTCCTGATCGCGAACCGTTTTCGTGGCCGCTACATCTCCGTCTTCCTGGTCGTGCTCAGCCTTGCCGTCTCCATGCGGTACATTTTCTGGCGACTGACCGAGACGCTCGACTTCGACAGCCTGCCGGAACTCCTGCTCGGAGCCGGCCTGATCATCGCGGAATGCTACGCCATACTCGTGCTGGTGCTCGGCTACATCCAGACGCTGTGGCCGCTGGAGCGCCGGCCGATCGCGATGCCGGAAGACACATCGTTATGGCCGACGGTCGACGTGTTCGTGCCGACCTACAACGAGCCGATATCGATCGTGCGCGCCACCGTCCTCGGAGCGATCGCGATCGATTGGCCGCCGGATAAACTGCGGATCCACTTGCTCGACGATGGACGGCGGGAGGAGTTCCGGCAGTTCGCGGCCGAGTGCGGCATCGGCTACGTCACGCGCGCGGACAACCTGCACGCCAAGGCCGGCAATCTGAACAATGCGCTGGCGCAGACGGACGGCGAGTTCATCGCGGTGTTCGACAGCGACCACATCCCGACCCGCGCATTTCTGCAGATGACCATGGGTTGGATGATCGCCGAGCCGCGCAACGCGCTCGTGCAGACGCCGCACCATTTCTATTCGCCCGATCCGTTCCAGCGCAACCTCGCTTCCGGCACGCGCGTGCCGGCCGAGGGCAACATGTTCTACGGCTTGGTGCAGGACGCCAACGATTATTGGAATTCCGCGTTCTTCTGCGGTTCCTGCGCGGTGTTGCGACGCACGGCTTTGGAGGAGATCGACGGCTTCGCGGTGGAGACCGTGACCGAGGACGCGCACACGATGCTGAAGATGCATCGGCGCGGTTGGGACAGCTGCTACCTGCGGCTTCCGCTGGCGGCCGGCCTGGCGACCGAACGGCTCATCTCGCACATCGGCCAGCGAGTGCGCTGGGCGCGCGGGATGATCCAGATCTTCCGCATCGACAACCCGATGTTCGGGCCCGGCCTCACGATCGGACAGCGCATCTGCTACCTGCAGGCGATGGGGCACTTCTTCTTCGCGGTGCCCCGCATCGTGTTCCTGACGGCGCCGCTTGCCTATCTTCTATTCGGCCTCAACATCATTGCGGCCTCGCCGCTGGCCATCGTTTCGTATGCGCTGCCGCACATTTTCCATTCGGTGGCCACGAACTCGCGTCTGCAACGCAACAACCGGCACTCGTTCTGGTCCGAAATCTACGAGACGGTGCTGGCGCTGTTCCTCGTGCGGGTGACGATCGCGACCTTATTCGCGCCTCGGCGAGGCAAGTTCAACGTCACGAACAAGGGGGGACTGCTCGAGAACGGCTATTTCGACCTTGCCGCGGTTTATCCCAACCTGATCCTGGCGTTCTTCCTGGTCGCGGGCGTGATGCGCGGGTTGGTCGGCCTGGTGTTCTTCCAGACCGAGCAGCTGCCATTCCAGGCGTTGCTGCTCAACAGCATCTGGGGCGGCTTCTCGCTGCTGACCATCTTGGCGGCGCTGGCGGTGGGCCGGGAAACCCGGCAGATGCGCTCCCGGCCCCGCGTGCGCGCAACCGTGCCGGTCGCAATCCACCTGCCGGATGGCCGCACCGTCTCGGGCACGACTCAGGATTTGTCGCAGGGCGGCAGTTACGTCGTCGCCGAGCGGCCAGTCGGCGTTACGGACGCCTCGCTGGTCCAATTCGAGTTCATCATCGGGGGCGAGCCGGTGGTCATCCCGGCCCGCCTGCTGCGGTGGGAGCAGCGCTTCCTCCAAGTAAGGTTCCAGCCCGCCGACATCGCGGACGAGGCCGCGATCGTGCAGGCGGTTTTCGGTCGCGCCGATGCCTGGACCGATTGGAGCGCCTATCCGGTCGACCGGCCGCTGGTTAGTCTGTTTCGCGTGCTGATCAGCATCGGCGGGCTGTTCCGGCGGCCCGATCGCGCCTCTCAACGGGCCTCGGGCAGCGGGCCAGCGGCCCCGAGCCGACGGCAATTGGTCGGCACGGCGGCGGCGATCGCCCTCATGCTGGTTCCCGCCGCGGCGCACTCGCAAATTTCCGCACCGACAGGCGGCGGGTTCGTCGTGCGGCCGATCCCGGGTGCGGCGCCGCCGCCGCTCGCGATCCCGCGACCGCCCAGCCTGCTTGGCATGCCGGCGGCATCACCCGAGCCGCCGCAGCGCGTGTACGTGACCGGGGCGCCTCCTTCAGCAACGCCGGCGTCGCTGGCCGCGCCCGACCCGAACGCGCCGCCGCTGCCGGCGAATGTT
The DNA here is from genome assembly GCA_964242925.1 of uncultured Acetobacteraceae bacterium. Taxonomy (GTDB): domain Bacteria; phylum Pseudomonadota; class Alphaproteobacteria; order Acetobacterales; family Acetobacteraceae; genus LMUY01. The sequence goes on from CAXTBW010000011.1 coordinate 40,716, forward strand.
TCCGAGCCGGCGCTCGCGCCGCGGTCCGGGCCGCCGGCCTTCGTGTCCGCCGCCGGCGCCGCCCAAACGCGGCAGCTCGTGTTGACCATCCACCAGTTGGGCGCCCTCGGTCCGCTCACCTTGCGCGGCACGAGTGAGCTGCAGGGCGTGCAGTTTGGCATCCGCGCCGACGAGGTGGTCACGGCGGCGGCGCTGAATCTGTCGGGCGCCATGTCGCCGGCGCTGATCCCGGAGTTCAGCAATGTCACGGTGACGCTGAACGAGCAGTATGTCGGGACCATTCCGGTCAACCGCGACCAGCCCCGTTTCGAGAACTTCGAGCTGCCGATCAGCCCGGTGTTCTTCCAGGACAACAACCGGCTGAACTTCCGTTTCAGCGGCCGCTACACGCCCGAGTGCAACGATCCGCTGAGCGGCCTGCTCTGGTCGACCATCTCGGACACGTCGACGCTGACGCTGACCCTGGAGCGTTTGCCGCCGCAGCGGGACCTCTCGCGGCTGCCGCTGCCGTTCTTCGACCCGCACGAGAAGGTCCGGCTGAATTTGCCCTTCGTTATGACGGCGAACCCGTCCAACGAATCGTTGCAGGCGGGCGGCATCGCAGCGTCCTGGTTCGGCCAGCTGGCCGATTTCCGCGGCGCAAGCTTCCCGGTGATGGCCAGCGCGCCGTCGGAGGGCAATGCGGTCGTGATCGTGACCGGCGGCGACCGGCCGGCCGGGATCGCGCTGCCGCCGCTCAATGGTCCTACGATCGCGATCGTGCCCAACCCGAACGACGCGACGTCGTCTCTCCTGGTCATCGCCGGGCGCACCGGCGCCGAGGCGGTCGCTGCCGCGGCATCCCTCACGCTCGGCAGCCGCACGCTGTCGGGCGACGCCTCCACCGTCGTCGCGGCCGAAATCCCCGGCCGGGTCGCCTATGATGCCCCGGCGTGGATCCCGGCCGACCGGCCGGTGAAGTTCGGCGAATTGGTGGACGCGTCCGAACTCCAGGGCACAGGCTACGTCCCGGGGACCATGCGGGTGCCGTTCCGCACCGCGCCCGACCTGTACACTTGGCGCAACCGGGCTTTTCCGATGGAGTTGCGCTACCGCGCCCCGCCGGGCCCGATCGAGGATCTCGCGGTGTCGCGCCTGGATATCGGCATCAACGACTTCTACCTCGCCAGCCTGCCGCTGGCGGGCGAGCCGTCACACGCGGCGTCGTGGTTCTCGCGGCTGTTCAATCTTGGGGCGACCCAGCCGGCGGCCCGCATCGACGTGCCGGCCTACCAGGTGTTCGGCCAGAACGACCTGCAGTTCTTCTTCGACACGCGGCCGCTGCACCGCGGCGACTGCATGGCGATCCCGCAAGACGTGCGCATGGCGGTCGATCCGGACAGCACGTTCGATATCAGCCGCGCCTACCGTTTCACCCAGCTGCCGAACCTGGCGTATTTCGTGAGCGCGGGTTTCCCGTTCACTCGCATGGCGGATCTGTCCGAGTCCGCCGTAGTGCTGCCGGACCGGCCGTCCACGGTCGAGGTGAACTCGTTTCTCGACCTCATGGGGCAGATCGGCTCGCTGACCGGTTACCCGGTCATTCGCCTGGCGGTGGTCAGGCCCGACGGTCTGAACAGCGTTGCAGATCGCAACATCATCTTGATGGGAATGGTTGCGAAGCTCGGGCCAGCGGCGGACCTGCTCAAGAACTCGCCCTACCGGGTGAGTGGCAACCGCCTCTCGGTGGACCTCAACAACAATCTCGACAGCCTCCGGCGATTGTTCGGCGATCGGCAAGGCGGCGATCGGCAGCGCGCCGCAACCGCGCTCGACGCCGCTGCCGGCGAGAACATGGCGGCCCTGGTCGGCGCCGAAAGTCCGCTGAGCCGCGGGCGCAGCGTCGTGGCGCTGCTTGGGGGGTCGCCGCAGGCGATCAGGGCGCTGGTGACGACGCTGCGCGATCCCGAACAGACTCCGCTGATCCAAGGCGACCTCGCGCTGTTCAGCGGCAGTCGCGTGACGGCCTATCGCGTGGGAGGGGAGTATGCCGTCGGCGCATTGCCGTTCTGGTTGTATCCCTCCTGGCTGCTGCGCGACCAGCCTATCGGCATCGTTGGCATTATGGTCGTCGGCTGCCTTCTAGTGGCGCTGTTCTACTTCTTCGCGCTCCGTCGCCGCGCCGTCCGGCGCACGCGAACCATTCCCAGCAGAAATCGCTGAGGCGCGACACGTGGGTGACCAGCCTCCCTTGGTTCGGACGCTGCTGCTGGCCACCGTCGCTTCGACGGCGATGCAGGCGCCGGCTGCCCGGGGCCAGCTAAGCCCGTCGCCCTCGGCGCAATCGGGCACGTCGGACGCGATTCGCGTGTTGCTTGACCAGGGGACATACCTGCGCGGCAAGAACCAGCCGAGAAAAGCGGACGAGGCGCTGGACCGCGTGTTGTCGCTCGACCCCCGCAACACCGACGCGCTGGCGCTCCGAGCGCAAACCGCAGCGGAGGCCGGCGACGCGCCGCTGGCGCAGACGATGCTGGGACGGCTCGTGTTGATAAGGCCAGACGACCCGCGCATCGACGGCATTCGGGAGGCCATGCAGATGGACCCGTCGGATAAGGCGGGGCTGGCGAACGCGCGACGGTTGGCCAGCGACGGCCGTTTCGAGGAGGCCGTGGCCGCGTATCGGCGCTTGTTTCACGGTGACGCGCCGGTCCCAGGCCTTGCGGCCGAATACTACCGGACCCTGGGCGCCACCCAGGCGAGTTGGACGGCAACCCGCGATGCGCTGTCGGCGCAATTGCGGGCCGACCCGCAGGACTTGAGGGCGCAAATCGCGTTCGCCGAACTGCTGACCTACCGCGGGGCTACCCGCGAACTGGGCATCGAGCGGTTGCGCCGGCTGGCGGCGAGTGCGGACGTCGCCAACCAAGTCAACCTGGATCTGCGTCAGGCTGAGTCCGCGCCATCAGCGGCGGAGCGCGCCACGACCGCCGCCGAACCCCGTCCGCACAGCAGCGCCGGCGAGACCCCGCTGTCCGGTTCGGCCGTCGGCGCCGTTGCAGCGGCCGCGCCGCTCGCCGAACTGGCTGGCGTTCCGTTGTCGATCGCATCGCTGGCCGTTGCGCAGGAAACGTCGCCGGCCTCCGAACCAACCAATGCCGCGCCGCGCCGGTCTGTCCCGGCCTCGCCAGCGCCACGCCGGCTCGGCCTTGCTGCGGCGCCGGCCGCCCCGCAACCGGACGAACCGGTCACCCGCGACTACGAGCGTTACGCCCAGTATGTCCCCCAAGCGGATCTGACCGTGCCGCCCGACGGCGCCTTGACCAGGGCCGCTCCGACGCGAACGCCGCCTCCCGGGCCGGACGACCCTCCAGTGTCGCCATTCATCAACCCGTTTCGGATCGCGAGCGCGCCGACGCCCGACGAGCCTCGCACGTCGCCATCGCCGATCGACTCGCCGCCGACGCTGCCGGGCGCGTCCGCCGACCCGCTGACCGCCGATATCGACCGCAGCATCCAGCAGGTGTCGGCGGACGTGGCGCCGCGGCTCGACGCCTCGCTGGGCTTGCGTGGCCGCTCCGGACAGGCCGGGCTTGGCCAGCTGTTCGACTTGGAGGCGCCTATCGAGGCGAGCTTCTCGCCAAACGGCTATGGCCGGCTGAAGGTGATCGTGACGCCGGTCGGCCTGTTTTCGGGCACGCCCGGCGGTTCGCAGAAGCAGTTGTTCGGGACCAACCCGCTCGTGTCCAACGGCGTGTTCGGCAGCGGCGGCTCGCAAACGGCCGGCGGCGCCGCGCTGGATGTCGCCTACGCGTATGGGCCGCTGTCGGCCGATGCAGGCGTGACCCCGATCGGCTTTCGCGAAACCAATGCCGTCGGCGGCGTGCAATATGCGCCGCGGCTCACCAACAACCTGGTGCTGCGGCTGACGGCCGAGCGCCGGGCCGTGACCGACAGCCTGCTCTCGTACGGCGGCCAGCGGGACCCGCGGACGGGCGAGAGCTGGGGCGGCGTCACCCGCAACCGGCTCTACGCGCAGTTCGAGCAGCAGATCGGGCCGTACAGCATCTATTACGGGGCGGGCGGCGCCGGACTCTTCGGCGACAAGGTGCAGAGCAACTCCGAGGTGGAGGCGGGCGCCGGCTTCACCGTCCCGGTATGGACTACGCCAACCCAGGAGGTGCGCGCCGGGACGTCGCTGGTTTACTTCGGTTACAATCGCAACCTGGGGGTCTACACGATCGGGCAGGGCGGCTACTTCAGCCCGCAGATGTTCATGGCGGCGCTGTTTCCAGTCACGTATCGCGAACAGGTCAATCCGGATCTGAGCTACCTGGTCGGTGGCACTCTCGGCGTGCAGTCGTTCCGCACAAAGAGCGAAGCCGTTTTCCCGTCAGACCCTGGACTGCAGAGTCAGCTGGCGGCGGCGAGCGCAGCGGGTGGCGCAGTCGGCCCCCGGTATGGCGGCAGCCACGAGGTTGGCCCGGCCGGCGGCGCGCGGGCCGAAGTGGACTACCGGGTGAGCGACCGGCTGCACATCGGCGGCAAGATCGGCTTCGACCGGGCGGGGAACTTCACCGAGGGCGCCGCCCTGGTCTACGCGCGCTACGTGTTCACCAATCCGAACTGAGGATTCGCACCGTGGATCAATCGACGCTTTCCCGCCCGAGCGCGTGCACCGTCGATTGGCGGGCGTTCCTGCGCGGCTTCGCCGAGGAGGTCGACACTCTGGCCGGCCCCGGCGAGCGCGACGCCATGCTGCGCGGCATCGGGCGTCGCATGTCGCAGATGCTGCCGCTGCCGCCCGCGCGCGATCTGCCCACGCTGGAGATGGAGATGAACGACACGCTGGCGGCGCTCGGTTGGGGCGCGGTGCGCCTGCAACTGCTGGAGCCGGAACGGATGCTGCAGATGACCCATGTGGACCTTCCAAGGATCGGGTCGCTGGGCACGCCGCCCGGCCTCTGGCTCAGCGCGTTGCTCGAGGGCCTCTACGATGGATGGCTCGCGCAACAGCCGGGCCACGCCAGCGCGCTGTCCACGCGGCGCCATGCCGACTTGGCCGGTCAGGCCGTGGTGATGAGTTACGGGCGGCAGATATGATGCGGCGTCGCGCCGTGCTGGGCGGCTTGGCCGCCGTCGCCGCCATGGGTGCGACAACGCAGACGCGCGCCGCGATCGTCGACCTGGTCGCGATTGGACGCGATGGATGGCTGTTCCCGATCTGGGACGAGGTCCGCGACGTCGACCTGAAACGACTCGGACACGTGGCCGACATCTGCGGAAGCGTAGTCGAGGCGCTCACGAAGGCGAACATCCAGGTCGCCTTCGCCGTGACGCCGACGAAGTCGCGCGTCTACCAAGCCCTTCTGCCCGACGACTTCAAGTTCGGAGCCGAACCGGAAAAGCGCTATGGGGCGGCGCTGACCGCGCTCAACCGGATCGCGTTCGCGCCGGACCTGCTTGCGCCGCTTACGGCCCAACGAGACGCGAACAAGGCGGAGCCGGTGTTCTTCAAAGCCGACACGCACTGGACAGGCAGCGGATCGCAAGCCGCCGCCGCCGAACTGGCGCGCCAGATCCAGGCGCACTACCAGGCGCCGGCCAGTGCGCAGCCTGGGACGAAGTTGGCGCCGCAATCTGTCCAGACCTGGGAGCGCAACGACCTGGCGAACCTGCTTCCAGCGGCGATGTCGGTCAAGTATTCGCCTGAGGATTACCGTATCCAGCAACCCGCTGCAGCCGCCGGCGGCGCGGCTCTGCTCGAGGACGATGCCGCAGACGTTTTGCTCGTCGGCCATAGCTTCATGCAGCCGAGGCTCGGCTTCGCGGCAATGCTGTCCAACAAGATGAACCGTCCGGTCGGACTATTCTGGAAAGTCCACCAGTTCGGCCCATATCAAATATTGCTCGGCGGCCTCGCCAGCGAGAGCTTCCGCCGCAAGCGGCCGGCCTTGATCGTCTGGAACTTCCATGAAACGGACATGACGTCGGGCCCCGACCGGCGCGACGTTTGGGGGCAAAACGCCATGCCGACGTCGGCCTTTCTCAGTCAACTGAAGCAGACGCTCGGTGTCTCTTAGCATTGCTCGCGCGGCCAGTCCCGCCGCGTCTTCGCGGACGTCGCAGGCATGACCACCGCTTCGGGAATGACGCGACGCATCGTCCTGGGCGGCGCGGCGGCCGCCGTGCTGACGCCCAGCTTCAGCCTGCGCGCTGCGACCGTGATCAAGGGAACGGTCATCGGCAAGAATGGCTGGCTCTACCTGGTGTGGGACGACCCTCGCGAAGCCGACGCTCAGCGCATGCGCAACGTCACCAACGTCATCACTGCCGCAGTCGGCATCCTGAACGGCGCCAAGGTGGACGTCGTGATCGCGCTTACGCCGGCCAAGGCGCGAGTGTATCCAGAGTTCCTGCCCGATGATTTCGGGTTTTCGCCGCAAGCGGAGAAGCGCTACGCCTCGGCGCTGGCCGTGCTCCGCCAATCGGGCGCGCTGGCGCCGGACCTGGCGACCTTTTTCGCCGCCTTGCGCAAGTCGCAACCGGGCAGCGACATTTTCTTCAAGGGCGACACGCACTGGACCGCGTTCGGCGCCGAAAGCGCCGCGGCCGAGATCGGCAAGCGCATGGGCGAGTCGCTGCGCCTGCCGCCCAGCGCGCAGTCGGCTCCTAGGCTCGGGCCGGCGGTGACGCAGGCGCACACCGCAAACGACCTGATTATGAACCTGCCGCCGCCGGAGCGGGCGCAGCATCCGGACGAGTCGTTCGCAGTGCATCTCCCGCTTGCCGCGCAAGGCCGTTCGGCGCTCGTCGAGGACGACCATGCGGACGTGGTTGTCATCGGCAACAGCTACATGCAGCCGAAGTACAACTTCGCGCCCGCCCTCGCCAGCCAGCTCGATCGGCCGGTTTCGCTGTTCTGGAAATTTCACACCGTGGGTCCGTATCGAACGATGCTGAACTACCTCGGCGGCGACGCCTACAAGCGGCAGCGTCCGAAGGCCATCGTCTGGAACTTCCACGAAGTCGACATGGAACTGCCGATCGACAGCGCCTCCGCCTGGCCGCAGGACGCCATGACGGATGATGTGTTCCTCGGCCAGGTCCGGTCCGCGGTGAAGTCGTGAGCGCGCTGCGGTTGGCCGCCTTCGGCGCGGCGGCAACGCTGGCCACCGCGAGCCAAGCGGTGGCGCAGGGACAAGTCTACGACCCTTTGCCGCCGCCAGGCTCCGCCTACGTCCGGTTCGTGAACGCGTCCGGCGACGAGGTGACGGTCAGGCCTGACTTCCTGCCCGGTCAAACACTGGGGACCGGCGCCGCGCAGCGCGTGACGGCCTACGCGGTGGTCCAGAATGTAAAGGGCAAGCAACTGGCGATGCAGATGCAGGCCCAGGCGCGGACCGGCAAGCTGACCTTCACGGCAGAGCCGGGCAGCTTCAATACGGTGCTCGTGGAAGCCGCGGGCGCGCAGTCGCTGCAGGCGGTCCAAGTCACGGACAAGACCGATTTCAACCAGAGCCGGGCGAGACTGTCCTTCTACAATGCAACACCGGATTGCGCCGCGGCCACCCTGGCGATCGCGTCCGGCGGTGCGGTCGTCTTCCAGGACGTTGCGCCCGGCACGGCGAAAGCGCGCAGCGTCAATCCCGTGGCCGTCGCAGTGGACGCGGGCTGCGCGCAAGGCGGCCGGGCGCCGCTCGATCTGGCCGGCCTGGAAGCCGGCGGGATGTATAGCATCTGGCTCCTCCAGGGCGGCGGCGGCGTCACCACGTTGCTGACCCGCGATACGACCGCGAAATGGCAGCCATGACGCTGCGACCGGGTTTTCCGCGCAAACGCTCCGACGCGGGCTTGCGTGCCGCCGTCGCTCAAGGTCGGGCGCGAGGGCTGGTCCGTTGAGCCGACTGCGGTTGCATCGCAGCGGCGCGCTCTGCGTGGCGGGCCTGACCGCCTGGTTGTCCGCCAGCCCGGCGTCCGCGCAGTCCGTCCCGGCGCCTGTCGCAGGCGCAGCAACGGAAACGGCCGAGTCGCGACTGCTGGCGCAGCTGTTCGAGAACGTCAACTTCTGGAGCCAGAAAGGCCAGCCGGAAACGGCGCGGTCGGAGTTGGACCGCGTGCTTGTGCTCGCCCCGCGGAACCCGGATGCGCTCGCGTTGGCGGCGCGGGTCGCGTTCCAACTCGGCGATTACGACGCTGGGGCGCGTTACCGGAACCAGCTCAAAGCCATCGCACCGAACGATCCCCGGCTCGCGGCGCTGAGCGCAGAGCAGCAGCTTACGGCAGCCGATAAGGAACGGCTGGAGAACGCGCGCAAGCTTGCCGCGGCCGGCCGCAAGGACGAGGCGATCGAGGAGTACGGTCGGCTGTTCCAGCGCGGCGTGCCTGACAGCCTCGCGATCGAATACTATCAGCTGACCAGCTCGTCGTCGCCAGAGGCGTTCCGTCAGGCGCTGGACGGGCTGAACCAGGTCGCTGGCCACTGGCCGGGGGACATGACCTTTCGGCTGGCGGCGGCTGAGCTGCAGACCTATCGAGAGGGCAGCCGGTCGGATGGCATCGATGCTCTGCACGAGCTGTCGCACAGTCCCACCGTCGCTGACGCGGCGCGGGTGGCCTGGCGGCAGGCGCTGCTTTGGCAAGGGGCCGATTTCAAGACGCGCGACCAGATGAAGGCATACCTCGCAGAGAACCCGTCCGACCCGGCGATCGAGGCCAAGTTCAAGGACATCCAGGACAGCCTGCCCGACGAGGGCGTCGTCGAACGGATGCGCGCCTACGAGGCGGACGCGGCCGGCAATGCGCAGGCAGCGGAGGCTGGCTTCGTGGCCGCGCTCGCGCATGACCCGACCGATGCCGAAGCGATGATCATGCTGTCGATCATTCGCCGTCGTCAGGGCCGGCTGTCTGAGTCGGACCAACTGATTGCGAAGGCTATCGAGATATCGCCAGACCGCCGGGATGAGTTCGTCAAGACCATCGGCTTCGATCCGGCGACGCTCGCGGCCCAGACGACGGCCGCGCCGGCGGGCGACCAGCGCGGCGGCGGCAGGCAGGCAAGCAGCTTGGCCGCCGCCGCGGCAGGCCGGCAATCGGCCGCTGCTGCAAACCGGACGATCGCAGCAGGCTACGCCAGGCTTCAAAAGCTGCTGCAACGGGAGCAGTTCACCGAGGCCGAAGCGCTTTTGCGCAAGCTGACTGGAAGGAAATGGAATAGCAATTCCTACGCGGAACTCGGCGCCATTCAGCAGGGCGAGGGCAAGCTGCCCGAGGCGGAGCAGACGTTGCGCCGCGCCGTGGCCGACGATCCGAACAATGCCAACGCGATGAGCGCCCTCGCCAGCGTGCTGATACGCCTGGGCGCGCGTGCCGAGACGCCCGACTTGATAGCGCGCGCGCGCGCCGTCTACGTCCGCATCGGCGACCAGCAAGGCCTGGCGTCGTTGGACCGCGACGCCGCCGAACACGTGCGCGCGCAGGCCCAGGACAACGGGGGAGGCGCAGCAACGCAGGTGCCGGGTCTGCGCGCCGCCCATGCGCTCGATCCATCGAATCCGTGGATCCGGCTGGATCTCGCGCACGCGCTGCAACAGGCCGGGTTGCTCGGCGAGGCGCAGCAACTGATGGCGGCCTCGACCAACTCGCCGCACCCGAGCGACGCCACCCTTATGGCCGGAATCTATTGGGCTCAGGGCAACGGCCAAGTGGCGGAGGCGGCATCGCTGGTTCAGCGGCTGCCGCCAGCCTTGCGGACGCCGGCTCTCACCTCGATCGAGACCCAGGCGACCGTCCGTGGCGAGATCGCGCGGGCGCGGGCGAGCGGCAATTCGCAGGCGGTGCGCGCCGCCATGATCGCGATCGCGGCCGAACCGGATTCGACGGGCTTGCGAGCAAACGCGGTGGCGTTGGCCTTGGTCGCCAGCGACGACAAGCCCGGCGCTCGCCAGGCGATCGCCACGGCGCTTGCGCGCACCGGTCAGCCGACGTCGTCGCAGCGCATCCGCTATGCCGAGGCCCTGACAAGCGCTGGATACGCCGCCGACGCCCAGTCCATCGCCTCCCAGGTCGATCCGAACAGCATTCCCCGTGGTGAGCGGCAGACGTTTGACAGGCTGCAGAACTCGATCGCGATCGGACGCGCGGAGCGCCTGGCCCAAGCCGGCGACAGGGCGCAAGCGTTCGACGCCTTGCAGCCGCGATTGCAGGCTGACCCCAGCTCGGCGGGACTCAACCTTGCCGTCAGCCGCCTGTATCAGTCCGATGGCCAACCACAAAAGGCCGTAAGCGTCGCCCGGGGTGTGCTGCAGCGGGATCCGACAAATTTGGAGACAAGGTCCGCGGTCGTCAGCGCCGCCATCCAGGCGGGCGACTACGCGCTGGCAAGTCAGCTAGCCGGCGAAACGGTCGCGCAGGCGCCCGGGGATCCGCGTGGGTATTTGATGCAGGCCCAAATCGCCCGCGCCCGTGGAGCCAGCGGCGAGGCGCTTACGGCGCTGCGTCGCGCCCGCGCGCTGCGGCTCGAGCAGCTTCGCACAACAGGCGACCGGGGGAGCGGATAGACCAGGCGGTTCGGAGTCTTTTGTCCAGCATTGGTTCTAGGGATGGCTCGCATGTCTTGTTTTGGTTGGCGCGGCCTCGCAGCTGCGCTGGGGCTGGCGTGCGCTGTCGTCGGCGTTGCGGCTCAAGCCGTTGCGCAGGACTGTCTGGCGGCGCACCCGGCGCCCAAGTCCGTCGAGGACGGCTATCTCGACGCGACGTCCTTCGACCAGTGGCGCACGCGTTCGAACATCGTCGCTGGCAAGTTGCGAGGCGATCTCTCGCGGATCAGGCTGGTCGTGATCGGAGACTCGATCGCGGAGAACTGGCCGGCCGGTATGCTTGCCAGCAATCCCGCTGCCGTCCTCAACCTCGGGGTGCGCGGAGACACTGCGGCGAACCTTGAATGGCGGGTGGCGAACTTGCCCGTCGCGCCGTCGCTTCGCCCTCAGGTCGTCGTCGTCGAGGTCGGAACCAACGACGTCGGCGCTGGCGTGGATAGCGCACTGGCCGCATGCGACATCACGCACGCGATTGCGGACGTTCAGCGGCGGTTCCCGTCAAGCCGAGTTCTTGTCGTTGGTCTGCTGCCAAACGGAGCGCACCCAATGAACCCGAACCGGAACTTGATTGTGTCCGTCAACATGGCCTTGCAAGCATATGCGCAGTCGCATTCGATGGTCTTCGCGAACCCAGGTCCGTCGTTGGTCGACCCAGACGGCGAGCTATCCGACACCATGGCATACGACTATCTGCATCCAACCTGGGCCGGCTACGCCAAACTGTCGCAGGCCCTTCGCCCGGTGTTGGCCAACTTGGCCCAAGGCGACTGAACCTGGCCAACTTGGCCCAAGGCGACTGAACCTGGCCAACTTGGCCCAAGGCGACTGAACCTGGCCAACTTGGCCCAGGGCGACTGAACGAGGTTTGTCAGCGCGTGGGCGCGGGCGGGGTCGCCGTGTAGTCGTAGAAGCCGCGGCCCGTCTTTCGCCCGAGCCAGCCAGCCTCGACATACTTCACCAGAAGCGGGCAGGGGCGGTATTTGCTGTCCGCCATGCCCTCGTGCAGCACCTGCATGATGGACAGGCACGTGTCCAACCCGATGAAGTCGCCGAGCTCGAGCGGGCCCATCGGGTGGTTGGCGCCAAGCTTCAGCGCCGCATCGATGCTGCGGACGTCGCCGACGCCTTCATACAACGCATACACCGCCTCGTTGATCATAGGGACCAGCACGCGGTTGACGATGAACGCCGGGTAGTCCTCCGACACCGCCGTGGTCTTGCCGAGCCGGGCCGCCAGCGCCTGCACGGCGGCGAAGGTCGCCTCGTCGGTGGCGATGCCGCGAATCACCTCCACCAGCTTCATGACAGGGACCGGGTTCATGAAGTGCATGCCGATGAACTGGCCCGGCCGATCGGTCGCGGCGGCCAGCCTGGTGATCGAGATGGACGACGTGTTGCTGGCCAGGATGCAGTGCGGCGCGAGATGCGGGACCAGCGAGCGGTAGATCGCGCGCTTGACCTCTTCCTTCTCGGTCGCCGCCTCGATGACCAGGTCGCAATCGGAGAACGCGGCGTAGTCGGTCGTGGTGGCGATCCGGTCCAGCGCGCCCGATCGGTCCTCGGCCGTGAAGACAGCCTTCGCGACCTGGCGATCCATCGCCTTGCCGATCGCCGCCATCATGCGCGTCAGCGCCTCGGCATTCGCGTCCAGCACCGTCACTCCCAACCCGGCCAGCGCGCAGACATGGGCGATGCCGTTGCCCATCTGCCCGGCGCCGATCACGCCGACCCGGGCCAGATCCGACGGCATTAGGCGCGTTCCAGCTCCTGGTTCAGCTCCGGCAAAGCAGTGAACAGGTCGGCGACGAGGCCGTAATCGGCCACCTGGAAGATCGGGGCGTCCTCGTCCTTGTTGATCGCGACGATGACCTTGCTGTCCTTCATGCCGGCGAGATGCTGGATGGCGCCGGAAATCCCGATCGCGACATACAGGTCGGGCGCGACGATCTTTCCGGTCTGCCCAACCTGGTAGTCGTTCGGGACATAACCGGCATCGACCGCCGCACGCGAGGCGCCGACCGCTGCGCCAAGCTTGTCGGCGATCGGGTCGATCAGCTTGAAGTTGTCGCCGTTCTGCATGCCGCGGCCGCCGGAAACGACGATGCGGGCGGCCGTCAACTCGGGCCGCTCGGACTTCGACAACTCGGCGGACACGAACCGCGAGCTGGCGCCCTGCGCTGTGGCGGCGACGTCCTCGATCGTGGCGCTGCCGCCTTCGCTGGCGACCGGGTCGAACGAGGCCGCGCGGACGGTGATCACCTTCTTGGCGTCCGACGACTTCACCGTCGCCAGCGCGTTGCCGGCGTAGATCGGCCGCACGAACGTGTCCGCATCGATCACGTCGGAGATGTCGCTGATCGGCTGCACGTCCAGCAACGCCGCCACCCGCGGCATCACGTTCTTGCCGGTCGCGGTGGAGGCCGCCAGCAAATGCGCGTGGTGCCCGGCGAGCGACACCAGCAATTCCGCCAGCGGTTCGGCCAGGGAATGCTCGTAGACCGGGCTGTCGGCCTTGTGCACCTTCGTCACGCCTTCGAGCTTGGCGGCAGCTTCGGCCGCGGCGCCGACGTCCTTGCCGGCCACCAGCACGTGCACCTCGCCGAGCTTGCGCGCAGCCGCCACGGCGCTGCGCGACGGCTGCTTGATCTCGGCGCCTTCGAAGTCGAGCAGGACGAGCGAGGCCATTCAGATCACCTTTGCTTCAGTCTTGAGTTTGGCCACCAACTCGGCCACCGAGCCGACCTTCTTGCCCGCCAGCCGCTTCGGCGGCTCGGCAACGCTCACCAGCGTCAGCCGCGGAGCCGGGTCGACCCCGAGCGCATCCGGCTTGATTGTCTCGATCGGCTTCTTGCGCGCCTTCATGATGTTGGGCAGCGAGGCGTAACGCGGCTCGTTCAGCCGCAGATCCACCGTGATGATCGCGGGCAAGGTGAGCGCCAGCGTCTCGAGCCCGCCATCGATCTCGCGAATGACGGTCAGGCCGTCGCCCTCGAAGATGAGCTTGGAGGCGAAGGTGCCCTGCGGCCAGCCGAGCAGGGCGGCGAGCATCTGCCCGGTGGCGTTCATGTCGTCGTCGATCGCCTGCTTGCCCATGATCACCAGGCCCGGCGCTTCCTTGTCGACCAGCGCCTTGAGCATCTTGGCGACCGCCAGCGGCTGCAGCTCGACCGCCGTCTCAACCAGGATGCCGCGGTCGGCGCCCATGGCGAGCGCGGTGCGGATCGTTTCGCCACAGGCGGCCACGCCCATCGACACGGCGATCACCTCGGTGGCGACGCCCTTCTCCTTGAGCCGGACGGCCTCCTCGACCGCGATCTCGTCGAACGGGTTCATCGACATCTTCACGCCGGACAGCTCGACCCCGGTGCCGTCCGCCTTGACGCGGACTTTCACGTTGTAGTCGACCACCCGCTTGACTGGGACGAGGATTTTCATGGAAGCGCCGATGTTTCCTGGATCATGGCGGCGCCCATGCGCGCCCTCGGCCGAAGTTCGGCAAAGGATGGAACACGGTTGCCTGGGGTCGCAAATAGTAGAAGGCGTCCCCTCGCGGTGTCAAACCAGGCGGTGAACACGGCGGTCACGATGAGCGCAGCAGGTGCAGCAGCAGCACGAACAGCAGCAACGTGCCCGCCTGCAGCAACACGCGCCACCGCATCAGCCGGTTCGAGCGATACGGGTCGCCACCGCCTCGCGCCAGCCCGATCAGCCCGGCGAACAGCACGCCCAGGGTCGAGGCCATCATCAGCACGATGAGCACGATGAGCACGATCTTCATGCGCATGAACTGGGGTCGGGGCGCCGTTTGTGCACCCTCGCGGCAGCTTGCATCGCGCTGTTGACAGGCGCCCGGCAACGACCGACCACGCAGCGATGCGCATCCTGACGGCCGCCCTTGTCCTGATCTGCCTCGCGCTGCCCGGCCGCAGCCAGACGCCCCCCGCCGCGCCCCCTGCGGCGCCAGCCACCACGCCGCCAGCGGAAACGCCCGCCGCGCCTCCAGCCCCCGCGCTCACCCCTGCCCAGGCGCAGGCGGTGCTGAACGTGCTGCGCGACGACAAGGCCCGCGCCCAGTTCACCACCGTGCTGGACGCCATGGTGCGCGGCGTCCAGGTCGCCGAGCCCGCGCCCAAGCCCATCGTGCCGCTCGCCGCCGACAGCGTGGCCGCCGACCTGGTGCTGCAGGGCTCCCGCTGGGCCGGCGAGTTGGAGACCCAGTTCGCCAGCGCAGGCGAGGCGGCGGCGGACGTGCCCCTGCTGTGGCGCTGGGCGACGTCGCAGGCCAACGACCCGGCGGCGCGCGGCCTGATCCTGGACACGGGATGGAAGCTGCTGGTGATCCTGGCCGTCTCCCGCGCCATCGAGTGGGCGGTGCGGCGCCTGCTGGCCCGCGCCCGCGCCATGCTGTCGGCCAGGGCGCCCGCCGACGAGCCGATCCCGGAGGACGCCCCCGACGCCGATCTGGCCCCCGCCGTCGCCGAAGCGGCGCCCCCCATCGCCGGATCGGCGCCCCC
>CAXTBW010000011.1:55906-60789 GCA_964242925.1 uncultured Acetobacteraceae bacterium
CCCATCGCCGGATCGGCGCCCCCTGTCGCCGCAGCGGCCCCCACTGTCGCCGAACCGGCGCCCGCCGCGCCCGAACTGCCCGCGCGCCGCGCCCACGCCCGCGGCCTGAGCGTCGCCTGGCGCATGTTGCGGCGCCTGCCGTTCGTGCTGACCGCGCTGCTGCTGGACCTGATCCCCGTCGCCGTGTTCGCCGCCGCCGGGCACGCCCTGCTCACCACCCCGCTCGGCGCCACCAACAACAGCCGCCTGGTCGTGCTCGCCGTGGTCGACGCCTACGTCACCTGCCGCATCATCATGTGCATCACCCGCACCTTCGTCTCCCCGCGCGAGCACCGGCTGCGCCTGATCCATTGCGACGACGCCTGGGCGCAGTTCATCGAGCGCTGGGTGCGCCGCATCAGCGGGGTCGCCGTGTTCGGCTTCGCCACCGCCGAGGTCGGCACGCTGTTCGGCCTGTACCACTCCGCGCACGACGTCCTCATCAAGCTGGTTGCGCTCGTGGTCCACGTCATGCTCGTCATCGTGGTGGTGCGGTCGCGCGCCGCCGTGGCGCACCGGCTGCGCGCCCCCCGGCGCCGCACCGGCGTGCTCGCCAGCCTGCAGAACGGGCTGGCCGGGCGTTGGCACCTGTTCGCCATCTTCTACATCGTGGCGCTGTGGCTGGTGGCCGCCGCCGAGATCCGCGACGGCTACGAACGCCTGCTGCACTTCTTCGTCGTGACCACGGCCGTGTCCATCGCCACCCGCCTGGCCGCCATCGTCCTCCTCGGCGGCCTGGACCGCGCCGTGCACATCAGCGAGGCGACCGCGTCGAGCTACCCGGGGCTCGAGCAGCGCCTCGCCTTCTACTACCCGGCGTTGCGCATCGCGGCCATGTGCCTGCTGGGCGTCGCCGCCGCGCTGGCGCTGCTCCAGGTGTGGGGCCTGGCCCCGTTCGGCTGGTTCGCCGAAACGCAGCTCGGCAGCCGCCTGGTCGGCGCGCTCGTCACCTCCGGCATCGCCGTGCTGGTGGCCGTGCTGGTGTGGGAGGCCGCCAACGCAACGGTGGAGAACAAGGTCGCCTCGCTCACCCGGGCCGCGCAGACCGCCCGCGCGGCCCGGCTGCGCACCCTGCTGCCGATGCTGCGGACGGCGCTGCTGGTGACGATCCTGGTCATCACCGGGCTGATCGTGCTGAGCCAGATCGGCCTGAACATCGCCCCCCTGCTGGCCGGCGCCGGCGTGCTGGGCGTGGCGATCGGCTTCGGCTCGCAGAAGCTGGTGCAGGACCTCATCACCGGGCTGTTCCTGCTGCTGGAGAACGCGATGCAGGTCGGCGACGTCGTGGTGCTGGGCGGCCTGAGCGGCGCCGTCGAGCACCTGTCAATCCGCACCATCCGGCTGCGCGCGCTGGACGGCTCGGTGCACATCATCCCGTTCTCGTCGGTCTCGACGGTGACCAACCAGACGCGGGACTTCTCCTTCGCCGTGGTGGACCTGCCGATCGGCCTGGACGAGGAGCCGGACCGGGTGACCGACCTGCTGAAGGCCGTGGTGACGAAGATGCGGGCGGAGCCGCGCTGGGCCGACTCGATCACCGCGGACCTGGAGGTGATGGGCGTGTATGCCTTCGCCGACCATTACTGGACGCTGCGGGTGCGCATCCGCACGACGCCGTCGCAGCGCTGGGTGGTGAACCGCGAGTTCAATCGCCGGGTGAAGTACTGCTTTGACGACAACGCGGTGCAAAGCCCGATCACCGCGTATAAGGTGCAAGGCTGGCTGCCCCCCGGCGCCGAGCACGCGATCCCGCCCGACGCCGATCGCCCCGTCCAGCAGGCTGCCCAATAGGATCCTCCGCCATGCCCAACCCGGCCACCACCCGCCCGACCATCGCCGAGCTGATCGGCCGCGACGGTTTCGCCTTCGTCCACGCCGCCGAGATGCGCGGCGTTCTGGAGGACAACGGCATGACCGGCTGGGACGCCTTCGCCGCCAGTTGGGACGACCTGGGCGTGGACGCCTACATGGCCGATGGCGGCCGTTACCGCCGCCGCCGCCACGCGGTTTTCGCCGCCCGCCCCGGCGGCATCGCCCGGCTGGAGCACCGCCCGCATTACCAGAGCCGCGACTACAACGCGCTGAACGGCGGCATCGCCCGCTGGTTCGACCCGGTGACCGAGCCCACCGAAGCCTCCCCGGCGTTCCAGGCCATCCTGCGCACCTGCCAGCGCGTGTTCGACGCGCTGTCCCCCGGCGTGCCGGAGTGGGAGGTCGAGGTCCACCAGTTCCGCATCGAGGCGCAACCCGGCCAGGCGGGCCAGCCGACGCCGGAGGGCATGCACCGCGACGGGGTGGACTGGGTGCTGGTGCTGATGGTGCGGCGGGAGAACATCGCCAGCGGGGAGACCACGATCCACGACCTGGACCGGCACGCGCTCGGGTCGTTCACGCTGGCGCGCGCGATGGACGCGGCCTGGGTGGATGACAGCCGTCGCTATCATGGGGTGACGCCGGTGGAACCGCGGGACCCGGCCAGGCCGGCGTTCCGCGATGTGCTGGTGGTGACGTTCCGGCGGGCGGTGAAAGACTGAGGCGGCGCGACAGCTCGGCCTAAGCGAAGAAGGGCTCCGACGCTTGTTCGACGTTAGGATGGTCCTTGCCTTGGGCGCATGATCACCAGCAAGCTCACCAGCAAGGCGCGGACGACGATCCCGCAGCCGGTCAGGGCTGCGCTGCGCCTGCGCGAGGGCGACGAGACCGCCTCTATGATCGAGCCGGGCCGGGTGGTGCTCACCCGCGCCCAGCCCGACACGGCAGCCGACGATCCTTTCGCCACGTTCCCGGAGTGGGACAGTCCGGCTGACACGGAGGCGTATGCCGGGCTGTGAGGTTTGGGACTTGGTGAAGGTCCCGTTTCCGTACGCGAACCGGCCGGTGCAGCAACGTCGCCCGGCCCTGGTGGTCTCGGTTCCGAATGCTCCGGGAGCACTTCGGCTGCTCTGGGTATTGATGGTGACCAGTGCAGCTAATCGCGGCTGGCCTGGCGACGTCTTCGTCTCCGACCTGCATGCGGCCGGACTGCCGGCAGCTTCCGTCGTGCGGTGCGCCAAGATCGCCACGATCGAAGCACGGGATGCGGAGCGGATTGGGCGACTGTCGCTCGAGGATCGGACGCCGGTTGTGGATACGCTGGCGTCGCCACGTGGGCGCCCCGCTGAAGCGAACGACCCGACCAAGCCGGCGTTCCGCGAAGCGACGTGCTGGTGGGTGACGTTTCGTCGGCCAGTGGTGTGAACGGACGCCGACCTGTTGCGGACGGTTCAGTGTCGTAGTCGGCTCTTGGTGGTTAGCCGCCTGTCTGCTTTGTGTTCTGACGCGGCGAGAAGCCGACGATGGTCGACTGCCCGGATTGGATAACCTTAGAACGACGAACGTGAACTGACCATACGTTTCCATAACGGCCATGATACAACCGTTACGGAACAGTTACAATATTAGCGTGTCGTCAGCCTCGCGGATGGCCTCCTGCAAGTCCTCCATGGCAGCGGCGAACCGATCATGGATCGGGTCGGGGCCCGCCTCGAAAGATGCTAGAGCGCACCGCTTTGCGGCTCCCATGGTCGGGGCCTCGCCCATGCGATAGTGCCGGTGGCCTTCCCCGTCAGCATAGGCAACGCCGTAGTGCCAATGGTGGCCCTCGACAGGCTCCCCGCTCTGGTAGGTCGGGCAATGCCAGACGAACAGGAGCCGGTCGGACGTGGCAGTCTCGCAGAACCAGACGTCATCGTATTCCGGTCGGACGTGCCAGCCCAGGGCATCACCTCTCCCCGAACCTTAACCACCGGGCAGGCTAGTTGCACCAGCCCTCGCGCGCGCGAGGCGTTGTCGCCTAATTGCCATTATGGAAGGGCAAGCCCCCATCCATAACGCCCATTCTAACGGCTGCTACGATCTCAGCTATAAGACCAGCTAGTAAGGGAAAACCCCTCCAGTGCGAGGACGGTTCAGTGTGAAATGGGTTTAACGCAGACCATGGAAACGTATATTAAACTAATTCCAAACATTACCAGCCCAATAACGCTAACAGCGTTTATTGGGGTAGGCTTGCTTATTGCAGTAAAATGGATATTGGAGTATCGAAAAGATACTTCTGTGAGAAAGAACGGGCTGAGAATATTAAGTCAATACAGAAATGAGAAACAGCGCAACGAAGCGCTAACAAGCCTACTTGGAGAGCCACCGCCGAGAAATTACAAAAAGGAAGATATTTCTCTTTGGATTAAGGAACATACAAAGCGGCATATTGTATATGCATTATTAGTATTTGGGTTAGCAGCCCTGTTCTTCCTGTTTTTGATAGTTGACGTTTTGACAAACAGTAATAAGAGAGATGAAACTACCAATTCTACAGATATTGTCGGATTACAAGCAGTTATATTTCTTGAGAAAACTTCCAGTGAAGGTTCAATGTTCCACGTAGACGTATCTAATAAAGGGAAACAAGTCATAGAGTTGATAGAGTCACTACAAGATCTTAGTAACGGACAATGGTTATACGACACTGACAAGCTATTTTCGAGAAAGATTTATCCAGATGGAACCTTGACCTTGTCACGTTCGGATATTCTCAAAATAGGGCCGAACACCGTACTAACGTTATTCGTTCACTTTAAAACAGATGTTGATAGCCGTGAATTTAAATATGTATTCAAATTTCAGCCGCGTGATATTACCGATACGCACAATCCAATATCGCCCTACTCTTCTGGTGAGTACACGGTAATGCCAACATTTACTATTCCGCTTAGCCCTCGTTAAAATTAGCGCTGCCTGACGTGGTTGAAAGTCAAGAATTTCGGGCCGCCTCGAGAGGCGCCTCGCATCAACGACATACGCGTTCC
>CAXTBW010000012.1:0-60510 GCA_964242925.1 uncultured Acetobacteraceae bacterium
TGGACGCTGGCGAACTACGCCGCCGCGTTCAGCCGCGTCCGCTACGTGCAGGCGTTCTGGACCAGCATGCAGTTGGGGGTGCTGGTCACCGCGATCTGCTTCGTGCTGGCCGTGCCTCTGGCGTGGGCGGTGTCGCGCACCGACATGCCCGCCAAGGGCGCCATCCGCGCTCTGGTGCTGTCCGCCTTCGTCATGCCGCCCTACCTCGGCGCCATCGCTTGGATCCTGCTCGCGGGGCCGAACTCCGGCTGGGTGAACATCGTCTGGCGCGGCGCGACGGGCGTCGAGAGCCCGCTGGTGGACATCTACAGCTTCGCCGGGCTGGCCTTCGTCATCGCGCTCTACACCTTCCCGTTCCTGTTCCTGTTCACCACGGGGGCGCTGGACGTGGTGTCGTCGGAGATGGAGGAGGCGGCCAACATCCTCGGCGCCGGGACTTGGCGCACCGCGCGGCGCATCACTCTGCCGCTGGTGCTGCCGGCGTTGCTGGCGGGCGGCATCATCACCTTCCTCGAGACGATCTCCCTGGTCGGCACCCCCGCGCTGATCGCGCTGCCGGCGCGCATCAACGTCATCACCACGCAACTGGCGCAGTTCTTCGCGCCGCCGATCCGCGCGGAAGTAGCCGCAGCCTACACCATGCCGCTGCTGCTGGTGACGATCGCGCTGTATGCGTTGCAGCAGCGGCTGATCCGGCGGAAGGGCTTCGTCACGCTCGGCGGCAAGGGCGGCGAGCGGCGCATGATCCGGCTCGGCGCGTGGCGTTGGGCGATGCTGGGCTGGGCCGGGTTCATCGTGCTGCTGACCCTGGTGCTGCCCTGCCTGGTGCTGGCGCAGGCGGCGTTCGCCAAGGCGTGGGGGCGCGGCTGGCATCTGGACAACCTGACGTTCAACAACTTCAGCTACCTGCTGTTCCACCACGCCGGCGCGCGCGGCTCGATCATCAACTCGTTCGAGTATTCCAGCGCCGCCGCCACGCTCGCGCTGCTGCTGGCCTTGGGCATCGCCTACGTCGTGAGCCGCAAGATGGTGCGGTTCGGCAACGTGCTGGGCGTGCTGTGCATGACGCCGTTCGTCATCCCCGGCATCGTGCTGGCGATCGCGTTCTACGGCGCCTACGCCCCGCCGCCGTTCTCGCTGTACGGCACCGGGCTGATTTTAATCCTGGCGTTCACCACGCGCTTCCTGCCGATCGCGTATTCCAGCGTCGCCGCCAGCCTGCGCAGCATCAACCCGGAGATGGAGGAGGCGGTCCGCATCCTGGGCGGCGGCCGCGGCCTGGCGATCCGCCGCGTGCTGGCGCCGTTGATGAAGCGCAGCCTGGTCGGCGCCTGGCTATTGGTGTTCATCCCCGCCAGCCGCGAGCTGAGCACCGCAATGTTCCTCTACGGCCCGGCCACGCGGCCGATGTCCATCATGCTGCTGGACCTCAGCGAGGAGGGCAACCTTGAGTTGCTGGCCGCGCTCGGCTTCCTCCTGCTGGCGGCCACGTTCGTCATAGTGGGCCTGGGGATGCGCCTGGTGGGCCGCGACTTCATGGTTCGCCGCAATAGAGGATGAGTTCATGCTGACCCGCCGCGTTTTCACGGCCGCCATGGCCGCCGGATTGCTGACCGCCACGCGCGCCCGCGCCGACCTCGCGGGCATCGAGGCCGCCGCCCGCACCGAAGGCGGTCTCACCTGGTACACCGCGCACACGGACAACGAGACCGCGCAACGGGTGGCCGACGCCTTCACCGCGCAGTATCCGCAGATCAAGGTCACGTTCATCCGCACCACGGCGCAGGTCGCCTACCAGCGGCTGCTGCAGGACCTGAAGAACGGCGTCGCGCAATGCGACGTGTTCAGCTCCACCGATCTCGGCCACGACGTGTCGTTGGCGGCCGACGGCAAGTTCGCGAAGTACGTGCCGGAGAACGCCAAGTTCTTGGGCGCCGAGTTCCAGGGCCTGGATGCGGGCAACACCTATTTCCCCACTTTGGCCGAGTTGGTCGTGCCGATCTACAACACGACGAAGGTCAAGGCCGCCGACGCGCCGAAGCGTTGGACCGACCTGCTGGACCCGCGCTGGCGCAACCAGGTCGCGGTCGGTCATCCGGCCTATAGCGGCACGGTCGGCACGTGGGTCGTGGCCATGCGGAAGATGTACGGCTGGGAGTTCTTCGAGAAGCTGGAGAAGAACAAGCCGCTGATCGGCCGGTCCGTCAACGACGCGGTGGGCGTGTTGAACTCGGGCGAGCGCATCGTAGCCGCTGGACCGTCCGCCCTGTCGCAGACGACTGCGGCGAAGGGCAACCCGATCGGGCTGGTCTACCCGGCCGATGGCGCGGTGCTCATGGTGTCGCCGTCGGCCGTTATGGCCAACGCGCCGCATCCCAATGCCGCCAAGCTGTTCATGGAATTCCTGCTCAGCCCAAGCAACGCCCGCATGTCGGCCGAAGCGCACTACCTCTCGGTGCGCGCCGACACGCCGGTGCAGCCGGGAGTGACGCCCATCAGCGACATCAAGGTCGACCGGCTGACCACTGCCGAGATCGCCGCCGGGATCCCGGACGTCATCGAGCAGTGGCGCGACACGTTCGGCGGCTGAGATGAGCAAGTTGGTCCTGCACGACCTCGGCAAGCGGTTCGGCGCCTCGGTCGCGGTGGCGGGGGTGACGCTCACACTGACGGATGGGGAGTTCGTGTCCCTGCTCGGCCCGTCCGGCTGCGGCAAGACCACCACGCTGCGGATGATCGCCGGGTTCATCGAGCCGAGCACGGGCAGCATCCGGATGAACGGCGCCGCGCTGTCCGCCCCCGGCCGCGTGGTGCCGCCGGAGCGGCGCGGCATGAGCATGATCTTCCAGAGCTACGCGATCTGGCCGAACATGACGGTGGCGCAGAATGTCGCGTTCGGCCTGGAGGTGCGGAAACTTCCCAGCGCCGAGGTGCAGCGCCGGGTTAGGAAGATCCTTGACGTGGTCAAGCTCGGCCACCTGGCGGACCGCTACCCGGCGGAGCTGTCGGGCGGCCAGCAGCAGCGCGTGTCGCTCGCCCGCGCCATCGTCATCGAGCCGGAGGTGTTGCTGCTGGACGAGCCGCTGAGCAACCTGGACGCCAGCCTGCGCGAGGAGATGCGGTTCGAGATCCGCCGCCTGCACGACGAGTTCCGCATCACCACCGTCTACGTCACGCACGACCAGGCGGAGGCGATGGTGACGTCCGACCGCATCGTGGTGATGAACGCGGGCTGCATCGAGCAGGTGGACGACCCGGTGTCGCTCTACACCCGCCCGCGCACCCGCTTCGTCGCCGGGTTCGTAGGGCGCACCAACTTCCTGGACGGCGTGGCGGAGGCGGGCCAGATTGCGCTCGCGGGGACCAGCGTGCCGGCCGCGCTGCTGCCGGAGGGCGCCGGGCTGCGCGGGCCGGTGTCGTTCTCGGTGCGTCCCGGCAGCATCGGCGTGCATCCCGCCAAGGGCGAGCCTACGGCGTGGTGGTTCGAGGGTATGGTGGCCGAGCGTGCGTATCTGGGAGAGCATTGGGACTACGTGGTGCGAACCGGCGACGTGAAGCTGCGGGTGACCGCGCCGCCGACCACGGTGCACGCGGTGGACGACGCCGTCTGGCTGTCTATCGACCCGCGCCGGATCGCGCGGATTCCGTGCGAGGCCGCGCTTGCGTAGGTGGCGCCCACCCCCAAACCGTCATGCCCGGGCTTGACCCGGGCGCCCACGCGCGTCGCGCGAAAAGGTGGGCGGTTACTGGCGCGATGGTTCTGGACGCGCGGCGTGGGCGGCCGGATCAAGTCCGGCCATGACGGTAGAAGATTGTGCTGTAATGAAACCTCAACCGGACAGCTGTGCGTCAAGCCCTGCCATCACGAGGTGGGACGCTACGGCATCCCACGCTCTTGCAGACGTCAGCCCCAATGGCTGGGCGCCCAGTATGGCCCGTTCCAGTGCGCGGGAACGAACGCCGGCCCGTGGCCCCAACGCGGGCCCCAGTATGGATGCCAGCCCGCGCGCCAACCGGGATGCCGCCCGTAGCGCCAACCCGGGCTTCCGTGCTGCCACCAGGCCGCGGCCGGCGTCGGCGTCAGCGCCGGAACCGCGAATGCCGCAAGCGCGGCCGCGACGATCACGATGCGGCCACGCTTAAGAATTCCGCTCATCATAGTGGCTCCAATCAGTGGAGCTGCAGTCGACCAAAATCCTGTTTCACCTCGATTGCAACGAAACAACCGAACGCAACATCAGGCGCAGCCTAACCCGCATCCTCCACGTTCTCCCGCAGGGTCCTCCCCGCGTACTCCCGCCGCAACAGCCCGCGCCGCTGCAGTTCCGGCGTCACCATGCGCCCGAACTCCTCGAAAGTGGACGGGAACACCGTCGGCGGCAGCACGAAACCATCGCACGCGCCGCTGGTGAACCAGTCCTCCATGATGTCCGCGATCATCGCCGGCGTGCCCGCGATCAGACCGCGCGGCTTGCGCACCGCCGCGGCGAAACTGATGCCCTGCGCCGCCGCCACCTGGCTCATGCGGTCGCGCGACCCGGCGATCCCCTGGTTGCCGGCCTCCGCCTCCGCCTGCTCCGCCGTTCGCACCCGGCTGAGGTCCACGCCTAGCAACTCGGAGCTGCTCGCCAGCACCAGCTCCGGGTCGGTCAGCGAGTCGAGGAACGCCGCCTTCTCGCGCGCGATCGACTCCGTCTCGCCCACCACGACCGAGATCGACGGCAGCACCACGCACCGCTCCGGCGCCCGGCCCGCCGTCTCCAGCCGGGCGCGCATGTCCTGCGTGTAGGCCAGCGCGTCCGCCTTGGTGGCGTGCGAGCAGAAGATCATCTCCGCCCACCGCGCCGCGAACGCACGTCCCCGCGGTGAGGCGCCGGCCTGCAGGATGACTGGGCGCCCCTGCGGGCTGCGCGGAATCGACAGCGGCCCGCGCACGCTGACGTATTTGCCCTGATAGTCGGCGTAGCGGACCTTCGAGGTGTCCACCATCATCCCGCGCGTCTTATCGCCAACGAACGCGTCGGCGTCCCAGCCGTCCCACAGCGCGAAGCACGCTTCCAGCACCTCGTCGGCCCGGTCGTAGCGCTCGTCCTTGGGCGCCAGTTCCTGCAGCCCGGCGTTGCGCGCCTCGAACAGCGTCGCGGAGGTCACCACGTTCCACGCCGCTCGGCCGCCGCTCAGCAGGTCCAGCGTGCCGAGGCTGCGGGCGACCTGGTAGGGCTGGTTGAACGTGGTCGAGATGGTGGAGGCCAGGCCCAGATGCCGCGTCACCCGCGCCATCAGCGGCAGCACCATCATCGGGTCCAGCAGGCTGACCTGGCCGCCGCGGCCGAGGTAGTCGGCGTAGCTGTCCTTGTAGATGTCCGGCACGCCCAGCCCGTCGGCGAAGAACGCGGCGGTGAAGCGGGCGTCCTCCAGCACGCGGGCGATATGCTCCCACCGCTCCGGCGTCCAGATGTCGTTCAAGGGCGCCGCCGGGTGGCGCCAACCGGGCGCGTAGCTCGCGGTCGGCGCGGTCTTCAAGTAGGCGACGAGGTGCATCTTGCGGGTCACGGCGGTCTCCGGCGGCGCTTGCGTCAGGGTGCAGGCAACCCGGCCCGCGGGCAACGTTATGATTGCACGGAGGGGCGGCGATGACGGACAGACTGGCGGCCTACCAGGCGAAACGCGACTTCACCAAGACGACGGAACCGAGCGGCAAGGAAACTGCGCCCGCCGGGCAAGGCCGCTTCGTGGTGCAGCGCCATGCGGCGAGCCGGTTGCACTACGATCTGCGGCTGGAGCTGGACGGCGTGTTCAAGTCGTGGGCGGTCGCGCGCGGCCCCTCCGTCGATCCGCACGACAAGCGGCTGGCCGTGGAGGTGGAGGACCATCCACTGGATTACGGCGACTTCGAAGGCACGATCCCCAAGGGTCAATACGGCGGCGGCACGGTGCAGTTGTGGGACCGCGGCACGTGGGCGCCGCAGGGCATGACCGCCGACGAGGGCCTCGCGAAAGGCGACCTGAAATTCACGCTGCACGGCGAGCGCCTGCACGGCGGTTGGGTGCTGGTGCGCATCAAGGGCTGGTCGGGCAAGCGGGTGAACTGGCTGCTGATCAAGCACCGCGACGAACACGCCATCGAGGGCGACGACGGCGCATTGCTCGCCGAGGATCGTTCGGTCGCCTCCGGGCGCGCAATGGCCGAAATCGCCGCCGGCACAGGGGCCGCGCCGACGCCGGTCATGGCGAAGGCCCGCGTCGCGCCGGATGCGGTGTGGCAGTCCGATGCCAGCCCGGCGCCGCCCCGCCCAGCAAAGCGGCCAGCGTGACCTTCTCGCCGCCGTTGGTGGATGCGATTCGCGCTTGACGGAACAGTTTGCGGTCCCACCATGAGGCGATGAAAAGAGTCGCATCGCCAACGATCCAGCCGGCTGAACGGTTGGCCAGCCTCACCGCGCTGCGGCACGAGAAGATGGCGGCTTCGGCCCACGCCTACGTCCGCGGCAGCACGGTCAAATTCTACGAATGGCTGGCCAAGTCCGACCGTGTCTCGGCGCCGGAGGGGCCGCCAGTTTGGATCTGCGGCGACTGCCATGTGGGCAATCTTGGACCGGTCGCCGCGCCGGACGGCTCGGTGGAGATCGCGATCCGCGACCTGGACCAGACTGTCATCGGCAACCCGGCGCACGACCTGATGCGGCTGGGCCTGTCGCTCGCGATGGCGGCGCGCGGTTCCGACCTGCCCGGCGTCACGACCGCGCATATGCTGGAACGCATGATGGAGGGCTACGAGGCCGCGCTGGCCAATGCGAACCCCGACCTGTCTGCCCGCATGCCGGCGACCGTCCGGCTCGCCATGCGCCAGGCTACCGGACGGTCCTGGAAGCACTTGGCGGATGAGCGCATCGAGGGCGTGGACTCCTCGATCCCGCTGGGCAAGCGGTTTTGGCCGCTGGCGAAGGATGAGCAGCAAGCGATCCATGAGCTGTTCGCGCTTGACGATGTCCGCACGCTCGTTACCTCCCTGCGCTCCCGCAATGCGGATGCCGAGATCGCGGTGATCGACGCCGCGTATTGGCGCAAGGGATGCAGTTCGCTCGGTCGGTTGCGCTATGCCGTGCTGGTGGCCGTTGGCAAGGGTAAGGCGGCCCGGCACTGCTTGGTGGACCTGAAGGAGGCCATTGTTCCCGCTGCCCCGCGCAACCCGCACGCCAAGATGCCGCGCGACAACGCCGAGCGCGTGGTGGAAGGCGCGCGCAGCCTGTCGCCGGCGTTGGGCACGCGCATGGCGCCGTTCCGTATGCTGGACCGGGCGGTGTTCATGCGCGAATTGCTTCCGCAGGACCTCAAGCTGGAGGTCGAGCATCTGACGCGCGACGAAGCGATGCAGGTGGCGGAGTATCTGTCGGCCGTGGTCGGGCGCGCGCATGGCCGTCAAATGGGCAGCGCCGACCGTACGGCGTGGGCGGCGGAGCTGGGCCGCCACCGGTCCAAGACGCTGGACGCGCCCTCGTGGCTATGGGCCAGCACGGTGGATCTGGTCGCCACTCACGAGGGCGCGTATCTGGAGCATTGCCGTCGTCACGCGCTGGCTGCTTAGCTGTCAAGCTAGGCATGACAGTGAATGGCGGCGCCGACTTGGCTCGACCTGATCGCGCTTACGCCAACGCCCAAAGTTCGTCCGTCATCCCGAGCTGCCGCCCGGCGGCGCGGCGTTTCAGACCGGCGCATACGGTGTTCGCTGCTGGATTGCTTCGTCGCAAACGCTCCTCGCAATGACGATGTTGTTGCGGCAAAGAGTTGGCGTTTTCGACGGGTCGCTTAATACGTCTCGAACATCCGAGTAATCTCCGCCGGGTCGTCCGTGCGGGTGAGCGCCAACGCGAGCAGCAAGCGCGCCTTCTGCGGGTTGAGGTTATCGGCCATGAGGAATCCGTTTGCCGCTGCGCGTGCGCCGCGAAACGTGCGGCCGCTGCCGGCGCGGGTGGACTGCACCACCGTCACGCCCTGCTGCACGGCCTTCACCAACGCCGCCGCGTCCGCCGTACCGGGGAAGCCTGGCGCGAAGCCGGCCGAGACGATGCCGCGCGCGCCGGCCGCGACGAACGCGCGCACCGCCGTTCCGTCTGCGCCGACGTAGGCGTAGACTATGTCCACGCGAGGCAGCGCCTCGACGCCGGTGATGTCGAACTCTGTGTTGGGCATGCAGCGGCGCAGCGGGGCGCGGTAGAACACTACGCGGTCGCCGTCGGCGTGGCCCAGCACGCCAAAATCCGGCGTCCGGAACGTTTGCAGGCGGAAGGTGGACGTCTTCGTCACCTCCCGCGCCGCGTGGATCTCGTCGTTCAGCAGCACCAGCACGCCCATGCCGCGCGAGGCCGGGCAGGCGGCGGTTCGCACGGCGTTGACCAGGTTCATTCCGGCGTCGGTGGACAGCGAACTGGCCGGGCGCTGGCTGCCGACCAGCACCACGGGGATTTCCACCTTCAACGTCAGGTTCAGGAAGAACGCCGTCTCCTCCAGGGAGGCGGTGCCGTGCCCGATGACGATGCCGGCCAGGCCGGGGATTTCCGTCGTCAGTTGGCTGCACAGCGCCGCCAGCCGTTTCCAGATGTCGAAGTAGATGTTGTGGCTGACGATGTTGTCGAAGTTCACCGCGATGACGTCCACCGCTTCGGCGGCTTCGGGGAACTTTGCTAAAATCGCGTCCGCCTGCATGCGGTTGTCGGTCGCGCCGTAATCCATGATGTCCAACGGGCTCGTGCCCAGCGACGACATCGTGCCGCCCGTGCCGATGAAGGCGACCTTGGGTTTCATGCCGCCAATCTCCGTTCGTCCTGCGCTGACCATGTGAGCCGCGTGTCCGCCCCCGCCTGCACCGGGTCTGCGTCGTAGTCGGCGTCCGACAGCAGCACCGACGCCGCCTCGCCATCGCGCGTAGTCAACGCGATGCGCACCGTGCTGCCCTGATACTCCACCGCGGCCACCTGCGCCGGCAGCCCGTCCCCGTTCGCGGATAGGCGGCAGCGGTCCGCTCGCACCGCCACCAGGCCCGATCCGGCCTGCAACACGTTGTGCCCGCCGATGAAGCGCGCGACGAAGCTGCTGGAGGGCGAGCTGAACACCTCCCGCGGGGCGCCCAACTGGCGGATGTGCCCGTCCTGCATCACGACCATCACATCGGCCAACGCCATCGCCTCATCCTGGCTGTGGGTGACGTGGATGAAGCTGATGCCCAACTCGCGCTGCAGCCGCTTCAGTTCCTCCCGCACCCGCACGCGCAGGAACGGGTCGAGCGCGGACAATGGTTCGTCCAACAGAAGCACCTTCGGCTGGCTGACCAGGGCGCGGGCCAGCGCGACGCGCTGTTGCTGGCCGCCGGACAACTGGGCGGGCAACCGGTCCGCGAACGCTTCCATGTGCACCAGCGCCAGGAACTCCCGGGCGCGCCGGTGCCGGTCGGCCTTGCCCGCGCCGCGCATGCGCAGGCTGAAGGCCACGTTGTCCAGGCAGCTGAGGTGCGGGAACAGGGCGTAGTTCTGGAACATCATTGCCGTCCCGCGCTTGATCGGCGGCAGCCCGGTGACGTTGCGCCCGTCGATCAGCACGTCGCCCCCGCTAGCCGCCTCGTGCCCGGCGATCACGCGCAGGGTGCTTGTCTTGCCGCAACCGCTAGGGCCGAGCAGGCAGCAGTAGCTCGCCTTCGGAATGCGCAGGTTGATGTTGTCCACCGCTACGGCATCGCCATAGCGCTTCGTCATGCCAACCAGTTCGACGTCGAACCGCGGGTCCATAGGCTTCTCCTCAGACGAGCGCGCGGCGGCGGCGCTGCAGGCGCAGCACGAATGCGAGTGTCGCGCCGATCAGCAGGAACGACACCGCCGTGGTCACCGTGCCGATAGCGAACAGGGTCGGCGTGCTGTCGGACGAGATCAGCGCGTAGAGTTCGAGCGGCAGGGTGTTGTAGCTGCCGATGGTGAGCGTGGTGCGCGCATACTCGTCGTAGGACAGGGTGAAGGCGCCGACCGCCACGCCGACGATGCCGGGCAGCAGGATCGGCAGGGTGACGTAGCGCAGCCGCTGCCAGGGGCTGGCGCCGAGGTCGGTCGCCGCTTCTTCGTAGGACCGGTTGAACCGCGCAACCACGGCGAACATGGTCAGCAGGCCGAACGGCAGCGTCCACGTCAGCTGCGCGCCAAGCGCCGAGGTGTACATGCCCTGCGGCAGGCCCAGCAGCTGGAAGCCGAGGCCGATACCGAAGCCGACCAGCAGGCTGGGCATCACCAGGCTGGCGATCGCGATGTAGAACAGCAGCCCGGCGCCGGGGAAGCGCCGCCGGAAGCCGAGGCCGGCTGCGACCGAGATCACCACTGTCAGCGCGCTCACCAGCAGCGCCAATGCAAGGGAGCGACCGAAGGAGACGGGAATATCCGCCATCTGGCCCTTCTTGAGGATGTTCTCGAACCAGACGGTTGACACGCCGACCATGGGGAAGGTCACGCCGCCGTTTGGCCCCTGGAATGACAGCACGTAGATCACCAGCATCGGGCCGTAGAGGAATAGCAGGAACGCGCCCATCAGCGTGGCCAGCAGGTAGAACGTGTACGGTCGCGGCTCCCGCGCAACTACCGTCATGGCCGGGCTTGACCCGGCCACCCACGGGCCACCAACGTTGCCGGCTGTCCGCGCTGTCCCGTGTGCCGCCTACAACGGAATGACAGTTGCCGCTGGCGTCCCATGGGCGCCCGGGTCAAGCCCGGGCGTGACGAATTGGGCTGCAACGGCATCAGCTCACCAACTCCTTGCGAACGTCCACCACGCGCATCATCCCGGCGACCAGGAACGCCACGAACAGCACCAGCACGACGGCGCTCGCCGCGGCGGGCGGGTATTGCATGGCTTGGATCTCGGTGGACAGCGCCGACACGATGGACGCGCTCTGCCCGCCGCTCATGCGCTTGACCACAAAGTAGTCGCCCATAACTTGGGTGAACACCAGGATGGAGCCGAGCACGATCCCCGTGCGCGATAGCGGCAGGATGATGTGGCGCATGATTTGCCAACGGCTGGCGCCAGCGTCGCGCGCCGCCTCCAGCAACGCGCGGTCGATCTTGGACAACGAGTTGGCGATCGGCCCCATCATCAGCAGCGTGTAGAGGTGAACGTAGGTGATGACGACGGACAGGTCGGAGAACAGCAGCACGTCCAACGGGTGGTCGACAATGTGCAGGCTCGTCAGAACCGTGTTGAACACGCCATTGCGTCCCAGGAACGGTATCCACGCGATGGTGCGGATGATCGCCGACGTCCAGAACGGCACTGCGCACAGCAGGAACAGCACCATGCGCGTGGCGCCGCTACGAACGTGGAAAACCAGGAAATGGGCGATGTTGAAGCCGAGGAACAGCGTGATCGCCCAGACGATGACCGCGAACCTCACCGAGCTGATGTAGATGCGCAGCGTGGACGGCGTGGTCAGCAGGTCGCTGTAGTTGTCCAGCATGAATGCCGGGTAGATGCCGACCCGGTCGTAGTCGAAGAAGCTGATCACGAAGAACAGGATCGTCGGCGCGGCGAACAGCGCCAGCAGGATCAGCGCGAGCGGACTGACCTGCAGCCACGACACCGCCCAGGGCGCCAACCGCCACGCGCCGCCTTGCCGCTCCCTCCGGCGGGAGAGCGCCGGGGACATTGCGCCTTGGCCGATATCGGGCGACATCGCGCCGTTACGCCGCCTGCACCAGCGTGTCGCGGCAGCGCATCAGCGGCATGATGCGGGTGCCGAACTGCTCCATCCCGATGACGAAGTCGTCGAACGTCATCATCACGCCCTGCACGCCGGGCACGCCGGCCACCTCGTCCAGCATGGCGGCGACTTTGGCGTAGCTGCCGACCAGCACGCCCTGGTTGGTGGGCAGCGCCGCGTCGCCCATCACACGGCGCTTGTTAGGCTGCGCCATCGGGTCGGTGCTCGGGTCGTCGCTTGCCTGGGCGTCGCGCCAGGCCAGCGCCTCGTGGTCTGTCCCCGCCTTGTAGTGCTCCCACTTCGCCATCGCCGCCTCGTCGGTCTCGTCGGCGATGATCATGGTCAGGATCAGCGCGCCGCACGACCGCCCGGTTTCCTCGGTGGCCTTCACCAGACGCGCCACGCTCGGCGCCACGGCGGTCGGCTGGTTCACGCCGAAACTGCCGCAGAAATTGTAGTCGGCATACTGCGCGGCGTATTTGGTCCCGGCATCGCTCTGCGCCGCGCAGATGATCGGGATCGGCCGCGACGGCAGTGGCGAGCAGCGGCAGTCGTCCATGGTGAAGAAGTCGCCCTTGAAGTCGGACTGTCCGGTGGCCCACAGCTCCTTCATCACCGTCACGTATTCGGCGCAATACTGGTAGCGCCGCTTGTAGTGCTCTGCGCCCGGCCAGATGCCCATCTGCGCATACTCCGCCCGCTGCCAGCCGGAGATGATGTTCACCCCGAACCGGCCCGGCGCGATGCTGTCGATCGTCATCGCCATGCGCGCTGCGATCGGCGGCGGCATGGTCAGCACGGCGCAGGTGGCGAACAATTGGATCCGCGTCGTCACCGCCGCCAACCCGGCCATCAGGGTGAACGACTCCAGATTGTGGTCCCAGAACTGCGAAGGTCCGCCGAAGCCGTGGAGCTTGATCATCGACAGTGCGAAGTCGAAGCCGAACCGCTCCGCCTTTTCCACGATCGTGCGGTTCAGCTCGAACGATGGCATGTACTGCGGCGAGGTGGTGGAGATCAGCCACCCGTTATTGCCGATGGGGATGAAAACGCCAAGCTGCATGCTGTGCTCCGATCAGGAGGTGATGAACTCGTTCCACTTGCGAGTGAGATAGCGGTCCTCGTCCATGACGGAGTTCCACACGGCGATGTTGCCCATGCGATCGGCAAACGAGCCGCCGTCGCGGGAACGCCCGGCCTTTTCCATAAGCTTGCCGAACGGGTCGCGGATGTCCTCCGCCGCCGGCTTGCCGCCATACCAGTAATCGTATTCGTTCGGCGTGAGATACTTCTTCACGTTCTCCGGCTGCCCGGCGTAGTAGCCTTCCCGCGCCACGAATGCGCCCGCGAAGCCGGACGTGTACCAGTTCAGGTACTCGTAGGCGGCATCGAGCTTCATCCCGCTCAGGTGCTTCATCATGCCGAACATGTAGCCCCAGCCGCGATAGCCCTCCTTCAATGGCTGGAAGGTGCACGGGATGCCGCGCGTGCGCACCGCCGTCACCGCGGGCGACCACATGGATTGGATGACCACCTCGCCGGACGCCATCAGGTTGACCGACTGGTCGAACGACGCCCAGAACGACCGAAATTGCCCGGACCGCTTGATGTCCTGCATGGTGGCGGTCGTCTTGTCGATCTCCGCCTTCGTCATATTGCCCTTGTTGACATACTTGATGTCGCCGCGCGCCTCGAGCGCCATGGCGACGTCGATCACGCCGATCGTCGGATTGTCCTGCAACGCGGACTTGCCCTTGAAGGCCGGGTCGATCAGGTCGGCCCAGCTGTTGATCGGTCGGCCGACCAGGTCCGGCCGAATCCCGAGCGTGTCGGCATTTGTTGTGGTCGGCACGCCGGTCAGGAAACCGGTCGGCGCATCCGCGAGCTTGTTGCCGGTCGCGTCGGTGGCGTACAGCACGGTGTAGGGCGAGATGCCCTGGTTGGACGCGCGGCGACCGTCCGGATACTCGCCCTTGCTGAACAGCGAGTAGGTCGCGTCCCAGTTCTTGAACTTCTCGACCGGGATGGTCTGCATGATGCCGCGGCCGGTCAGGTACTTCAGGTATGGCATGCTGACGTCGGCCACGTCGAAATTCGCCGACTGGGTCAGGAAGCGGTTCAGCAGGTCGGCATTCTCCGACGTCTGCATCGTCACCTTGAACCCGAGGTCCTTTGTCGCCTGATCGCCGATCGCTTGGATCGCGGTCACCGGCGGCCCGGCGTGCTTGATCTCGATGTCCTTGATCGTCTGCGCCCAGATCGTCGGGAAGCCGCGGATCATCCCCGACCCGACAGCCCCGCCGAGCGTGGCGGAGGCGGCGGTCAGCAGGTGGCGGCGGCTCACACCAGTGTCGGTCATAGGAGGTTCCTTACGCGGCGAGAGGAAGATGGCGGCGGCTCTGCATCAGCGGCTGGATGCGGGTGCCGAACTGCTCCATGCCGATCACGAAGTCGTCGAAGGTCAGCATGGCGCCCTGCACGCCGGGAACCGTGGCCATCTCGTCCAGCATGGCGGCGATGCGGGCGTAGGAGCCGACCAGCACGTTCTGCGCCGAAGGCAGCTTCTGCGCGGTGGCGGCCGCGAAGTTGGCGATGGTCGCCTCCTTGTTCGCCGCTACGTCGGTCCCGGCCTGCGCGTCGCGGTAATACATCGCCTCGAAATCCGTGCCGGACTTGTAGTGCTCCCACTTGGCTTCGGCCGCAGCATCGGTCTCATCGGCGATGATCATGGTCAGCACCAGCGCTCCGCACGACCGGCCCGTGACGCCGGTCGCCGCCACCAGGCGCGCCACCGAGGGCGCGATCTTGGTCGGCTCGTTCACCCCCTGGCGGGACACGAAGTTGAAGTCGGCGTACTCGGCGGCGAACCGGGTGCCGCGGTCGCTCTGCCCGGCGCACACGATCGGGATCGGGCGGCGGGGCAGGGGCGACAGGCGGCAATCGTCCATGGTGAAGAACTGGCCTTTGAAGTCGGAGTGGCCGGTCGCCCACAGCTCCTTCATCACGGTGACGTATTCCTCGCAGTATTCGTAGCGCTGCTGGTAGTGCGCCTCGCCGGGCCACAGGCCCATCTGCGCGTATTCCTTCACCTGCCAGCCGGTAATGACGTTGATGCCGAACCGCCCGCCGGAGATGTCGTCGATCGTCACCGCCATGCGGGCCACGATCGGCGGCGGCATGGTGAGCACGCCGATGGTGGCGAACAGCTGGATGCGCTTCGTCACTGCGGCCAGCCCGGCCATCAGGGTGAACGATTCGAGGTTGTGGTCCCAGAACTCCGACGGACCGCCGAAGCCGCG
This sequence comes from uncultured Acetobacteraceae bacterium, assembly GCA_964242925.1. GTDB lineage: Bacteria > Pseudomonadota > Alphaproteobacteria > Acetobacterales > Acetobacteraceae > LMUY01. The sequence continues at coordinate 15,031 of CAXTBW010000012.1, forward strand.
CAGCTTGATCATTGACAACGCGAAGTCGAAGCCGAATCGCTCGGCCTTCTCCACCACGGTGCGGTTCAGCTCGTAGGTCGGCATGTATTGCGGCGAGGTGGTCGAAATCAGCCAGCCGTTGTTGCCGATCGGGATGAACACGCCAAGCTGCATGGAACGACGCTCCTTAGGCGAGGAAGATATTGGCGGGCTCGTCGCCGAAGCCGCGCGGATGCCGCAGCCGGCCCACCATGGCGGCCACGTGCGGCGCGGCGGCGCACACCATCTCGAACTGGCGTTCGGTCAGGCGCAGCCCGGCGCGCGCGCAGGCGGCGGCCGCGGCGGCGCGTTCGGCATCCGGCAGGTCGCTGCGCGGGTCGGGCACGGGCGGCAACGGGGGCTGCACGGCCCCCGCCGTCAACACGGGCCGGCGGGCGCGCCAAGCCGTCGCCTCCTCGTAGGCATGGCCTATCCGCAGCACGGTCGCGTCGTCGAAGGGCCGCCCGGCCACTTGCAGCGCCAGCGGCAGACCGTCGGCGCTGAACCCCATGCACTGCGACAGCGCCGGCCCGCCTGACACGTTCCACGGCGTGGTGAACGACGCCTTCCGCCAGAAATTCACCGTGCGCCAAGCATCCAGCGCGGGCGCCGGCCCCGGGGCGGCCGGCGAGACAACTGCGTCGTAGGACTGCCATACGGTCGCAAACTCCGTCAGCATCACCCGGCGCTCGCGCTGCGCGTCCATGTAGTCGCTGCCGCTGATCAGGCAGGCAGGCAGGGCGCGACCCAGGAAGTCCTCGCCGAACTCGGCCGCGCGGGTGCGCAGCGCGGTCGAATGGATGTTGAACAGCTCGCACTCGGCGATGGTGATCTTGACGTCGCCGTACTCCCGCGCCGGGCGCAGCGCCACGTCCGCGACCTCCGCCCCCAGCCCGCGCAACACGTCCAGCGCCGCCTCGAACGCTGCCGTCACGGCCGGGTCGGTCGCGATGTCCACCTCGTGCCAACGCCGCGCCACGCCGATGCGCACGCCACGCAGATCGCCCCCCAGCGCCGCCGCGTAGTCCACCGGCGGCTGGTTGGCGCTGGCCGGGTCGTGCGGATCGTGCCCGGCGACCGCCGCCAGCAGCAGCGCGCAGTCCGCCACGGTCCAGGCCATCGGGCCGACATGGTCGAAGGTGAACGAGTTGGGATACACCCCGCGCCGGCTGACCAGGCCGTAGGTCGGCTTCAGCCCCGCAATGCCGCACAACGCCGCCGGCGACCGGATCGAGCCGCCGGTGTCGCTGCCCAGCGCCGCCGGAACCAGCCCGGCCGCCACCGCCGCGCCGGACCCGCTGGACGAGCCGCCGGTGATCCGCCCGGTGTTCCACGGGTTGCGCGCCGGCGGCCAGGCGAGGTCGAACGACGGGCCGCCATGCGCGAACTCGTGCGTCGCCAGCTTGCCCATCAGCACGCCGCCAGCCGCGCGCAGCTTGGCGACCGAGGCCGCGTCCTCCGCCGGCACGGCGTCCGCGCAGATGCGGGAGTGCCCGGTGGTGCGGATGCCGGCCGTGCTGAAAATGTCCTTCAGCGCGAACGGAATGCCGTGCAGCGTCCCACGGCGGCGCCCGGCCGTGATCTCCGCCTCCGCCGCGCGCGCCTGCGACATTGCGGCATCGGCGGTCACCAGCAGATACGCATTCAATTGCGGATCGATCGCCGCCGTGCGGTCCAGCAGCGCCTGCGTCAGCGCCACGGGAGACAGCTGGCGGTCGCCGATCAGCTGGGCGGCCTCGGTGATCGTCAGATCGTGCAGCGCGGTGGTGCGCGGCTGGATGCTATCGGGCATTGGGCGATACCTCCGATTGGCGGTGTCGTTGGCTTCCCCATCCCTTTTCGCCGACTAGAGGACGCGGGTGGGGTCGAGTCAAGCCAGGCATGCGGCCAGGTCGATAGCCGTCCGCACCAATTGCCGGTCGTGGAAGCGCGGCGCCAGCAGGGTCACGCCGACGGGCATCCCGGTCGGCCCCACCGTAACCGGGACGTTCACGCTTGGGCCGTGCAGCAGCGTCCACATCCGGTTGAACACGGCGTCCCCGGGCCCGTCCGCGTAGGCCGTCGCCTCCCCGCGCGCGCTGGGCGCGATCACCGCGGCGAACCCGGACGCCAGCGCATCGAACGCCGTCCGGCACTGCGCCGCGCCGTCGTATGCGTCGCGCAACGCCCGCCGCGTGATGCCGGCGTGGTTCTCCGAACGGTCGTGGAAATGCTCGTGCGCGGCGGCGCCGTGGCGGCGCACCAGGTCCAGGAACGCCGCCTGGCCCTCGCCCAGCATGATCGTGCCCTGCATGTCGGTGAGCGCGTCGAACGCCGGCGGCAACTCCAGCGCCTCCACGCTGGCGCCGGCCGCCCGCAACGCCTGCGCGATCGCGTCCATCGCCTCCGGCGTGCCGGGCTGGGCCTGCCCCCACATCGGCGTGCGGCACAGCGCGAACCGGGCGCCCGCCAGCGAAAACGGCTGCGGCGGCGCGTCGTCGCGCAGGCCGAAAGCGTCGCACAGCAGCCCCAAGTCGAGGGCCGAGCGGGCGAACCAGGTCAGCGTATCGAGCGAGGGGGCATACTGCTTGACGCCCTCGCGACTGACGGCGCCCCAACTCGGCTTCATCGCGAACACGCCGCAGAACGACGCCGGCCGCATCGTGGACCCCGCCGTCTGGGTGCCCAGCGCCAACGGGACGTGCCAGTCCGCCACCGCAGCCGCCGACCCGGCGCTGGACCCGCCCGGCGAGCGTTCCGGGTCGCGCGGGTGCCGCGTCGCCGCTCGCCGTCCGGCCGCGGCGAACTCCGTCGTGTCGGTCTTGCCCAGGATGATGGCGCCCGCGCTGCGCAGGGTGGACACGCAGGCGGCGTCCAGCGCCGGGCGATGGCCCTCGAAGTTCGGCGAGTTGTGCTGCGTCGGCATGTCGGCGGTGTCGATCACGTCCTTCACGCCGACCGGGATGCCATGCAGCGGGCCCCGGCGCGCCGCCTTGTCCAGCTCGCGGGCGCGGCGCAGCACGGCGGCGGGGTCGACGAACGACCAGGCGCGCACCGCCGGGTCACGCGCGGCGACCCGGTGGAGGCAGGCGCGGACGACCTCCTCGACGCCGACCCGGCCGGCGCCGATGGCGGCAGACATCTCGGTGGCGGTGAACTCGTTGAGCGCGGACATGCCTGGTTGCAATGCAAGCTGGATGCCGCGCTGTTCTCACAGCGATCTTTGGAAACCCCCACCCTACGTCCCGGGACGGATCAGGTTAGCCAGGCGGGGCGCCGGGTCGTTCCAAAAGCTGAGCTTGTCGGACCGCTCGAACAGATCGGGTGGCAACAGCGTGCGCCGCTCCTCGAAACGGAACTTGCGGCCGAGCTTGCGCCAGCGGGCTGCATGCGGCGCCTGTCGCATGGGTTTGCTATCCGGGCAACGACCGGGCCATCGTGCAAGCAGGGAGGAACGCAACACCATGACAGACCCCGTTCTGCTGCACGTCGACGCGCGCGGCCTGGCCACCGCCACGCTGAACCGCCCGGAGCGCGGCAACGCCTACGACGAGGACATGCTGGCAGCCCTGATCGCCGGGCTGCAGCGCCTGGCGCCCGACCCGGCGGTGCGCGCGCTGCTGATCCGCGGCGCCGGAAAGCACTTCCAGGCCGGCGCCGACCTCCACTGGCTGGCGCGCGCCGCCGGCTACGCGCCCGCCCAGGCCTACGCCGCGTCGATGGCGACCACCCGGGCGATGCAGCTGCTCAACGAGTTCCCGAAACCCACCCTTGCCGCCGTGCACGGCGCCTGCTTCGGCGGTGGTTGCGGCCTGGTGTGCTGCGTGGACGTGGCGCTCGCCACCCCCACCGCCGTGTTCGGCCTGACGGAGGTGCGCGTCGGTGTCGCGCCCACGCCGATCTCGACGCACATGGTGGACGCAATGGGCCTGCGCCACACCCGCCGTTACGCGCTGACCGGCGAGCGGTTCGACGCGGCGGAGGCGCTTAGGATCGGCCTCGTGCATGAGGTCGTGGAGTCGAACGCGCTTGAGTCGCGGCTGGATGACGTGCTGGACGCCGTGTTCCGCTCGGCGCCGGGCGCGATCGCGATGACCAAGCACTCCTTCCTCGCCGCGAACGGCCTCACGCTGGACGAGCGCGAGATGGCGCTGCTGGCGCACGAGAGCTGGATGCAGCGCGCGACCGAGGAGGGCCGCGAGGGGCTCGCGGCGTTCCGCGAGAAGCGCGACCCGGCGTGGTATGTCCCGCCGCTGCCGGTGAGCGTGTAGCGTCCAATCGTCGTCATGCCCGGGCTTGACGGATGAACTAACGTCACTCGTTTAGGTGATGCCTAACCGGGTAGGGCTCCGCCGCCAGCCCCGGGCAGCAGCCGCCGACCACCACCGACAGCTTCTCCGCCAGTCCGCGGGCATCCGCGTTGGCCGCCTCCAGCCGTTCCCGCGCCGCCTCCGTCTTGCGCGCCAGGCGGGGCACGTCGAGCGTGTTCAGCACGCGGTCTTGCACGATCAGCGTGCCGGCGACCATCACGTGCCGCACCGCCGCGCCATCCTCCGCGTAGACAAACTGGTTCACCGTCCAGTTGCGCGCGTTCGTCCATCTGCCGCAGCAGCGTGCGGCCTTGGCGCTTTAAAGAGGGCCTCTGATCAGAACATCGGGGCGCCGCCGGTGACCGGGATCAGCGCGCCCGTCATGTAGCTGCCCTGGTCGGAGGCCAGCAGGACGAAGGCGCCCGCCAGCTCGGCCGGCTGGCCCGCGCGGCCCAGCAACGTCGACTTGCCGAGGCTCGCGAGCTGCTCCGGGTCCTTCGCGATCGGCTGGATCGGCGTCCACACCGGGCCCGGCGCCACGCAGTTCACCCGGATGCCCTGCGGCGCCAGCAGGTTCGACAGGCCGATGGTCAGGCTGGCGATGGCGCCCTTGGTGGCGGAGTAGACCAGCATCGACTTGGTCGCGACCTTCGCCTGCACGCTGGTCGTGTTGATGATCGTGGCGCCCGGCTTCATGTGCGGGGCCGCGGCCTTGCTCAGGTAGATCATCGCGAACACGTTGGTGCGGAACGAGGTCTCCAACTGCTCGGCGGTGATGTCGGACAGCCCCTCGTTGACCACCTGCGCGGCGGCGTTGTTGACCAGGATGTCCAACCCGCCTAGCTGCGCCACGGTTTGCGCCACCAAGTCCTGACAGAGCGCCTCGTCCTGGATGTCGCCGGGCAGCAGGACGGCGCGGCGGCCCGCCTTTTCGATCCAGCGCGCGGTGTCCTCCGCGTCCGATTGCTCCACCGGCAGGTAGGAGATCGCCACGTCGGCGCCCTCCCGCGCGAACGCGATGGCGACGGCGCGGCCAATGCCGGAATCACCGCCGGTGATCAACGCCACGCGGTCGGTGAGCAGGCCGCGGCCCACGTAGCTGTGCTCGCCATGGTCGGGCGCGGGGGTCATCTTGGACGTCAGGCCCGGCGCGGGTTGCTGCTGGTCGCCGGGGAACTCGGGCTGCGGGCCAGCTTTGCGGGGGTCGTTGATCATGCGGCGCTCCTGTCGGTGGCGCTCTCTACGCATGTCGTCCCATCTGGATGCGCGTGCGGCAAAGGCGGTAGCGTGCGGGCGCCACATCGGAGCGCCCGAATCATGTTCACCTGCGACCACATCCATCTCCGCAGCCCGGACCCGGACGCTGCGGCGCGCTGGTATCAGAACATCCTGGGCGCCGCTCCGATCAGCCGGGCGCAGCCGGGCGGGAAGTTGCGCGTGGTGGTCGATCTGGGCGGCCTCGAACTGTTCATCGAGCAGGTCCCGCCCAGCACGCCGCACCCGCCGCCGGCGCCCTTCGTCGGCATCGAGCACATTGCCGTGCGCGTGACGGGCTTCGACGCGGCGGTGGCGGGGCTGCGCGAGAAGGGCGCCGTGTTCGCGGCGGAGCCCTCGTCGCCGCGGCCGGGAATCCAGATCGCGTTCCTTTCGGCGCCGGATGGCGTGCTGGTCGAGATCCTGGAGCGCGCGCCCGGCTAATTTGCCTCGCAACCGTCGCGGCGCCACTTTTGACGCACAATAGGCCAGGGTGGTCCGGGTGGGCTCGTCGTCTCCATTCTCCGCGGTGTCGGCCGCTTATCTCGATGCAATGCGCGCCGCGTTCGACCACGATCCGGCTTCGGTCGACCCAAGCTGGCGCGTGCTGTTCGAGGCGTTGGACCAGGTGGAGGCCGCGGCGCCGCTCGCTGGGGACGACGACGGCGCCGAGACGGTGCGCAGCCGGGGCCACCTGCACGCGAGCCTTGACCCGCTGTCAGGGCCCACCCCGCCGCCACCCGGCCCGGGCGTGTTGGTCGCCCGGTATTGCGGCGCGCTGACCCTGGAGACGGCGCACATCGACGACCCGGTCCTGCGCACCGCCTTGCGACGCAGCTTCGAGGCGTCCGCGCCGGCGCCGTCCCGCGACGAGCATCGCGCGCTGCTGGAGGGCATGATCGAGGCGGAGGCGTTCGAGGGCTTCCTAGCCCGCAAGTTCCCCGGCAAGAAGCGGTTCGGGCTGGAGGGCGCCGAGGCGCTGGCGCCCATGCTGCGCCGCGTGCTGGCGCAGGCCACGGCGGCGGGCGTCACCCATGCCGTGATCGGCGCCATGCATCGCGGCCGGTTGAACCTGATGGCCAACGTGCTCGGCCGCTCGCTGGCCCGCATGTTCGTGGAACTGAAGAACGGCCACCCGTTCCCCGCCGACCCGCCGCGCACCGGCGACGTGCCGTACCATCTGGGCTGCGAGGCGACGCTGAGCTTCGGCGACCGCACCATCCAGGTCAGCCTGCTGCCCAACCCGTCGCATCTGGAGGCGGTGGACGCCGTGGTGCTCGGCCGCGCCAGGGCGTTGCAGGATCTGGGCGGCCAGGTGCTGCCGATCGTCATCCACACCGACGCCGCCGTGGTGGCGCAGGGCGTCGTGGCGGAGGCCATTCAGCTGGGCGGCACGGCGGCTTACGGCACCGGCGGCACGCTGCACCTGGTGCTGAACAACGGCATCGGCTTCACCACGGAGACGCACGAGGCGCGCAGCTCGCGACACTGCACCGGGCCGTGGAAGGCGGTGGACTCGGCCATCCTGCACGTCAACGCCGACGCGCCGCTGGAGGTGATGCGCGCCGCCGACCTGGCCGTCGCATGGCGGCAGGCCCATGCCTGCGACGCGGTGATCGACCTCGTCGGCTACCGTCGCAACGGCCACAACGAGATCGACGAGCCGTCCTTCACCCAACCGCTGCTGTACGACCGGATCGCCGCCCACCCAACCGCCGCGACCGCCTTCGGGCAGGCCGCATTGCAAGCCGGGCTGGTCAGCCAGGCCGAGCTGGACGGCATCGAGGCGGCCTGCCAGGGGCGGTTCCAGTCCGCGTACGACAACGCCGCCGGGCTGCGACGCAACGAGACCGGGTATCGGAACGCTCCGGTCGCCCAGCGGGACACCGGGGTGGAAGCCGACCGGCTGCACGCGATGGCCGCGATCTTGGAGGCCGTGCCGGACGGATTCGCCGCGCATCCGCGCATGCCGCGCATCCTGCGCCAGCGGGCGCTGGGCGAGGAGGGCGTCGCCTGGCCGCTGGCGGAGGCGTTGGCATTCGCGGCGCTGCTGACGGAGGGCACGGCAGTGCGGCTCAGCGGACAGGACGTGGTGCGCGGCGCGTTTTCCCACCGCCATTTCGCCCTGAACGACGTGCGGACCGGCGCGCAGGACATGGCGCTCGACCGGTTGTCGCCGGGGCAGGCGCGGTTCACCGCCGTGAACAGCCCGTTGTCGGAATGCGCCGTGCTCGGCTTCGAATACGGCTACAGCCTGCAGCGTCCGGATGCGCTGGTGATCTGGGAGGCGCAGTTCGGCGACTTCGCCAACGGCGCGCAGGTGGTGATCGACCAGTTCATCGCCGCCGCGGAAGAAAAATGGTGCGAGGCGTCCGGCCTGGTGCTGCTGCTGCCGCATGGGCTGGAAGGGCAGGGGCCGGAGCACTCCTCCGCGCGGATCGAGCGCTACCTGCAGCTCGCCGCCGGCGACAACATCGCCATCGTGAACCCGTCGACGCCGGCCAACTACTTCCACCTGCTGCGTGGCCAGACCGGGCGCGGCAAGCCGCTGGTGGTGATCAGCCCGAAGAAGCTGCTGCGCCTGCCCGCCGCCGTCTCGCCGCTGACCGACTTCCTGCCCGGCGCGCGCTTCCGGCCGATCATCGCCACCGGCGCCGAGGCGCCCGCGCTGGCGCTGCTGTGCTCCGGCAAGATCGCCTACGAGCTGGAGGAGGAGCGCCAGGCCCAAGGCGCCGCCGACGTGGCGGTGCTGCGGCTGGAGCAGTTGCATCCGCTGCCCGACGAGGCGCTGCTGGCCCAGTTCCGCCGCTGGCCCGGCGCGCGATTCGCCTGGGTGCAGGAGGAGCCGGAGAACATGGGCGCCTGGTCATGGCTGGACCGCCGCCTGGAACGGCTGCTGCAACAGGCCGGCGCGGCGCACCCGCGGGTGACGTATGTCGGGCGGCCCGAATCCGCCTCCCCGGCCGGCAGTTTCCATGGCGCGCACGATGCCGACCAGCGCGCGATCGTGGAGCGGGCGTTCGCTTTGCGCCCCGTCGCCCTGGCGAGGAGCGCCTAGACGCCCACCTTCGAAGCATAAGGAGACACGCCATGCTCGACGTCCCCGTTGCCACAATGCTGCTGGCGAAATGCCGCGCCAGCCTGACGGCGTGCGACCGCCTGCTTGCCGCCACAAGACGCGGCGTGGCCGGCCTGGTCGCGCCCGACGGCAAGGTCTCGCCCGCGCTATTGGAGCGGCACCAGTTCGCCGCCCACGGCATGGCGTGGCAGGCCACTTACGTCGCGGCGCTGCGCGAGACCCTGTCCTGGGCGGAGCGGCTGAACGCGGATGGCCGACTCGGCGTCGCCGAACAGGCCATCCTGCGCCTGGGCTTCGCCGAGTTCGCCACGCAACTGGCCAGCGGCATTCCGATGAGCCAGCTGGAAACCGCGCGCCCGGCCGACATGGGCGTTCCGGCCGAGGACATCGCCCGCTTTATGGCCGAGCCCGCCATGGCCACCCTGGCCGAGCTGGAAGCCGACCGCGCGCTGCTGGCCGGGGAACTGGCCGCCGGGCGGTTCGGCGCGCTCGGGCTGGACGACGAGCTGCTGGAGGCGACGCGCGACGAGTTCCTCCGCTTCGCCGCCGCCGAGGTCGCGCCCTATGCGCAAGGCTGGCACGACAACGACCAACTGATCCCGCTCGCGCTGGTGGACAAGCTGGCCGGCATGGGCGTGTTCGGCCTCACCGTGCCGGAGGAGCATGGCGGCGTCGGCATGGGCAAGATCGCCATGTGCCTGGTCTCGGAGGTGCTCAGCGGCGCCTATATCGGCGTCGGCTCGCTCGGCACCCGGTCCGAGATCGCGGCCGAGCTGATCCGCATCGGCGGCACGCCGGAGCAGCGCGAGCACTGGCTGCCGCGCATCGCCTCCGGGCAGACGCTGCCGACCGCCGTGTTCACCGAGCCGAACACGGGGTCCGACCTCGGCAGCCTGCGCACCCGGGCGGAGCGGCATGGCGACACCTATCGCATCTACGGCGCCAAGACCTGGATCACCCACGGCGCCCGCACCGACCTCATGACCCTGCTGGTCCGCACCGACCCGGCGCAGGCCGGCTATCGCGGCCTGTCGATGCTGCTGGCGGAGAAGCCGCGCGGCACGGACGACAACCCGTTCCCCGCGCCGGGCATGTCCGGCAGCGAGATCAAGGTGCTCGGCTACCGCGGGATGAAGGAGTACGAGATCGGCTTCGACGGCTTCACCGTGCCAGCGTCCAGCCTGCTCGGCGGGGTGGAGGGCCAGGGTTTCAAGCAGCTGATGGAGACGTTCGAGAGCGCCCGCATCCAGACCGCGGCGCGCGCGCTGGGCGTGGCGCAGAATGCGATGGAGCTGGGGCTGGCCTATGCCGGCGAGCGGCAGCAGTTCGGCAAGTCTCTCATTCGCTTCCCGCGCGTGCACGCCAAGCTGGCGGCGATGGCGGTGGAGACGATGCTGGCGCGGCAACTGACTTACCACGCGGCGCGGGAGAAGGACGCCGGGCGCCGCTGCGACATCGAGGCGGGCATGGCCAAGCTGCTGGCCGCCCGGGTGGCGTTCGCGAATGCCGACTGCGCGCTGCAGATACACGGCGGTAATGGTTACGCGCTGGAGTACCCGATCAGCCGCGTGCTGTGCGACGCGCGCATCCTGTCGATCTTCGAGGGCGCGGCGGAGATCCAGGCGCAGGTGATTGCGCGGGGGCTGTTGGAGCGGATGAACTAGCGCCACCCGGTGAGCGGCTCGCTCGCGGTCGTCCTCGGCAGCGCTCTGGGCGGTTTGGCGCGCTATTGGCTGTCCATTCTCATGGTTTGGGCGGTCGGGCCGCGCCTGCCTTGGGGCACGCTGCTGATCAACGTGCTGGGCGGGTTCGTGATCGGCTGGTTCGGCGCGCTGACTGCGGCCGGCGGGCGGCTGAGCGTGCCGCTGGAGGCGCGCGTGTTCGTGATGGTCGGTGTCTGCGGCGGCTTCACCACCTTCTCGTCGTTCAGCCTGCAAACGTTGGAGCTGCTGCAGGCTGACGAGTACGGCTGGGCGGGCGCCTACATGGTCGGCTCCGTCCTGCTCTGCCTGCTGTCGGTCTGGGCCGGATCAACGGCCGGGCGTTGAAGCATGTCCTTTTGCCTTCTCCCTCTCCCGTTCTTCACGGGAGAGGGTCGGGGTGAGGGCCTGGCGGGCGGACAGCTCATCTGTCGCGGGCGTCGCACCCTCACCTCAACCCTCTTGCACCGCGGGAGAGCAGAAGCGGCGGCTCTAGCGTTACAATTCTCAACAGACCGGACGAGCATCGTTTCATGGCAACACCCAGTTGCAGTGGAGATCGAGAGGAGCTCGTCCGATGTCCAAGCATGTTATGGTTCGCTGTCTGAAGGCGGTGGGCGCATTGGCCGCCGTCGTCGCGCTGTCTGGTTGCATCATCGTTCCAGCCTACGGCCCGCGCTACGGCTACTATTACCGTCCGCACCCCTACGGATACTACTAACGCCTGCGCCGGGAACCGCGTCCACGATGGTCCGTTGCGGCCGTCGTGAGACGCGCAACCCGGCTGCTCCTGCTGCTTTGCCCGTTTCTCGGCGCCTGCTCGGCGTCGGACGTGCTCAATAGCACCATCCGGACGTCAGGCCTGTCTATTACGCGCGACGTGGCGTACGAGCCTGGTGCACGTCGCATGCTGGACGTCTATCGACCGCTGGCCGGTGCCCATGGCCTGCCGCTGGTGGTGTTTATCTATGGCGGCAGCTGGCGGACCGGCGACAAAGCCATCTATCCCTTCGTCGCCGCGACCCTGGCCCGGCGCGGCGCCGTCGTGGTGGTGCCGGACTACCGAGTGTATCCGGACGTGCAGTTCCCCGCCTTCCTGCAGGACAACGCCGCGGCGGTCGCCTGGGCGCGCAACCACGCCGCCGAATATGGAGCCGACCCCCGCGCGCTAGTCGTGATCGGGCACTCGGCAGGCGCCTACAACGCCGCCATGCTCGCGCTCGACCCGGCGCTGCTGGCCGGTGCCGGCATGGATCGGTCGGCGTTGGCCGGCGTGGTCGGGATTGCCGGCCCCTACGACTTCCTGCCGATCACCGACCCGGACATCATTCCCGTGTTCGCGACCGTGAAGGACGGCCCGGCCAGTCAGCCGGTCACCTACGTGGACGGCCATAATCCGCCGATGCTGCTGCTGGCAGGCACGGCCGACACCACCGTAATGCCGCGCAACACCACCTCGCTGGCTAGCCGCATCACCGCCGCCGGTGGGCCGGTCGAGTCAAAGCTGTATCCCGGCATTGGCCATATCGGGATCATCACCGCCTTCGCCCCGCTGTTTTCCAGCCGGGCGCCCGTGGTCGACGACGTTTGGCGGTTCATCAGCCAGCACCTGCCGACGGGCGCGACCGCAGGCTGACGCTGGACCGCCGCGCTCGGCTGGGCTAGGCCCTGCCATCGTGTCCGACCTGGCTCCCACTCTCGTCACCGGCGCGACCGGCTTCGTCGGATCGGCGGTCGCCCGCGCCCTGCTCGCCCGCGGCCACCGGCTGCGCCTGCTGGTGCGGGAAGGCGGCGACCGGGCCAACATCGCCGGGCTGCCGGCCGAACTGGCGGTGGGCGACCTGAAGGACCCGGCCTCCCTGACCCGAGCCGTCGCCGGCTGCCGCTACGTCGTGCACGTCGCCGCCGACTACCGCCTGTGGGTTCCCGACCCGGCCGCGATGAACCGCGCCAATGTCGACGGCACCCGCGCCCTGCTGCTGGCGGCGCGCGACGCCGGGGTCGAGCGGATGGTGTATTGCAGCAGCGTTGCGGCGCTCGGCCTGGTGGGCGACGGCACGCCGGCGGACGAGACCACGCCGAACGCTCTGGAGAAGGTGATCGGAACCTACAAGCGCTCCAAATACCTGGCCGAGCAGGCCGTGCTGGCGTTGGCGCGGGAGGGCATGCCCGTGGTGATCGTGAACCCGAGCGCGCCGGTCGGGCCGCGCGACATCAAACCGACGCCGACCGGCAAGATGATCGCCGACACCGCCGCCGGCCGCATGCCCGCCTACGTCGACACGGGGCTGAACGTGGTCCACGTCGACGACGTGGCGGAGGGGCACTGCCTGGCGCTGGAGCGCGGCCGGATCGGCGAGTGCTACATCCTGGGCGGCGAGGACATGGGGATGGGCCCGCTGCTGGCGCTGGTCGCGGAAGCCGCCGGTCGCAAGCCGCCCCGTGTGCGGCTGCCAACCGCCGCGCTCTACCCGCTCGCCCTGGCCAGCGAGGGCCTGGCGCGGGTGGCCGGCATCGAGCCGATCGTGACCCGCGATATCCTGGCGATGGCGCGCAAGAAGATGTTCTTCTCCTCCGCCAAGGCCCGCGCCGAACTCGGCTACGCGCCTCGTCCGGCGCGCGAGGCGGTGTTCGACGCGGTGGCGTGGTTCCGCGCCGCCGGCCGGGTGGCCGCTTGACGGTTTTGGCGCTGCTGGCGCTCGCCGCCTGGGCCTACCTGTTGCTGGCGCATGGCCGTTTCTGGTCGGCCGGTCCCAGCCTATCCCCGTCCACTCCCGTCTCGGCGCCCGACTTGGACATTGTCGTCCCCGCCCGCGACGAGGCGGACGGGATCGAGCGCTGCCTTCGCTCGCTGCTGGCGCAGGACTACGCGGGCAAGGTGCGCATCGTGCTGGTCGACGACGGCAGCGCCGACGGCACCGGCGACATCGCGCGCCGGCTGGAATGCGACCGCTTGCGCGTGGTGTCCGGCGCGCTGCGGCCGCCGGGTTGGAGCGGCAAGCTGTGGGCGGTGTCGCAGGGCGTGGCGCAGGGCAGCGCGCCGGTGGTGCTGCTGTGCGACGCCGACATCGTGCATGACCGCGCGCACGCCGCGACCCTGGTGGCCAAGCTGGAGACGGGGCTGGACCTGGTGTCCGAGATGGTGGAGCTGAACTGCTGCAGCCCCGCCGAACGCGCGCTGGTCCCGGCGTTCGTGTTCTTCTTCCAGCTGCTCTACCCGTTCGCCTGGTCCAACAACCCGCGCCGCCGCACCGCCGCCGCGGCAGGTGGGACGGTGCTGGTGCGACGCGCGGCGCTGAACCGCATCGGCGGCATCGCGGCGGTGCGGGGCGCGCTGATCGACGACGTGGCGCTGGCGTGCGCGGTCAAGCGCGGCGGCGGGATCTGGCTCGGTCACAGCCGGCTGGCCCGCTCCATCCGGCCTTATCCCAAAGCATCCGATGTCTGGCGCATGGTCGCGCGCACCGCCTACGTGCAATTGCGTTTCTCCCCGGTGATCCTGGCCGGGACTGTCGCCGGGCTGGCGCTGGTGTGGCTGGTCCCGCCCGCCGCCGCGCTGTTCGGCTCCGGCATCGCGCGCTGGGCCGGGTTGGCCGCCTGGGCTGGCAGCGCCGCCAGCTACCTGCCGACCTTGCGGCGCTTCGGCCTCTCACCGCTCTGGGCGCTGACGCTGCCGCTGGTCGCGACCTTCTACATGGCCGCCACGCTCGGCTCCGCGCTGGACCACCACCGCGGCCGCGGCGTGGTGTGGAAGCGCCGCGAGTACGACGAGGCGATCACGTGAGCGCGTCCGTCGAGGCGCCGTCCGGCAAGGGCCGGAACGACGAGAACTTCCCCGTCGGCTCCCTGCTGATCCGCGCTGAACTGCGCCCGCACATCCACGCATTCTACGACTTCGCCCGCAATGCCGACGATATCGCCGACGATCCGGCCATGCCGGCCGGCGAGAAGGTGCGACGGCTCGACCACATAGGCGTCGTGCTGATCGGCGACTCCGATGAGGGCTCGCCCAGCGCCGTCCGCCTGCGTGAGAGCCTGGACCAGACCGGCGTGTCCCCGCAGCACGCGCTGGACTTGCTGCAGGCGTTCCGCCAGGACGCGGTCAAGACCCGGTACGCGGATTGGGCGGAGCTGATGGATTACTGCCGCTTCTCCGCCATGCCGGTCGGCCGCCACGTGCTGGACCTGCACGGCGAACAGCACGTCACCTATGCGCCGTCCGACGCGCTGTGCGCCGCGTTGCAGGTGCTGAACCATCTGCAGGATTGCGCCGGAGACCTCGCCGCGCTCGACCGCTGCTACGTCCCGCAGCAGATGCTGGCGGCGGCCGGGACCGACACGGATGCGATCCGCGCCAAGTCCGCCTCGCCCGCGCTGCGGTCCGTGCTGGACGACCTGCTGACACGGACCGACGCGCTGAACCGGGACGGCGCGCTGCTGCCCGGCCAGGTGCGCGACCGCCGCCTGCGAATGGAGACGGCGGTCATCGCAGGCCTGTCGCAGCGGCTGGCCCGGCGGCTGCGGCGGCGCGACCCGCTGGCCATGCGCGTGAAGCTCCGCCGGGGCGACGTGGTGGGCAGCATCCTGCGCGCGCTGCCCAGGTTGCTGTGATGGCTGGCATCCCAGGCGTGGCGGCGCCGGACGGCGCGGCGGTCGAGGCGATCGTACGCCGGGCGGGCACCTCGTTCTACCGCGGCATGCGCATCCTGCCGCCGGACCGTAGGCTGGCGATGTACGCGATCTACGCGTTCTGCCGCCTGGTGGACGACGTGGCCGACGAACCGGCGCCGCTGGAGGACAAGCGCGCCGGCCTGCGGGACTGGCGCGGCCGCATCGCCGCCGTCTACGCCGGGCAGGGCGCCGACCCGGTGACGCGCGTGCTGGTGGCGGCCGTGCGGCGCTACGGCCTGCGGCGGGAAGACTTCCTGGCCGTGATCGACGGCATGCAGATGGACGCGGAGACGGTGATCGCGGCCCCCGACCTGGCCACGCTCGACCTGTACTGCGACCGGGTCGCCGCCGCCGTCGGCCGCCTGTCGGTGCGCGCGTTCGGCGACGACTCGGCTGCCGCCGACGAGGTGGCGTTCTCGCTTGGCCGGGCCTTGCAACTGACCAACATCCTGCGCGACCTGGCTGAGGACGCCGCCCGCGACCGGCTGTACCTGCCGCGCGAATGGTTGGATGAGGCCGGGGTGCCGCACGACCCGGCCGGCGCCCTGGCGTCGCCGCGGATCGGCGCCGTGTGCGACCGCATGCTGGCCGAGGCGCGCCGCCGGTTCCACCTGGCGCACGACGCCATGGCGCGGTGCGACAAGCGCGCGATGCGGCCGGCCAGGCTGATGGGCGCGACCTACTCGGCCTTGCTCGACCGGCTGGAGTCGCGCGGCTGGGGCGCGCTCGACACGCCGGTGCGCCTGCCGGCCTGGCGAAAGCTGTGGATCGCGGCGCGGTATCTGCGGTGAGGCGCGCGCACGTCGTGGGCGCGGGGATGGCCGGGTTGTCCGCCGCGCTGGCCCTGATGGATGGCGGCTGGCGCGTCACGGTCTACGAGGCCGGGCCGGCGGCGGGCGGGCGATGCCGGTCCTACCACGACAAGGAACTCGGCTGCCGCATCGACAACGGCAACCATCTTTGGCTGTCGGGCAACCAGTCGATCGCGGGCTTTTTGCGCCGGGTCGGCTCAGAGGCGACGCAGGCCGGGCCAACGGAGGCGATGTTCCCGTTCTTCGACCTGGCGAGCGGCCGGCGCTGGACGGTGCGGCCCAATGCCGGGCGGCTGCCCTGGTGGGTGTTCGCCCCGGGCCGCCGCGTCCCCGGCGCGCGGTTGCGCGAATATGTCGGAATGCTGGCGCTGCTGCGCGCCGGCCCGGACGCGACGGTGGGTCAGTTGATGCCGCAAGGCGCGCTGAACGACCGGCTGATGGAGCCGCTGGTGATCGCCGCGCTGAACACCTCCCCCGCAACGGGCAGCGCGCGACTGATGGTCGCGACCCTGCGTGAGACCGTGTTCAAGGGCGGCGCCGCGTGCATCCCCGCCTACCCGCGGGACGGCCTGTCCGCGACCTTCGTCGACCCGGCGCTCGCCGCGCTGGCGGCGGGCGGCGCGCAGGTGCAGACCGGCCGCCGCGTGTCGGCGCTGGACCTTGCCGACGGCCGGGTCGCCGCGCTCGCCACGCCCGACGGCCCGGTTGCGCTGGAGCCGGGTGATGGCGTGGTGCTTGCGGTCCCGTCGCCGGTCGCGCGCGGGTTGCTGCCGGACTTGTCCGCGCCCGATGCGTTCGAATCGATCGTGAACCTGCATTACCGCCATGCAGCTTCCGTCGGGCCGGCTGGCTTCCTGGGCTTGCTGGGCGGCACGGCGGAGTGGGTGTTCGCTAAACCGGGCGTGCTCTCGGTGACGATCAGCGCGGCAAACCGGCTTGTAGACCGGCCAAGTAGTGACCTTGCTGCCACAGTGTGGCCTGAATTGGCTGCTGCATTGGGGATAACGCAACCTCTACCAGCCTGGCGTGTCGTAAAAGAAAAGCGTGCGACCTTTGCTGCGACCCCTTGCCAGAACCGGAAGCGGCCTGGCGCACGTACGACCTTGATGAACCTGGTTCTCGCGGGAGATTGGACGGACACCGGGCTGCCTGCCACGATAGAGGGTGCGATCAGATCCGGACATGTTGCTGCGACCGCGCTCGCAGAGGCGTCTTGAGCCGGTGATGAAGACCGATTTCCAGATTTTGACGGGTCCTAGATGCACGATGCCTAGCGAAACGCTTGAACGCCGCGACGCCGACACGCTGAACACCGCGATCGACGCGGCTGAGGCCGCCTTGAAGGAGCGGCAGGCGGCGGACGGACACTGGCTGTTCCAACTCGAGGCGGATGTTACGATTCCGTCTGAATACGTCCTGTTGGAGCATTACCTCGACCGCATCGATCCTGAGCTCGAGCGGCGAATCGGCGTTTACCTGCGCGCCCGGCAAAGCCAGGATGGCGGCTGGCCGATGTTCCACGGGGGAACGACCAACCTTTCGGTGAGCGTCAAGGCGTATTTCGCGTTGCGCGCGATCGGCGACCCGGTGGACGCCCCACACATGGCGCTCGCGCGGGAACGCATTCTGGCGATGGGCGGCGCCGAACGGGCCAATGTGTTCACACGAATCCAGCTGGCGCTGTTCGGCCAAGTGCCGTGGCGCGCCACGCCCGTCATGCCCGTGGAGATTATGCATCTGCCGCGGTGGTTCTTCTTCCATTTGTCGAAGGTGTCGTACTGGTCGCGCACGGTCATGGTGCCGCTGCTGGTGCTGATGGCGCTGCGCCCGCAAGCCCGCAACCCGCGCGGCATCTCGGTTGCCGAACTGTTCCGCACGCCGCCGGACCAGGTGACGGACTGGTTCCGCGGCCCCTACCGGTCCGCGTGGGGACCCGTGTTCCGCTGGTTGGACACCGCGTTGCGCCCGATCCAGCACCGCTTCCCCGCCGCCGCGCGCAAACGGGCGCTGGACGCCGCGGTCGCGTTCACCGTGGAGCGGTTGAACGGGGAGGACGGGCTGGGCGCGATCTACCCCGCCATGGCCAACAGCCTGATGATGTTCGATGCGCTCGGCTACGCGCCGGACCATCCGCACCCTGCCACCGCCTGGCGCGCCATCCGCAAGCTGCTGGTGGTGGAGGAGGGGTATGCCTACTGCCAGCCGTGCCTGTCGCCGATCTGGGACACCGGGCTGGCCGGCCATGCGCTGGCGGAGTCGGCCGGCGATGCCGCTCCATCGGTCGGCGCCGCGTGCGACTGGCTGGCCCAGCGGCAGGTGACGACGTTCCGCGGCGACTGGGCGGAAGTCCGGCCGGACGCGCCGCCCGGCGGCTGGGCCTTCCAATACGAGAACGCCCACTACCCGGACGTGGACGACACCGCGGTCGTCGCCTTGCTGCTGCATCGCAGCGGCGACCCGGCGCATGCCGGCGCGATAACCCGCGCGCGGGACTGGATCCTGGGAATGCAGAGCCGCAATGGCGGCTGGGGCGCATTCGACGCCGACAACGACCACCAGTTCCTCAACCACATCCCGTTCGCCGACCACGGCGCTCTGCTGGACCCGCCGACCGTGGACGTCACGGCGCGTTGCGTGTCGTTCCTCGCCCAACTCGGGCACACGACAGCCGAGCCAGCCGTGGCCAGGGCGGTCGAATACCTGCGGCGCGAGCAGGAGCCGGACGGCAGTTGGTTTGGCCGTTGGGGCACTAACTACATCTACGGCGCGTGGTCGACGCTGACCGCGCTGAACGCGCTGGGGTTGCCGCATGACGACCCGGCGATCAGTCGCGCCGCCGCCTGGCTGACGGCGCGCCAGCGGCCCGATGGCGGCTGGGGCGAGGACGAGGAGAGCTACGCCGGCGCCCCGCCAGGCAGCTTCGGGCAGAGCACCCCGTCGCAGACCGCCTGGGCGTTGTTGGGCTTGATGGCCGCCGGGGAGGTCGATAGCCCGACAGTTGCGCGCGGCATCGACTATCTCCGCCGCACCCAGCGGCCGGATGGCGAATGGGATGAGGAGCCGTACACCGCGGTCGGCTTCCCGCGGGTATTCTATCTTCGCTATCACGGGTACCGTCTGTTCTTCCCCCTGCTGGCGATGGCGCGTTACCGCAACCTGCTGGCCAGCAACGAAAGACGCGTCGCGGTAGGCTTCTGAAGCCGCGAGACTTGTCATGCCCGGGTCAAGCGCGGGCATGACGGTCATTTCGCATGTCCGACCGATTCGGGCTGGAGCTAACCCACGATGTCACCCAGCGCCGCGCCGAAGCGTTCCAAATCGCCCTCGTCGTTGAACACGTGTGCGCCGATGCGCATCACCTCGCCGCGCTCCGCGACGAACACGCCATGTCGGGCCAGGCCCTGCACGAGATCGCCCACGCTATGCCCGGCGGGCGGGTGCAGCCCCAGGATGTGCGGCGCCCGCAACGCGCGCGGCACGGGCCGCAATCCGTACGACTCGGCGATTTCGGCGGCTCGGTCGGTCAGGCCGCGTAGCCGCGCGGCAATGCGGTCCCGGCCCCACCCATCCACCAGCGTCATGCCGGCCAGCGCCATCGGCAGGCTGACCGGGTTCAGCCGCTCCCCCATGTCGAAGCGCCGCGCCGTCTGCACCAGCGGGCCCAACGTGCCGGTGAACGGGCGCGGGCCATGGGTGCGATTGGCGCCGTGCTGCTCCAGCGGCGTGCCGTCCTGGCGGTGCGGCGCCACGTACAAGAAGGCCAGCGTGTAGGGGCCGAGCAGCCATTTGTAGGTCGGGAACACCAGGAAATCGGCGCCGAGCAGCCGCACGTCCAGCGGCAGCACGCCCGCCGCCTGCGTCGCGTCGACCACGATCGCCGCGCCCTGGTCGTGCAACGCAGGGGCAAGCCGGGCCAGCTCGATCAGCGTCCCATCGCTCCAGTCCAGCGGGGTTAGTGCCGCGATGCCGACCGGCGGCAGACCGGGCTGCGTCGCCCGCGCCATCAGCGCATCCGTCCAGTTCCCGTCCGCCGGGCGCGAGACGACGTCGAGCATCGCGCCGTGCCGCTCGGCCTCGAGCGCCCATGCCAGCGACTGCGACGGGAACTCGCCCGCCATCAGCAGGATGCGAGTCGCCTCGGTAACGGGCAGGTTGGCGGCGGCGGTGGCGATCCCGTAGGCCACCGACGGCACGATGGCGATGTCGTCCGGCCCCGCCCCGACGACGCGCCCGGCGGCGGCGCGCACCGCGTCGGCCTGCGCCAGCGCAGCCCCGGGGTCCATCGTCCAGGGCGCGCTCTTTGCCGCCACGCCCGCCTCGCCCGCCTGCCGCACAACGCGCGGGAGCGGGGTGTAGGACGCGTTATTAAGGTAGGCGACCTCCCGCGGGACCTCGAACAGGTGGCGTTGGCAGTCCAGCATCGCCGTCATCCCGGATGGTTCTTGAGGTAGGCGTCGACGAGCGGGCCCCAGACCAGCGAGCCGCCGGCGCCGTTGAACAGCCGGTGCCCGTCGGTCCCGAACGGGCCGGGCTGCACCAGGTCCGCCTTGCCGCCCGCAGCGGTGAAGGCGGCATGCATCTCCTGCGCGATGGGCGGGGCGAAGAAGCTGTCGTTGGCGGTGTAGACCCACAGCATGGGCGTTGCCGCGGTTGCGCCAAACGTGCCGGCCGCCTGCGCCAGGCGGTCCGGCGCGCAATTGCGGTTTGGCAGGTTGTCCCGATGGCCGCCGCGGCCCCCGGCCATGACGACGAACGCGTTCACCTTTGGATGCGGCAGGCTGTCGTAGGCGATCGTGCCCCAGCCCCCGGCGGACTGCCCGACCACCACGACGTTGTCCGGCCGCACGAACGGCAGCGCCGTGCCGTAATCCACCGCGGCGGCGATGTCCCGCGCCGTCTCCACCCCGGCGTGCACGTAGTCGGGCGTGACGCAGCTGCCGTTCGTCTCCGCCCAGGCGCCGCCGGTGGCGCCGTAGCCGCGCCGCAACGGGAACAACACGACGTCGCCGCGGGTGAGAAACCAGCGCGCCGGCTCGGACGCGCACGTCGCGACTTGCATGCCCGGCCGGTCCGCGGCGCTTGCCGGCGAGCCGTGGTTGATGACCACCAGCCGCCCGCGTGCGTCGGTGGCCGGGCGGCACAGGCGCGCCTCGATGGTCAGCGTTCGCCCGGCCGCGTCCATCATGGGCACGGCGACGACCTGGTCGCGCAACGCCGGGTCGGCGACCTGCGCAGGCTGGGCGGCGGCGCACGCGGCTAGCGCCAGGCAGAGCGCGAAAAGGCCAAGCGCGGCGAGGAAGCGCATCATGGCGGCACGCTACAGGCGCCAGTTCCGGCGGCAAGACCGGCGTTGACCTCGCTCGCCGCGCCGCTCAGATTTCGCCTCATGGAAACACACGGCATCAGGCTGCACCGCCACGGCGGACCCGAGGTTTTGACGTGGGAGGCGTTTGACGTGCCGCCGCCAGGGCCGGGTCAGGCGCTACTGCGGCAGACCGCCATCGGACTCAACTTCATCGACATCTACCAGCGCACCGGCCTGTATCCGCAGACGATGCCGTTCATTCCGGGGTCCGAGGGCGCCGGCGTGGTGGAGGCGGTGGGCGAGGGCGTCAGCGTCGTGGCGCCGGGCGACCGGGTCGCCTACGCGGGCGCGGTCGGCGCCTATGCCGAGCGCCGGCTGATCGCCGCGGACCGCCTCATCAAGCTGCCGCCCGGCATCGACGACCAGACCGCCGCGGCGATGATGCTGCAGGGCATGACGGTGCAATACCTCATCCGCACCACCTACCGCGTCGCGGCGGGCGACGTGATCCTGATCCATGCCGCGGCCGGTGGGATCGGCCTCATCCTATGCCAGTGGGCGCGTTCGCTGGGCGCCACCGTGATCGGCACGGTGTCGTCCCAAGCCAAGGCCGAGCTGGCGCGGGCGCATGGTTGTGAGCACCCGGTCGTCACCGGCGAGGGCGATTTCGTCGCCGTCGCGAAGGAGTTGACGGGCGGCGTGGGCCTGCCGGTGGTGTATGACAGCGTGGGCCGCGACACGTTCCACAGGTCGCTGCAATGCCTGCGCCCGCGTGGCGTGCTGGTGCTGTTCGGCCAGGCGTCCGGCGCGGTGGAGCCGATCGACCCCAACATCTTGGCGCGGGGCTCGTATTTCCTGACCCGGCCGAGCCTCGGCGCCTTCATCGCGACTCGGGCCGAACTGGAGTCGGTCGCCGGAGAGCTGTTCGCGGCGGTCGAGAGCGGGGCGGTGCGAATCGTGGTCAACCAGACCTATCCGTTGCGCGAGGCGGCCCGCGCGCATGTGGATCTCGAAGCGAGGCGCACGACAGGGTCGACCGTGCTCGTGGTTTAGCCGGTGGAGCCGCGCGTCAAGGCGAAGCTTTGGGTGCAGATGGCGTTGCGGTTGGGTGAGGGCGCGGCCCGGCCGGGCATGGTGGTGCGGCGCGGCGACCCGGACGCAGGCGGCATATTGGTGGTTTTACGCGGCCGGGACGGGCTCGTCGTGCTGTCGCAGGTGCGGGCGGGCGAGGCGGCGTGGCTGCGCGGCACGGGCGTGGCCCCCGTGGATGAGGCTGCGGCCGACGCCTACGTGGCGCGGCAGGTCGGATTCGACCCGGACTTATGGGTGATCGAGTTCGAGGCGCCGGACTATTTGCCGCCGTTCGAGAGCAAGATCGTCTGAGAGTTTAGTTCGAAGCAGTCAGATCACTGTTGCTTGATTGCGCCGGTCGATGTTGCTCCACCGCCACAGTGTGGAGGAATCAGCCACACTCCCCTCCCGCTCCTGAATTCTAGTGGTATTGTGCGTTACCGAGAGCCGGGGGGAACGTTTCCCGGACCACCAGGCGGCTGGCTGCGTTGCAAGCGCAGATCTGTTATGAGGAGAGAAAGAATGAAGCTCCGCAATGCGCTTTTGGCGGCAACCGTGTTAGTTGCCCCACTCGCAGTACACGCTCAGTCCATCGACGGCCTATACATCGGCGCAGGCGCCGGTGGGAACATCCTGCAGACCGAAGCGGTCAAGTCGATCAGCAACGGCCCGGCGAACTTCGGCAAGGGCAGCGACTATCGCTTCAATGCCGGCCCGGTCGTGGTCGCCAGCGTCGGTTATGGGTTGGCTGGGTTGTTCCCAGGCACGGTCCTGTCCGGTTTCCGGGTCGAGCTTCAGGGCGCCTACTACCAGAACAAAATCCACAACGTGAAGAACGGCGGTTTCACGACCGGCGTGGGCGCCACCGCGACGAATGAGACGTCGGCCGGCGGCGACGAGTATAAGGAAGGCGCGTTCCTGAACGTCCTGTATGACGTTCCGCTCGACCAGTTCGGCATCAACTCGCCGGTCTTCCCATACCTCGGCGTCGGCGCTGGTTACGTTCATAACCAGTTCAACAACGGTCACGTCTCGACCGCCTACGCCAACGGCGCGAGCGCGCAGTTCCTGCGCATCACCGGGCAGAACGACAACCTGGGCGTTCAGGGCATCGCCGGCGTGTCGTTCCCGGTCTACGACTTCGTGCCTGGCTTGGCGTTCACGGCGGAGTATCGCTTCATGGGCGAGATCGGCGGCCGCGCTTACTCCGAGCAATACTTCGCGGGCACCACGTTCCGTGGCACTCGGCAGAAGTTCAACACGGATGACTTCAACCACAGCATCCTGGTCGGCGTGCGCTACGCCTTCAACACCCCGACGCCGGCTCCGGTCGTCGTCACGCCGCCGCCGGTGCAGCCGAACGTCGCCCGCACCTACCTGGTGTTCTTCGACTGGGATCGTTCGGACCTGACCGACCGCGCCCGCCAGATCGTCGCCGAGGCGGCGCAGGCCAGCACCCGCGTGCAGTACACGCGGATCGAAGTCCAGGGCAACGCCGACCGCTCCGGCACGCCCGCCTACAACCAGGGCCTGTCGCTCCGTCGCGCCCAGACCGTCGCCGCCGAACTGGTGCGCAACGGCGTGCCCCGCACGGCGATCGACATCCAGGCCTTCGGCGACACGCGTCCGCTGGTGCCGACCGCCGCCGGCGTCCGCGAGCCGCAGAACCGCCGCGTGGCGATCATCCTGCGCTGATCTAAACCGCCTTCCCGCACGATGGCTCTTCGGATCCGTCGTGCGGCTTGCTAGAGGGGAGCCGGTCAGTCATCTGGCCGGCTTCTTCTCGTTTGAGGGGTCGCGTCCAGGGCCTCGCGTCGAACGACCAGGAGTTCGGTTATGACTCGCCTCCGCATATCGTTGCTTGCCGCCACTGTCCTGACCGTTCCCATGCTGGTCGCGCCGGGGGGCGTGCTCGCGCAGCCGGTCACCGGCCTCTACATCGGCGCCGGGGCGGGCGGGAACTACCTGCAACAGGAGCGGGTGCTGGCCTCTCCGGGGCTGAATTTGGCGGCGAAGCGACTGTCGACCGATATCGGCGGCGTCGGCGTCGGCAGCGTCGGATGGGGGTTTGGCAACGGCTTCCGCGTCGAGGTCGAGGGCGACGTGCGCCACAACCGAGTCCGGCAGTTGACCGGGTTCATCAACGGATCCGGGCCGACTGCTTCGGGCGGCGACCAGTATAGTTATGGCGGCATGGTCAACGCGCTCTTCGACATGGATGTCGGGCTGAACTGGCTCTACCCGTACTTCGGTCTGGGCGGCGGCATCTCCGATACTTACTTGGACAACCTGCACTCCTACGGAACAGGCGTCGGGCAGCCGAACGTCATCCCGGGTGGTCCGGCGGTGCCGATCAGGGTCGGCGCCCGCGGGTGGTCGACCAACTTCGCCTACCAGGGCATTTTCGGCATCAGCTTCCCGCTCGCCGCTGTGCCGGGCTTGTCGCTCACCACGGAATACCGCTTCTACGGCGTTCTCGACGCGCCGTCCTTCCATGGCCGCGACAACGTCGTGAACAGCAACGGGGGCGGAACGTCCGGTCATTTCAACATCAACAGCGACTACAACCACAGCCTGCTGCTTGGCGTGCGCTATGCCTTCAACACCGCGCCACCGGTCATCCCGGCGCCAACGCCGCCGCCGCTGGTCGCGACCCCCGCGCGCACATACCTCGTGTTCTTCGACTGGGACCGCTCGGACCTGACCGACCGCGCCCGTCAAATCGTCGGCGAGGCGGCGCAAGCCAGCACCCACGTGCAGCACACGCGCATCGAGGTGCAGGGCAACGCCGACCGTTCCGGCACGCCGGCCTACAACCAGGGCCTGTCGCTCCGTCGCGCCCAGACTGTCGCGGCGGAGCTGGTGCGCGACGGCGTGCCGCGCACCGCCATCGATATCCAGGCATTTGGAGACACCCGTCCACTGGTGCCGACGGCGGCCGGCGTCCGCGAACCGCAGAACCGCCGAGTCGCCATCATCCTGCGTTGATCACCCGGCGCTGCAACGGCGCCGGACGCGGTCCGGCACTTGCATTGCGGCAGATGGGAGGGTCAAAGCACACGAATGACCATGCCGATTGACCCGTTCGCCAGTTACGACGCTGGCGCTTTCTTCTGCGAGTTGACGGCCCGGGCCGGCGACGGCGGCGCCATCGATCTCATCCGCAGCCGGGTGACCGCTATCGGGCTCGACACCTTGCGCGCCCGCGCCAAGGGGGCGGAGCACGACCTGGTCGACCTCGGCATCACCTTCACCGTCTATTCCGAGGCGGAGGCGATCGATCGCATCCTGCCGTTCGACTGCCTGCCTCGCATCATCACCGCATCGGAGTGGCGGCACATCGAGGCGGGGGTGAAGCAGCGCGTGAAGGCGCTGAACAGCTTCCTGCACGACATCTACCACGAGCGCCGCATCATCAAGGCGGGCGTCATTCCCGCCGCCTTGGTGCTCGGGAACCCCAACTACCGCCCGGAGATGGAAGGTTTCCCCATCCGTTTCGGCACCTACATCCACATCTGCGGCACCGATATCGTGCGCGACCGCCACGGCGGGTTCTGCGTGCTGGAGGACAACGCCCGCACCCCTTCAGGCGTGTCGTACGTGGTGGAGAACCGCCACCTGATGCGCCGCACCTTCCCCGACCTGATGGCCGGCATGATGCTGCACCCGGTCGACGATTACGGCCGCCGCCTGCGCGCCGCCATGACGGAGATCGCGCCCGAAAACGTCGCCGACCCGCAGATCGTCCTCCTGTCGCCCGGCATCTACAACTCGGCCTATTTCGAGCACGTCTTCCTCGCCCGCGAGATGGGCGTGCCCCTGGTGGAAGGCGCCGACCTGCTTGTGGAGGCGGAGCGCGTGTTCATGCGCACCACCGCCGGCCTGCGCCCGGTGCACACCATCTACCGCCGGATCGGCGACGACTTCCTGGATCCGACCGTGTTCCGCGCCGACAGCATGCTGGGCGTGCCCGGGCTGATCGGCGCGTGGCGGGCCGGCAACGTCACCTTGGCCAACGCCGTCGGGACGGGTGTGGCCGACGATAAGGCGGTTTATGCCTACATGCCGCGCATCATCCGCTTCTACTTGGGCGAGGACGCGATCCTGCCGAACGTGGAGACCAACATCTGCGGCGAGAAGGAGGGGCTGGCGTATACGCTGGACAACCTCGCCTCGCTGGTTATGAAGCCGGTGGGCGAATCGGGCGGCTACGGCATCACCATCGGCCCGCGCGCCTCCATCGCCGAACTGGACACGGCGCGCGCCGCGCTGCTGGCCAACCCGTCCAACTGGGTCAGCCAACCGATGATCGACCTGTCCGTGGCGCCAACGCTGACCGACAACGGCTTGCGCCCACGCCACTTGGACCTGCGCCCGTTCGCGATAACCGGCCGCGACACTTGGGTGCTGCCTGGCGGGCTGTCGCGCGTCGCCATGGCGGAGGGCAACCTGATCGTGAACTCCTCGCAGGGCGGCGGATCGAAGGACACCTGGGTGCTGGCCAGCGAATGAGCGGGTCGTTGAAGGACACGTTGCTGCTGGCCCGTTACGCCGAGGGTCTGTTCTGGATGGCCCGCTACGTCGAGCGGGTGGAGAACCTGGCGCGCCTGATCGACGTTACGCAGACCTTCGAGAGCCCGGGCCGCGAGGACGAGGCCTGGAGCGCGCTGTTGCGGATCAACGCCGACGAGGGCCGCTTCCTCGAGGCCGGCGGCACGCTGGACGGGGAGGGCATCAAGCGCTTCTACCTGCTGGACCGCACCAATCCGACCTCGGTGCCGTCCTCGATCGAAGCGGCGCGGGCCAACGCGCGCATTCTGCGGCCGCTGATCAGCACCGAGATGTGGTTGCAGATGAACGTGTTCCACCGCGACGTGCTGGCGATCAAGCCCCGGGAACTGCAGGGCGACCACCTGACGCGGCTTTGCACCCGGCTGAAGGAGGGCGTTCAGGCGCATACCGGCATCACGGAAGGCACGTTCTTCCGCGACCAGGGCTGGAACTTCTATATGCTGGGCCGCCTGATCGAGCGCGCCGACCAGACGACTCGGCTGCTCGACATCAAGTACCACCTGCTCCAATTGGACGGCGCCGAGGAGCGGCGCATGACCGAGCTGGTGCAGTGGGGCGGCGTGTTGCGGGCCGCCGCCGGGTACCACGCGTTCCGCCGGGTGGCGCCGGCCGGGTTCGAGCCGGTGGACGTGGTTGCGTTCCTGTTGTCGGACCAGTCTTTCCCTCGCAGCGTGTCGCTGTGCGTGAGCCAGGTGGAGTGGCACCTGGCGCAGCTGCGCAGCCGTTACAACCTGCGCGGCACACGGGCGGCGCTGGAGCGGATCGAGGAGGTGCGGGCCGCGCTGTCCTCCAACCCGATGGGCAACCTGATCTCCAATGGCTTGCACGATTTCCTCGACGCATTGCAGCGCGACCTGATCCTGCTCGCCGGCGAAATCGGCTACGCGTTCTTCCGCGATTGGCGACCCGAACCGCAGAAGCAGAGTCAGTCGCAGACTCAATCGCACCCGGGCGCGCCGGTCAGCGCCGCCGCTGCACCGCCTCCGGCCCCGTAACAGCGGCCAGCGCTTCGGGCATCGTGGCGAAGCGGCCGATATCGCGGCCGTCCCGCGCGCGCCATACCCGGATCGCCCCGCCCTGCCGCGCCGCGCCCCACGCCGCCCATCGCGCATCGTCCTGATAGATGCTGGCGAACTCTCCCACTTCGGGCGGGTCGTCGTCCCGCCGCCGATGGATCGCCAGCCGGATGCCCTGGCCGTTCGCCTCCCAGCTCAGCAGAGCTGCGCGGTCCGCCGCGGTGAACCGGTTGGCGTGGTCGCTGAACGCGATGATGTCGGCGTCTGGCTGGAGGCGTGGCGGCGGCCGGTCGGTCGGCATCGGACACTCCGGATGAGCTGGGGTTCATCTTCAAGCAAAGCGCCACACTCAATCGTGAGCGCTACGATAAGGCGGGGCGGAAGCATCGCTTGCTCACGTCCACCGCAGTAGGCATCGCTTTGCGCGGCCGGGCGATGAACCAGGTCATCGACAGGCGACGCTGGGCTTTCGACGCTGGGCTTCGTGTAGCGGCCGCGCAGTAGCCGCGACGGTTTGCCGATGCTATCACCGCCGCATTGACATCTGCCGGGCCTTGCCAAGCTCCCATTGGCGGGCCGAGGCAACACACCCGCAAGGAGCCGCGTTTGCATGGATAGCATGGAGGTCAACAAGGCTGCCGCAGCCGTGCTGACAGCAGGGATCGTGTTCATGGTCGCAGGCCTGGTGGGCGAGACGCTGGTGCGTCCGCACCGGCTGCAGACCACGGCGATCAAGATCGACGTTCCGACCGATCCCACCGCCGGCGCAGCCGCGCCGACCGCGGACCCGCCGGTGGCGCTGGAGTTGGTGTCGGCCGACCCGGCGACAGGCGAGTCGCTGGTCAAGCAGCAGGGCTGCATCGCGTGCCACAGCTTCAACGAGGGCGGCAAGGCCGGCATTGGGCCCAACCTCTACGGCGTGCTCGGCGCGCCGCATGGCCATATGGCGGGCTACGAATACTCCTCCGCGCTGAAGGCGAAGGCCGGGCCTTGGACGTACGACGAGCTGTACGAATGGCTGAAGAAGCCCAGCGCCTACGCCCCCGGCACCAAGATGAGCTACGCCGGGCTGGCCGATCCGAAGAAGCGGGCTGACATCATCGACTATCTCCGGACGTTGTCGGCGAGCCCGGAAGCGTTGCCCCCGGCGCCGCCGCCGGATGCGGCGCCCAACGCTCCTACGGCTGGGCCCAACACTGCGCCGACCCCGCCCACTGCGACGCCGATCGCCGACCGGTTGGCTACGGCGGACGTGAATGCCGGCAAGACGGACACGCTGCGGCTTGGCTGCATCGCCTGCCACAGCTTCAACGAGGGCGGCAAGGCCGGTGTCGGCCCGAACCTGTACGGGATCGTCGGCGCGCCGCACGCCCACATGGTCACCTTCGAATACTCGAACGCGCTGAAGGCCCATCAGGGACCCTGGACGTATGAGGAACTGGACAAGTGGCTGACAAAGCCCTCGGCCTACGCGCCCGGCACCAAGATGACGTTCGTCGGGATCCCAGACCCGAAGATGCGCGCCGACGTGATCGATTACCTGCATTCGTTGGCGGCCTCGCCAGAGCCGCTGCCCGGCGGCGCGACGCCGGCCGCCGCTCCGGCCACGCCCATCCCGGCCGGCAACGCGCAACCCGAACCGACGAGCGCCGTCCCGCCGTCGAAGTAGGCGGCCGTTCGTAGACGGACCTGAGCCTTCCCAAGCCCTCTCCCGCACATCGGGGGAGGGCTATTTGCTGCTTTCTCTCCCGCTTGCGGGACAGGGTCGAAGGCGAGAGGGCCTGGTCCAATGCCGCCTGTTTGGGCGCACATGCCGCCTACTCAGGCGCCACCGTCTTAAACGCCTCACAAACCGGGCTACCTTGAATGGCATGATCATTGCTGATGCGTTTGCAATGATAACAGGAGTGAACTCTATGCCAGGAACAATTGGTCGCCGCGCTTTCGGGGCGTTCAGCCTCGCTGCCGCCCTCGCCGCATCCGCGCGAGGCGCGCGGGCGCAGGCGACGGGCCCGATCAAGATCGGCATCCTGCACTCGCTGTCCGGCACCATGGCGATCAGCGAGACCACGCTGAAGGACGTCATGCTGATGCTGGTCGATGCGCAGAACGCCAAGGGCGGTGTCTTGGGGCAGAAGATCGAGGCCGTGGTCGTCGACCCGGCTTCGAACTGGCCGCTGTTCGCCGAGAAGGCGCGTCAACTGATCACGGTGGACAAGGTCAGCGCCGTATTCGGCTGCTGGACCAGCGTGTCGCGCAAATCCGTGCTGCCGGTCTTCGAGGAGACGGGCAACATCCTGTTCTATCCCGTCCAGTATGAGGGCGAGGAAAGCAGCAAGAACGTGTTCTACACGGGCGCCGCGCCGAATCAGCAGGCGATCCCCGCCGTCGAGTACCTCACGACGGAGAACAAGATCACCCGTTGGGTGCTCGCCGGGACCGACTACGTGTATCCGCGCACGACGAACAAGATCCTGGAGTCCTACCTGAAGCAGAAAGGGGTGGCCCAGGACGACATCATGATCAACTACACGCCGTTCGGCCACTCGGATTGGCAGACGATCGTGGCCGACATCAAGAAGTTCGGGTCCGCCGGCAAGAAGACTGCGGTGGTGTCGACGATCAACGGCGACGCCAACGTGCCGTTCTACAAGGAGCTGTCGAACCAGGGCGTGAAGGCCACGGACATTCCCGTGGTGGCGTTCTCGGTCGGCGAGGAGGAACTGGCCGGCATCGACACCAAGCCGCTGGTGGGCCACCTGGCCGCCTGGAACTACTTCATGAGCGTCGACACGCCGCAGAACAAGGCGTTCATCGATCAGTGGCACGCGTTCACCAAGAACCCGAAGCGCGTCACCAACGACCCGATGGAGGCCGCGTTCATCGGCTTCAATATGTGGATCAAGGGCGTCGAGAAGGCCGGCAGCGCCGACCCGGCCAAGGTGATCCCCGCGATGATCGGCGTTTCGGTGCCGAACCTGACCGGCAGCTTCTCGTCGATGATGCCCAACCACCACATCACAAAACCTGTGCTGATCGGCGAGATCGAGGGCAACGGCCAGTTCGACATCGTCAGCCAGACGCCGGGACTGATCGTGGCGGAAGCCTGGTCCCCCTACCTCGAAGGCTCACGCGACCTGATCAGCGATTGGCTGCCGCCGATGTCCTGCGGCAACTTCAACGTGAAAAGCGGCAAGTGCGGCGGCGCCGGGAAGAGTTGACGTGAAGGCGCCGTCACGGCCGGGTTCGTCCCGCTGGCTTAGCCTGGCCATGACGGCGCTCGGTTTCATGCTGCTGGTCGCCTCCGCGGCGCGCGCCCAGGCTGACCTGACGCCATTCGCATCCGGCAGCTTCGCCGACATCGAGCGGGGGGTGGCGGGGCTTGCCACCTCCGGCGACCCGCGCGCCGGGGACATCCTGGCGGCATTGCAGGACGGCAAGCTGCTGCTCGGCGCGGACCGCCAGTTGTATATCCGCACCGACTCGGGCGCCGTGTCCGCCGCCACCGGGCAGCCGGCGGAGGCGCCGGGCGCGCGGCCGGTGCGGGTCAACAACAACGTGCGCCGCGCGACCGACGCGGCGCTCGGCAGCGTCCGATTGTTCTCTCCCGACCCGGGCCAGCGCGCCGCGGCCGCCGAGGCGGTGTTCCACTCGCGCGACGAGGCGGCGGTCCCGGCGCTCGACCGCGCCATTGCCAAGGAGACCGACCCGACCATCCGGCGAACGATGGCGCAGGCTCGCGCCGCTGTCATTCTCGCCGCCGATGGCAGCAGCGACCCCGATCGGCTGGCTGCGATCGAGGTCCTGGCGGCCCGCGGCGACCTCGAGGCGCGGTCTGCGATCAGTGCGGCGCCGCATCCGTCGCCGCCGGTGGCCGCCGCGATGGCGAAGGCCATGGCCGACATCGACTTCTCACAGCGCCTCTGGGGTGTGCTGCAGGCGGTGTTCTACGGCGTCTCGCTCGCCTCCGTCCTGCTGCTGGCGGCCACCGGGCTCGCGATCACCTTCGGCGTCATGGGGGTGA
This sequence comes from uncultured Acetobacteraceae bacterium, assembly GCA_964242925.1. GTDB lineage: Bacteria > Pseudomonadota > Alphaproteobacteria > Acetobacterales > Acetobacteraceae > LMUY01. The sequence goes on from CAXTBW010000012.1 coordinate 46,842, forward strand.
TCAACATGGCGCACGGCGAGATGGTGATGCTAGGCGCCTACACGACGTTCGTGGTGCAGGAAGCGATCCGCGGCAGCGCGCCGGGATTGTTCGGCGCCAGCCTGTTCATCGCCGTGCCCGCCGCCTTCCTCGTATCCGGCGCCGTCGGCGTGGCGATCGAGCGGTGCCTGATCCGCTATCTGTATGGCCGCCCGTTGGAAACGTTGCTGGCCACCTGGGGGCTGTCGCTGGTGCTGCAGCAGGCGGTGCGGTCGATCTTCGGCGCCGACAACCGCAACGTCGGCAGTCCGGCCTGGATGGCCGGGTCGATCCATGTCGGCGGGCTGGACCTCACGATCAACCGCCTGACCATCATCGTGTTCGCCGTGCTGGTGCTGGCGGCGCTGATGGCGACGCTGCGCTACACCTCGCTCGGCCTGCGCATGCGCGCCGTGACGCAGAACCGGCGCATGGCGGCGGCAATGGGCATCCGCACGCCGTGGGTGGACGCGCTGACCTTCGGCCTCGGCTCGGGCATCGCTGGGATCGCGGGCGTGGCGCTGAGCCAGATCGACAACGTCAGCCCGAACCTGGGTCAGGGCTACATCATCGACAGCTTCATGGTGGTGGTGTTTGGCGGCGTCGGCAATCTGTGGGGCACGGCGCTGGCCGCGCTGGTGCTGGGCATCGTCAACAAGTTCCTCGAGCCCGTGGCGGGCGCGGTGCTGGGCAAGATCGTGGTGCTGGTGCTGATCATCGGCTTCATCCAGCGGCGGCCGCGCGGCATGTTCCCGCTAAAGGGCCGGTCGGTGGAGGCGTGAGGGCGTCGGCGCTCACCGTTTTACTGGTCGGTGGCGGCGCAGTGCTGCTGGCGGCGCTGAACCTGGGCACGGCGCCGAGCTCGGCGCTGCATGTGCCGACCTTCGTCGTGTCGCTGTTCGGCAAGTATCTCTGTTACGCGATACTGGCGCTGGCGGTGGACCTGGTCTGGGGCTTCGTCGGCATCCTGACGCTCGGCCATGCCGCGTTCTTCGCGCTCGGCGGCTACGCGATGGGCATGTACCTGATGCGGCAGATCGGCAGCCGCGGGTCCTATGGCAACCCGGTCCTGCCGGACTTCATGGTGTTCCTGAACTACAAGGAGCTGCCTTGGTTCTGGCAAGGCTTCGACTGGTTCGGCTACGCGATGCTGATGGCGGTGCTGGCGCCGGGCGTGCTGGCGGCGGCGTTCGGCTACCTGGCGTTTCGCAGCCGGGTCACCGGCGTGTACCTCTCGATCATCACCCAGGCGCTGACGTACGCCCTGCTGCTGGCGTTTTTCCGCAACGACATGGGATTCGGCGGCAATAACGGGCTGACCGACTTCAAGGAGCTGCTCGGCTTCCCGCTCTCGGCCGACACCACGCGCGCCGGGTTGCTCGTGGTGACTGCGCTCGTGCTCTGCCTGCTTTACCTGATGTCGCGCGCGCTCACCCGGTCGCGCTTTGGCAAGGTGCTGGTGGCGTTGCGCGACGCCGAGAGCCGTACCAGGTTCCTCGGCTACCGGCCGGAGCGCTACAAGCTGGTGGTCTGGGTGCTCTCGGCCGTCATGGCCGCGATCGGCGGCGCGCTCTACGTGCCCCAAGTCGGCATCATCAACCCCGGGGAATTCGCCCCGGCCAACTCCATCGAGGCGGTGATCTGGGTGGCAGTCGGCGGCCGGGGAACCCTGTCGGGCGCGATCCTGGGTGCGATTCTGGTGAATGGCGGCAAGACCATCCTGACGGGAGCGCTGCCCGAGGTGTGGCTGTTCGCGCTCGGCGCGCTGTTCATCGTCGTCACGCTATTCCTGCCGCGCGGCATCCTGGGCCTGATCCCCGGGCGGCGCGAGCGGGGCGAGCCGCCGTTGCCAGCCGCGCCGCCGACCCCCGCGCAATCCGCCGAGCGGGAGGCGGTGTCCTGAACCTGCTCGAACTGAACCGGGTTTCGGTCAGCTTCGACGGGTTCCGCGCGCTCAACGCGCTATCGCTGTCGCTGGCGCCGGGAGAGATGCGCGCGGTGATCGGGCCGAACGGCGCCGGCAAGACGACAATGATGGACGTGATCACCGGCAAGACCCGGCCCGACGCCGGCGCCGTGCGGTTCGAAGGCGCCACCGACCTGACCCGGCTGGACGAGCCGGCGATCGCCGGGCTGGGAATCGGCCGCAAGTTCCAGAAGCCGACCGTGTTCGAACCGCACACCGTGTGGGACAACCTTTTGCTGGCCCTGGCCGGCGACCGCGGGCCGCGTCGGGTGCTGTTCGCCCGGCAGACCGCGGACGAGCGCCGCCGGATCGAGACGATCCTGGAGACGACACGGCTCACCGAGCACCGCCACCGCCGCGCCGGGGACCTCAGCCATGGCCAGAAGCAGTGGCTGGAGATCGGCATGTTGTTGGCGCAAGAGCCGAAGCTGCTGCTGGTGGACGAGCCGGTGGCGGGCATGACCGACTCCGAGACCGAGCAGACCGCGAGCCTGCTGCGCGACATCAACCGGACCCGCAGTGTGGTGGTCGTGGAGCACGACATGGCGTTCGTGCGGGCGCTGGGCGTGAGGGTGACGGTGCTGCACGAGGGCAGCGTGCTGAGCGAAGGCAGCATCGACGAGGTGAGCGAGGACCCGCGGGTGGTGGAGGTGTACCTTGGCCGGTAATCGCTTCCTCTCCCAGAGGCAGAGGGCTTTCAAGTGCTGAGCGTTGAATCCGTCGACCTGCACTACGGGGCGGCGATCGCGCTTCGGCAGGTTTCGCTACAGGCCAATCCGGCGGCGGTCGCCTGCGTGCTGGGCCGCAACGGCGTCGGCAAGACCAGCCTGTTGCGCGCCATCACGGGCGCCCACCCGGTCAGCCGGGGCCGAGTGATGTGGGAGGGACGCGACATCACGCGCCTGCCCACCTTCGAGCGGGCGCGCCGCGGCATCGCCTGGGTCCCGCAGGGGCGCGACATCTTCCCGCTGCTGACCGTGCGGGAGAACCTTGAAACCGGTTTTGCAGTGTTGCCCCGGCGGGAGCGCCGCATCCCCGACGAGATGTTCGAGTTGTTCCCGATCCTGGAAACGATGCTGCGCCGGCGCGGCGGGGACTTGTCGGGCGGCCAGCAGCAACAACTCGCCATCGCCCGCGCGCTGGTGATGAAGCCGCGCCTGCTGGTGCTGGATGAGCCGACGGAGGGGATCCAGCCGTCCATCATCAAGGATATTGGCCGGGTCATCACCCTGCTGCGGCAACGCGGCGCGATGGCGATCGTGCTGGTCGAGCAATATTACGAGTTCGCCCGCGACCTGGCGCAAACCATCACGATCATGGACCGCGGCGACGTCGTGCTATCCGGCGCCCCCGGGACGCTCGACGAAGACGAGGTCCGGCGGCGGTTGTCGGTCTGACGTCAGCGAACACCCGTCATGGCGAGCCGCTGCTTGGCACCACGGCGATCCAGGCCCGCGCACGGCGAACTGACAGCGACGACGTCAGCAGATTCGGTCGCGCCCGCGGCTAACGCCCGGTGAGAATCCGCTCCACCAGTTCCTTAACCGTCGGGATGAACCCGTTGGAGTAGAACGGATCCGACGCGAACCGATAGGCGTTGTGGCCGCTGAACATCAGGTTGTTGTCGATCGCCGCCGGGTCGCCCCGGTCGTCGCGCACCGCCTGCAGCGTCTTCTGGATGCAGAAGCTGCGCGGGTCGGCCTTCTTCCCGTTGCTGTAGAGCGGCTCGTGCTGCGACCAGTTCGAGAAGCGGCACTGGCTGAGGCAGCCCATGCAATTGGTCTGGTCTGCCAGGATCTCGGCCGATTTCTCCGGGGTCACGAACACCAGCGTGGTGTCCGGCGTGCGCAGCGCCTCGGTGAACCCGGCGCGCACCCAGCGCTCGGCCCGGCCCAGATCCATCGGCGTCAGGTAGACGATGCGCTGACGAGGCCCCACGCCGAACGGGGCGGTATGCTCGCCGACCGGCTCCATCGAGTAGGCGACCTGGTGCTCGCTGCGCTCCCGCAACTCGCCAATGTAGGCGTTGTTTACGGCGGACGAATAGAATCCGGTCGGGCTAAACTTGTTGAGGAAAACGTCGCCCTCCTTCAAGGTCAGCAGCTTCTGCTTCCAGGCGTCGCCGACCGGGCTCTCCTTCGTCAGCAAAGGCCGGGTGCCGAACTGGAACGCGATCGGGCCGAGCTCAGGGTTGTCGATCCAGTCCTCCCACTCCTCCAGCCACCAGACGCCGCCCGCCATGATGATCGGGGTGTCGCCCAGCCCGAACGATCGCATCAGCTTGCGCAATGCCAGCACGCGCGGATACGGGTCCTCCGGCTTGTCCGGTTCCTCGCCGTTGGAAAGGCCATTATGCCCGCCGGCGAGCCAGGGGTCCTCATACACCACGCCGCCCAACAAGGTCGCGGCCTTCGAGTAGGCGCGCTTCCACAGCGCGTTGAACGCGCGGGCGGAGGACACGATCGGGTAATAGTAGACGCCGAACTTGGCTGCGATCTCACTCAGCCGGTATGGCATGCCGGCGCCGCAGGTCAGCCCGTGAATCAAGCCGCGCGCGCCCTCGAGCACACCGCTGATCACCCGCTCGGCGCCGCCCATCTCCCACAGCAGGTTGGCGTGGATGCGGCCGCGGCCGCCCGACAGCTCGTGCGCCTGCCGAGCCTGCGCAATGCCGCCGCGGATGCCGTAGTCGATCAGCTCCTCGTGCCGCTCCCGCCGGGTGCGGCCGTGGTAGATTTGCGGGATCAAGTGGCCGTTCACGTCGTAGCTGTCGGCATTGACGGCGCTGAACGTTCCGGCGCCGCCGGACTGCGCCCAGTGACCGGAGGACACGCCGGTCGACACTGCAACGCCCTTGCCGCCCTCGACCAGCGGCAAAACGTCGACACCGCCCATGCGGATTGCGTTGATCGCCTTCATCGCCCCGTCAAATCCCTGCTTGAAACATTTGGCAATATAACTCGACGGGGCGCCATTTGCTAGAGGGCGGCGGCACGTTGCGCGCCGCCCCTGCTCAGGTGTCTACGCGGCGTCGGCCTCGCGCCCGCGACCACCGCCGCTCTTGCTGCCGACCTTCTCGCTGATGTCCTCACCGGTGGCCTGGTCGACCACCCGCATCGACAGCTTGACCTTGCCGCGATCGTCGAAGCCGATGACCTTGACCTTCACGGCGTCGCCCTGCGTCACGACGTCGGACGTCTTCGCGACCCGGCCCTGGGCCAACTCGCTGATGTGCACCAGCCCGTCCTTCGCGCCGAGGAAATTCACGAACGCGCCGAACTCGGCGGTCTTCACCACCTTGCCGTTGTAGATCACGCCGATCTCCGGCTCGGATACGATGCCGCGGATGCGGTCGATGGCGGCCTGGCTCGCCTCCTCGGTCGTGGCCGCAATCTTGATCGTGCCGTCGTCGTCTATGTCGATCTTGCAGCCGGTTTGCTCGACGATTTCACGGATCACCTTGCCGCCGGTGCCGATGACCTCGCGGATCTTGTCCTTCGGCACCTGGATGGTGGTGATGCGCGGCGCTGTGGCCGCAACGTCGCCCCGTGCGCCGGACAAGCCCTTGGCCATCTCGCCCAGGATGTGAATACGGCCCTCGCGCGCCTGCTCCAGCGCGGTCTTCATGATGTCGAAGGTGATGGACGTTATCTTGATGTCCATCTGCAGGCTGGTGATGCCGGTCTCGGTGCCCGCCACCTTGAAGTCCATGTCGCCCAGATGGTCCTCGTCGCCGAGGATGTCGGACAGCACGGCGAACCCGCGATCCTCCTTGATCAGCCCCATCGCGATGCCCGCCACCGGGCGCTTCAACGGCACCCCCGCGTCCATCAGCGACAAGGAGCTGCCGCATACCGTCGCCATCGAGGACGAGCCGTTGCTTTCGGTGATCTCGGACACGATGCGGATGGTGTAGGGGAACTCGGTCTTGGTCGGCAGCAACGGGCGCACCGCGCGCCACGCCAGCTTGCCGTGCCCGATCTCGCGACGGCCGGGGCTACCCATACGGCCAGCCTCGCCAACGGAGTAGGGAGGGAAGTTGTAGTGCAGCATGAAGTGGCTGCGGCTCTCGCCCTCCAGCTGGTCGATGATCTGCTCGTCCTGCCCGGTGCCGAGTGTCGCGACGCACAGCGCCTGTGTCTCGCCGCGGGTGAACAGCGACGAGCCGTGCGCGCGCGGCAGCACGCCGACCTCGGCCATGATCGGCCGCACCGTCTTGGTGTCGCGGCCGTCGATGCGCATGCCCGTGTCCAGGATGGCGTTGCGCACGATGTCGGCCTCGAGGTCCTTGAACAGCCCCTTGGCCTTGTCGGCATCCAGACCCTCGGCCGTGAGCGTCGCCGCGGCGGCCTTCTTGGCGGCGGACACCTTGTCCTGGCGGACCTGCTTGATCTTCTCCTGATAGGCTTCGGCGATGGGCGCGCGGGCCAATTCGCTGATGCGGGTGGTCAATTGGGCGACCTCGGGCGCCGGCTCCGCGAGCGCCCACGGCTCCTTCGCGGCGTGCTCGGCCAGCTCAATGATCGCCTGGATGACCGGTTGGAAGTGCTTGTGGCCGAACTCGACGGCGCCGAGCATGACGTCCTCGGACAACTCGTGCGCTTCGCTCTCCACCATCAGCACGCCCTCGGCGGTGCCGGCAACGACCAGGTCGAGCTTGAAGCCCTTCATTTGATCGAGCGTCGGGTTGAGCACGTAGGCGCCGTCGATGAAGCCGACCCGGGCGCCTGCAACCGGGCCGAAGAAGGGAATGCCGGACAGGGTGAGCGCGGCGGAGCAGCCGATCAGCGCCACCATGTCCGGGTCGTTCTCCATGTCGTGGCTGAGCACGGTGGCGACGATCTGGACCTCGTTGCGGAACCCGTTCGGGAACAGCGGGCGGATCGGGCGATCGATCAGGCGGGAGACGAGGGTCTCCTTCTCCGATGGCCGGCCCTCGCGCTTGAAGAAGCCGCCCGGAATCTTGCCGGCGGCGAACGCCTTCTCCTGGTAGTTGACCGTGAGCGGGAAGAAATCCTGGCCAGGCTTGGCGGTCTTGATGCCGACAGCGGTGCACAGCACGATGGTGTCGCCATAGCGGGCCATGACGGAGCCGTCAGCCTGGCGGGCGATCTTGCCCGTTTCCAGGATCAGCTTGCGTCCGCCCCAGTCGAGCTCTTTGCGGAAGTGGTTGAACATGCGGGTATCCTCGAATCGCGCGGGCGATGCGGAGGCAAACCGGTGCGGGTGCGGCGTCTCGGGCGGCATGGCGGTGCGGCGGTGAGGCCGCGACCATGTGGCCGAAAGCGCCGTCGCATACCGGGGTGCGTTGGCATCCCTGCGCGGCGTTGCCCGGCGCCACCATTGGCGCCGGGGTGGTATGGCTAGCGGCGCAGCGACAAGCGCCCGATCAGCGTCTGATAGCGGGTCTGGTCCTTGCGCTTGAGATAGTCGAGCAGCCGGCGGCGGCGGCCGACAAGCATCAGCAATCCGCGCCGGCTATGGAAATCCTTGGCGTGGGTCTTGAGGTGTTCGGTAAGGTTGCCGATCCGCTCGGAGAGCAGCGCCACCTGAACCTCCGGGCTGCCGGTGTCGGCGGCGCCGGTCGCATAGTCGGAAACGAGCGCTGTACGGCGCTCCGCTGTAATCGACATCGGATATCCTCCGGATGGGGGTTAAAGCAGGCGTTCCGGCCGGAGCATGCCCTCGGAAAGGCGGCACAGGCCGATCACGCGCGTCCCCGCCATGGCACGGGCCACCCCGCCATCGGGGTCTGCCGTCCGTGGAATGCGCCCCATCAACTCCACCAGGCTGATCGCCTGGCCGCGTGATAGGAAGAAGGCCTCCGCTTCGGTCAAGGCCAGCGCCGGGATGTCGGCCAGCGCGGTCGCGACCGGAAGCAGCAGGTCCGGGGAAGCCGGCGTGCTATCCTCTGCTGGCGCGCATTTGTCCAGCGAAATCGCTTGCGCAATGGTGAACGGGCCGACGCGCAGCCGCCGCAGGGCGCTGACATGGCCCACCGTTCCGCACGCGATGGCAAGGTCGCGCGCCAGGGAGCGCATGTAGACGCCCTTGCCCGACTCGACCGCGAACACCGCCGTGTCTGCGTCCGGGCGGTCGATCAGGTCGAAGCGATCCACCCTAGCCGCGCGGGCCGCGATGACCGGGGCGCGACCTTCGCGGGCCATGTCGTAGGCGCGTTCGCCATTGATCTTGATGGCGGAATAGGCTGGCGGGGTCTGCATGATGGGTCCGCGCAGGGCGGGCAGGGCGGCCGCTATCGCGGCGTCGCCGGGCCGCACGAGGGAGGTGGCGATGATGGCGCCATCCGCGTCGTCGGTGTCCCGCGCCTCGCCCCAACGTAGGGTGAAGTGGTACAGCTTGGCGCCGTCCATGACGTAGGGAACGGTCTTGGTCGCGGCTCCGAACGCGATTGGCAGGACGCCGGTGGCGAGCGGGTCGAGCGTGCCGCCATGCCCGGCCTTCTGCGCGTCGAACCCGCGGCGGACGCGGTTGACCACGTCGGTGCTGGTCATCCCGGGCGGCTTGTCGATGATCAGCCACCCGTCGAGCGGGCGGCCACGGCGGCGGCGCATGAGGTCCTTTCAGGCGAGGGGATAGAGGCTGCGCGTATAAGGCCGGCACTGCTAATCGGCAGAGGAATACCCCGGCAATGGCCGAGCCTCCGCTCGCAGCATCAGCGGTTCAATGCTCGCTCTCGAGGTCGCGCGCGACCTCCGGCCGGCGGAGCAGCTCGCTCACATGCATCGCATACTCGATGGTCTCGTCGGGCTGGAAGCTGATCATCGGCGCTATGCGCAGCCGCATCTGATGGGCAAGCTCGCCGCGCAGATAAGGCGCCGCCCGCGTCAGGGCCGGCAGCAACTCGGCCACGTCCGACCGCCCTAGACGGGTGACGAAGGCGGTCGCGTTCTTCAGGTCCGGGCTGATGCGAACCTCGGTCACAGTCACCTGCACGTCCGCCAGCACCGGGTCGCGAAACTCGCCGCGCGCGAAGATCGCGGCGAGCAGGTGGCGGATTTCCTCCGCCACCCGCAACTGCCGCTGCGTCGGACCAGCCGGGGTCTTGCGCCGGGTCTTCTTGCGCTCGGCGCCCTTCTTGTCAGCCCCTGCTTTACTAGCCTGGGACATACTCCACCTCGAAACACTCGACCTGGTCGCCTTCCCGCAGGTCGCTGAACCCGGCGAACGACAGGCCGCACTCGTAGCCGCGGGCCACCTCGCGCACATCGTCCTTGAACCGCTTCAGCTGGCTCAGCTCGCCGTTGTGGATCACCACGCCGTCGCGCAGCAGCCGCACGCCGCTGCCGCGCTTGACCAGGCCCTCGGTCACCATGCAACCGGCGACCTTGCCGGTCTTGGTGATGTCGAACACCTTGCGGATCTCGGCATAGCCCAGGAACTTCTCGCGGGCTTTCGGCGCCACCTTGCCGCGCACCATCTTCTCGATGTCGTCGGCGACCTCGTAGATGATCGAGTAGTAGCGGATATCCACGCCGTCCCGCGTCGCGAGGTCACGCGCTTGCGTCGTCGCGCGCACGTTGAACGCCACGATCAGCGCATTGCTCGCCTTGGCCAGCTGCACGTCGCTCTCGGTGATCTGGCCCACGGCGGACAGCAGCACGCGCACGCGCACCTCCTCGTGCGCCAGCTTGAGAACGGTGACATTGATCGCCTCCGCGCTGCCTTGCACGTCCGCCTTGACGACGACCGCGACCTCTTTCTGGTCGCCGGCCTGGATGCGCGCCAGCATCTCGTCGAGCGTGCCGCGGGCGGCGGTCTGCGCGCCGGCGGCGCTGTCCTTGAGCTTGCGCTGGCGGAACTCGCTGATCTCGCGCGCCCGGCTCTCGGTCTCCACCACCACGAACGGCTCGCCCGCGCGCGGCACGGCGGCCAGGCCCTGGATCTCCACCGGCGTCGACGGCCCGGCGGTTTTCACCGCGCGGCCCTTGTCGTCGGTCATCGCGCGGACCTTGCCCCACTCGGCGCCGGCCACCACGATGTCGCCGGCGCGCAGCGTGCCTTTCTGCACCAGCACGGTCGCAACGGGGCCGCGGCCACGGTCCAGCCGGCTCTCCACGACGGAACCCTCGGCCGTGCGGTCCGGGTTGGCCTTCAGGTCCAGCAGCTCGGCCTGCAGCAGGATCGCTTCTTCCAGCTTGTCCAGCCCGGTCTTCTGAGTGGCGCTGACCTCCACGTCCTGCGTATCGCCGCCCATCTCCTCGACCACGACCTCGTGGCTCAGCAGCTCCTGCCGGACACGATTGGCGTTCGCGTCGGGGCGGTCGATCTTGTTGATCGCCACCACGATCGGCGCGCCCGATGCTTTCGCATGACGGATCGCCTCGATCGTCTGCGGCATCACGCCGTCGTCGGCCGCCACCACCAGCACCACCACGTCCGTCACCGACGCGCCACGCGAGCGCATGGCGGTGAACGCCTCGTGGCCCGGCGTGTCGATGAAGGTGATGCGGTTGCCGCTTGGCATCTGCACCTGGTAGGCGCCGATGTGCTGGGTGATGCCGCCGGCCTCGCCGCGCACCACGTCGGTCTGCCGCAGCGCGTCCAGCAGGCTGGTCTTGCCATGGTCCACGTGGCCCATAACGGTGACCACGGGGGGCCGCGCCACCATGTCGGTGTCGACGTCGGTCTCGCCCTCGATGCCCAGCTCCACATCGCTCTCGGACACGCGGCGGGCGCGGTGGCCGAACTCCTGCACGACCAACTCGGCCGTGTCGGCGTCCAGCGACTGCGTGATGGTCGCCATCACGCCCATCTTCATCAACGCCTTCACCACGTCGGGCGCGCGGGCGGCCATGCGGGCGGCCAGCTCCTGCACCGTGATGGTGTCCGGCAGGATGACGTCGCGCGTGACCTTTAATCCGTCGGAGCGCAGCAGTTCGAGTTCCTGCTGGCGGCGTTCGCGGTCGCGCTGGCGGCGCACGCTGGCCAGCGAGCGGGTCTTCTCGTCCTCGCCCTCGATGGCGGCCTGCACGTCGATGCGGCCATCGCGACGGCCGGCCAAGCCCTTCTTCGCGACCGTGGCCGGCACCTTGCGAGCGGGTAGAGCCATGCCGGGCCGCCGGCGCGGCGCTTCCTCGTCCTCGCCGGGCCGCGCGGGCTTGAGCCGCAGCGTCTCGGTCGGGGCAGCCGGCGTTGCGCCCGGGACGGCCGGTCGCGCGGGCGCGCGGGCCTCGGTGGGGGCTGCGTCGGTCTGCGCAGCCGCGGGCGTCGCCTCCGGCTCGGGCTGCTGGCCCGGCTCCGGCGGCGTCGCCTGACGAGCTTCCTGGCGCGCCTGGACCTCGGCCTCGCGGGCGGCCTCGGCGGCTTCGCGGGCGGCGACCTCGGCCGCGCGCGCGGCCTCGTCGTCGCGGCGGCGCGCCTCCTCGGCGGCGGAGAGGATGGAGATCTTCTCCTGCTCGCGGCGTTCCACCTCGCGGCGAGCGGCGTCCTTCTTCTGCTCCTCGAGCACGCGCTGGCGGGTCGCCAGCTCGCCGGCCGTCAGCGCGCGGCCGGCGCCTGGGCTTGGGCGGGTCGGCGCCGCGGGCGCGCGCGGAACGCCGGGCACGATCGGCCCGGCAGGCGCGGCTGCAGGTGGCGGGAAGGCCTGGCGCTTCTTGCGCACCTCGACCTGCACTTCCTTGGACCGCCCATGGCTGAAGCTCTGGCGCACCGAGCCGGCGTCCACCGTGCGGCCCAGTTCCAGCCGGCCTGCGGGGCGCAGCGACAGCCGGCCCTTGGCGGCGGCATCCTGGTCGTTATTCTCGCTCATTCACCAATCCGTTCACTCGAAACCCGGCGCTCGCGCGATGGGTCGTCCATTGTCGCGTTCCCGCTCGCCATGCCGGCCAGCCGAAACGTCTCCGCCATCAAAGCCTCGGCCAAGCGGCCCGGCGCGATCGCCACGTGCACCAGATGGTCACGACCGAACACCGCGCCCAGACGGGCGGCCGCCAGCGGACGCACGACGGGAACATTCGCCGCCCCCGACATGAGCCGCCGGCATTCCTCGTCGCTGCCGTCCGACGCCTGCACCACCACCCCCACCCTTGCCTGCACCACCGCCTCACGGGCTTTGGCGAACCCGCCGACGGCTTGCCCAGCCCGGCGGGCCAAGCCCAACAGATCGGTCACCCGCCGCGTCAGCCCAGCGCGGATGAGGTCGGCCAGGTCGGGAGGCAGGACCACCGGGCCGCGCGCCACGCGTGCGAATGCGCCCCGTTTCGCTGCACGTTCTAGCACATCGGCACGCGCGCTCAACCAGAAACCCCGTCCGGGCAGCCGTGCAGCCAGGTCGGGAACCACGGTGCGGTCCGGCCCGAGCACGAACCGGATCATGCGCGCCCGTTCGCCACGCTCCCGCGTGACGATGCAGCGCCGCAACGGGCCGCGTTCTTCCTGCTCGTCTTCGAGAAACTCGGGTGCGGAGCCGTCTTCAACAGCCGTCGTCGTGGGTTCAGGCGTGGCCGGCCTCCGCATCGGGTGCGGCGACCGGTTCGTCGGCGAACCAGTGGGCGCGGGCGTCCATGATGATGGCGTTGGCGGCCTCGGCGTCCATCGTCTCGGCGCCGACGATCTCCACCAGCTCGTCGCCGGCCAAATCGGCCAGGTCGTCCAGCGTCTTCACCCCTTTCTCGCCCAACTGCACCAGCATCGTCGGCGACAGCGCTTCGATCTCGGCGATATCGTCCGTCACGCCCAGATCGCGGCGCTTCTCCTCCAACTCGACGTTGCGACGCTGCATGAACAAGTCTGCCCTGCTGATCAGTTCGGCGGCGACGTTCTCGTCGAAGCCCTCGATGTCGGCCAACTCGTCGGGCGGCGTGAACGCCAGCTCCTCGATGGAGGTGAACCCCTCCGTCACGAGCAGGCCCGCGATCATGTCGTCCACGTCGAGCGCCTCGACGAAGATGCCGGTCCGGCGGCGATACTCCTCCTGACGGCGCTCGCTCTCCTCCGCCTCGGTCAGGATGTCGATGTCCCACCGGGTCAGCTGACTGGCCAGCCGCACGTTCTGGCCGCGGCGGCCGATCGCCAGGCTCAACTGCTCGTCCGGCACCACGACCTCGACGCGCCCGGCCTCCTCGTCCATCACCACCTTGGTCACCTCGGCCGGCGCCAGCGCGTTCACCACGAAGGTCGGCGCCTGGGCGGACCACGGGATGATGTCGATCTTCTCGCCCTGCAGCTCCTGCACCACCGCCTGCACCCGGCTGCCGCGCATGCCGACGCAGGCGCCGACCGGGTCGATCGAGCTGTCGCGGCTGATCACGGCCATCTTGGCGCGGCTGCCAGGGTCGCGGCTGACCGCCTTGATCTCGATGATGCCGTCGTAGATCTCCGGCACCTCCTGCGCGAACAGCTTGGCCAGGAAGGCCGGATGCGTGCGCGACAGGAAGATTTGCGGGCCGCGCGGCTCCTCGCGCACGTCGTAGATGTAGGCGCGCACCCGGTCGCCGTTGCGGAAGCTCTCGCGCGGGATCAGCTCGTCGCGACGCAGCAGCGCCTCGGCGCGGCCCAGCTCCACCATCAGGTTGCCGTACTCGGTGCGCTTCACCAGACCATTGACGATCTCGCCGACGCGGTCCTTGAACTCGTCGTATTGCTTTTTGCGCTCGTACTCCCGAACGCGCTGCACGATCACTTGCTTGGCGGTCTGCGCGGCAATGCGGCCGAAATCGATCG
>CAXTBW010000013.1:0-10857 GCA_964242925.1 uncultured Acetobacteraceae bacterium
GGGAGAACCACCGCATGATGCTGGACCACTACCAGCAGACCAAGAACATGCTGGTGAGCTACAGCCCGAAGGCGATGGGCTTCTTCTAAAGCAATCCGCGAGGAGATGGGCGTTGGTCCACCTCCTCGCGCAGGAGGGCGCCATGGTCGAGCGTGTGCTGGTGACGCCGGAAGCCGCGTCCGTGCTGGCGAAACTGCGGGCGCTGCATGGGCCGGTGATGTTCCACCAGTCCGGCGGCTGCTGCGACGGCAGCTCGCCGATGTGCTACCCGGCGGGCGAGTTCAAGGTCGGCGCGCAGGATGTCCGCCTCGGCGCGATCGAGGGTGCGGCGTTCTACATGGGCGCGGCGCAGTTCGAATATTGGCGGCACACGCAGCTGATCATCGACGTCGTGCCCGGCCGCGGGTCCGGCTTCTCGCTGGAGGCGCCCGAGGGCGTGCGCTTCCTGACCCGCAGCCGCGTGTTCACGGACGAGGAAGCTGCGGCGTTGGCCGGCGCTCCCGAGCACGGAGGCCGGTAAGCGCGTTTCAGCCCGTCTTGACGCCTCGAAAGCGCAGATTCTCCGGCCGGAGCTGCGCGATGGAGGTGCAGCCCATCAGCTTCATGGCCCGGTCGAGCTCGTGGCGCATCAGTTCCAGCGCGCGCTCCACCCCCGCCTGTCCCGCGGCGGCCAGGGGGAAGAGGTAGTAGCGGCCGACCCCCACCGCTTTGGCGCCCAGGGACAGCGCCTTCAGCACGTGGGTGCCGCGCTGCACGCCGCCATCCATCAGCACGTCGAGCCGGTCGCCGGCCGCATCGACGATCTCGGCCAGCTGGTCGAACGAGGAGCGTGAGCCGTCGAGCTGCCGCCCGCCGTGGTTCGACACCACGACGCCGGTGCAGCCGATGGCGGCGGCCCGCTTGGCGTCGTCCGCCGACATCACGCCTTTCAGGCAGAACTGCCCGTCCCACTCCTGCACCATGGCGGCGACGTCGTCCCAGTTCAGCGACGGGTCGAGCATCTCGGTGAAGTAGTGGCTGATCGACATGGCGCCGCGCCCCATGTCGACGTGGTTCTCCAACTGCGGCAGCCGGAAGGCGCCCTGGCGGAAGTAATTCACCGCCCAGGCCGGCTTGACGGCGAATTGCGACACGCCGGCCACGTTCAGCCGGAACGGGATGGCGAAGCCGGTCCGCTTGTCGCGCTCGCGATTGCCGCCGGTGATGCTGTCCACCGTCAGCATCATGACCTGCACGCCGGCTTGCTTGGCGCGCGCCATCATCTCGCGGTTCAGCGCGCGATCCTTGTGGAAGTAGAACTGGTAGACCTGCGGGCCGCTGCTGATGCGCCGGGCTTCCTCCAGGCTCGTGGTGCCCAGCGAGGAGACGCCGAACATGGTGCCGAACTTGCCCGCGGCGGCGGCCACGGCGCGCTCGCCCTGGTGATGGAACAGCCGCTGCAGCGCGGTCGGCGAACAATAGAACGGCAGTTGCAGCTTCTGGCCCAGGACGGTGGTGGACAGATCCACCTCTCGCACGCCCTGCAGCACGTGGGGGACGAGGTCGCAGTCCTCGAAGGCGGCGGTGTTGCGGCGGTAGGTGACCTCGTCATCCGCGGCGCCGTCGATGTAGTTGAAGATCGGGCCGGGCAGGCGGCGTCGCGCCATGCGCCGGAAATCGTGGAAGTTGTGGCAATCCTGCAGGCGCATTTTCGGATTCTCCGGACCGGCCTCATTTATTCGCGCCGCCGGACTTTGAACCCGGCGGCGATAGGCCCGGCACGTCAAGTCTTCGACACGCCCCAGAACTGCGGGAAGGGCGACTTGGCGATGCCCTGCACATTGCTGCGCCATGCGGTGAAATTGAGGAAGAAGCCGGTCGGGATGAACGGGACGTAGTCCAGACCCGCCCGGTTCGCGGCGGTGGCTGCCGCCTTCTCGGCCTCGGGCGTCATTGCGTCGAACCATTGGCCTAGCGCCGCCTGCACCTCGGGCGAGTCGGGCCACCCGGCCGAAGCCGCCGCGCCGGCGCTGTCCAGCATCTTGTGACCAGCCGGGTTCGCGCATTCGGCGCCGGCCACCCAGGTCAGGTAGATGTTCCAGGCGGTCTTGCTCGTGATGCGGCTGGCCTGCTGGCCCCAGTCCACGGCCTGGTAGTCCACGTCGACGCCGATCCCCTTCAGCGCCTCGGCCAGGATGTCGCCTTCGGCTTTGACCACCGGGACATCGGCCGCGACCGGCATGGCGATGCGTTCGCCGTTGTAGCCGGCCTGTTGCAGCAGCCGTTTCGCCTCGTCTGGCCGGCGCTTGCCCATCAGCCGCTCGCTGCCCTCGGTGGTGAAGTACTTGCTTCCGGGCGTGAAGACGCTGGGCATGGTCTTCCATAGCGTTTCGTCATCGCCGACGACCGCGCGCATCATGTCTTCCTGATCGAGCACCAGTTGGATGGCCTGGCGGAACAGCTTGTTGCTGCTGGGGGAGAGCGTGCAGTTGGGGCGCACGATGCCCACGTTGCCCAGCGGGTCGGCGACGTCGATCCGAACGCCGCTCGTTGTCCGCAGCATGGGAGCCATGTCGGCGATCGGACTTTCCCACCAGTCGATCTCGCCGCTCTGCAGGGCGGCGGAGGCGGTCGCCGGGTCGGGCATGGTCAGCCATTCGATGCGGTCGAACCCGATCCGCTTGCCGCCCGCCAGCCAGGACGCGGGTTCCGGACGAGGCTGGTAGCCGGCGAACAACTCGAAGGCGGCGCTGGCGCCCACCACCCATTGGTCCGCTCGGAAGCGCATGGGGCCCGAGCCGATGAACTCCGAGATCGGCTTGTAGGGGTCGCTCTTGGCGATCCGCTCCGGCATCACGAAAAGCACGACTGTCGTGCTCTTGCCGAACGCGTAGAGCAGCTTCGGAAAGGGCTTGGCGAGGCGCAAGCGGAAGGTGCGGTCGTCGACGACGTCGATCGCGTCCAGGCATGCGGCCAAGCGGGTGGCCAGGACGTCGCGCGGCAGCCAGCGGCGGATGCTCGCCACGGCATCGGCGGCGCGCACGGGGGTGTTGTCGTGGAAGCGCAGCCCGGGGCGCAGCCGGAAAGTCCAGGTCTTGCCGTCGTCCGACACCTCGTGCCCTTCGCACATCTGCGGCTGCGGTTCGAAGTTGGCGTCGATGCCATACAGCATGTCCCAGACCAGGAAGCCGCCGTTGCGCACCACCTGCCGGGTCGTGATCACCGGGTCCATGCCGGACAGGTCCGCCTGCGGCACGAAGCGCAGGGTGCGGGCGCTTGCGGCGGCTCGAGCCAGGTTCGGCGCCGCGAGCGCGGCGGCCAGGAGGGCGCGGCGGCGTATTTGCATGGCAAGCTCCAGGGTGCTGACTCGCCGCGGACCATGCACTCTACTCGCGCGGCTAACCAAGGAGGTGTTCATGGCTAACCCGGCAGCGCCCAACTTGGCGCCCGATATGGCGCTTGCCGCCCGGCTGTTCGACACCTTGCGTGAGAGGACCCAGGATGGCCCGGGCGTGACGCGGGAGGGCTACGGCGCCGGTGAGCAAGTTGCGCATGCCCTCGTGCGGACCGAGGCTGAACGGCTGGGCCTGTCGGTGCGCAACGACCACGCCGGCAACCTCTACATGACGCTGCCCGGGACCGAGGCGGGCGCCAAGCAGGTCATTGTCGGCAGCCATCTGGACAGCGTGCCGCGGGGCGGCAACTTCGATGGCGCGGCAGGTGTGGTGGCCGGGCTGGCCGCCGTGGCAGGCATGCGACAGGCCGGGTATGCCCCGGCCCGGCCGGTCACGATCATGGTGACGCGCGCCGAGGAGGGCGGCGCCTGGTTCCCCGGCGGCTACCCCGGCGCCAAGGCCGCCCTGGGATCGATGCCGCCGGACAACCTGCTGTTCAAGCGCCGCGACACCGGGCGCACCCTGGCGGACCACATGGCGGATCTGGGCTTCGACCCGGACGCCGTGCGCGCCGGCGTCAAGGCGCTGGGGCCGCACAACGTCGCAGCCTTTCTGGAGCTGCACATCGAGCAGGGGCCTATCCTGGAAGCGGCGCAGGTCCCAGTCGCGATCGTCACGCACCTGCCCGGCAACCGGCGGCACCGCGATGGCGTGGTCCGGGGGGAGTGGAACCACTCGGGCGCCACGCCGCGCGCCTTCCGCAAGGACGCCGCCATGGCGGTGGCGGAGATCGCGTATCGCCTGGATGCCGCCTGGGCCGAGCTGGATGCGGCGGGCAAGCCGATGGTCTGCACGTTCTGCACGATGAACACGCATCCCGAGGCCAGCATGTCCAAGATCGCGGGCGAGATGCGGTTCGGCCTGGACGTCCGCAGCCCGCACCGGGCCACGATCGACCTGATGTACGATCACCTGGACGCGATCGTCGCGGATGTGCAGCGGACGCGCGGGGTGGTGGTCGATTTAGGGCCGATGACCCGGACGGAGCCGACCACGATGGATTCGGGGGTGCAGGCGGAACTGGCGCGGGCCGCCGACGCGGTGGGGGCGCCGCACCTCGCCATGGCGTCGGGCGGGGGGCACGACACCTCCGCATTTGTCCAGGCGGGCATTCCGGCCGGGATGCTGTTCGTCCGCAACCAGAACGGCAGCCACAACCCGGACGAGGCGATGCGGATGCAGGATTTCGCGCAGGCCTGCGCGGTGGTGCAGCGTTGGGCGATGGACGTGGCGGGATAGGCGGCAGTGTTGACGAGACGGTAGTACGCGGACAAGCTTCGAGCAAGTAGTCGGGTCTAGGCTACAGGGAGAGGACGCTCATGGACTTCGCTTACACGCCTGAGCAGGAGGGTTTGCGGAGGGAGGTCCGCGCCTTTATCGCCGAAAACGTCACCGAGGACGTGATCGCCGAACTCGGGTCGTCCGAGTCTAATATCGGACCCGGGCGCGGCCCTGGCGCCAGCGCCGTCATGAACGACCTCTATCAGAAGATCTACGACCGCGGTTGGCTCGGCATCACCTATCCCAAGGAATACGGCGGCCAGGGCGGCGACCGGATGACGCAATACATCGTCGAGGAGGAGTTCACCCGGGTGGACGTCCCCATCGGCCTCGGCGGCAGCGGGGCGCCGGCGATCATGGCGGCCGGGACGGCGGAGCAGAAGCAGTATTTCATCCCCCGCCTGATCAAGCGGGAAATCTCGTTCGCGCTGGGCTTCACCGAGCCGCAAGCGGGCGCCGACCTCGCCTCGCTCCAGTGCCGCGCCACCCGCGACGGCGACGAATACGTCATCAACGGCCAGAAGATGTACACGTCGTCCGCCCATGTGGCGACGCACATCTACCTCATGGCGCGCACCAACCCCAACCTGCCGAAGCACGCCGGCATCTCGATCTTCCTCGTGCCGATGGATACGCCCGGCATCACCGTTCGGCCGCTCTGGACCATCCAGAACGATCCGCCCGCCCCCGTAGGCACCACCTACGGCCACCAGCGGACCAACGAGACGTTCTTCGAGGACGTGCGCATCCCGGCGAGCTGTCTGCTGGGCAAGGACGACGACGGTTGGCGCGTCGGTTCGATGGGGCTCAACCTGGACCGGGTCGGGGCGTCACGCTACTTGATCTCGGTCCGGCGCGACGAGGACATCGTCAACTTCGTCAAAGAGAACCAGTTCGACGACTACTCCCCGGCGACCGACCCGGCGATCCGCGACAAGATCGCCGAGCTCTGGATCGAGGCCCAGGTGTGCCGCCTCATGACGATGCGCAGCATGTCCATCGTCGAGCACGGCGGCAACTTCACCTACGAGGGCTCCGCGGAGAAGGTCTGGGCGCCCGAGCACGGCGTCCGCACCACTGAGGCGATCAGCCAGATGCTGGGTCAATACGGGCAGTTGCTCAACGGATCGCCATTTGCGGTCAAGGAAGGGGTGTTCGCCCACAACCTGATGGGCTCCTTCCAGTCGGGCATCAATCACGGAAGCACCCAAGTCATGCGCGACCAGGTTGCACGTCGCGGACTTGCAATGTCGCGCAAGTAGCGGCGCCAGGGCGGTAGGAACGACTTCGATGGATACGACGCTCACTGAAGAAGAGACCATGGTCCGGGAGAGCGCGAGGCGGTTCCTCGACGCGAACTGTCCGACCACCCTGGTGCGGCAGATGGAGAAGGACCCCAAAGGGTTTCCACCTGCGCTCTGGCAGCAAGCCGTCGACCTCGGCTGGTGCGGCATGTGTCTGCCTGAAGCCTATGGCGGCGCGGAACTGCCGCTCGTCTATCTCGGCCTCGTGCTGGAGGAGGTGGGCCGCGCCGTTGCGCCGTTGCCGCTGCTGTCAACGTCGATCGCCGCGCTGACCATCGCCGATGTCGGCTCCGACGCGATCAAGTCGGCGGTCCTGCCCGGCGTTGCCGCAGGCGAGACGCTGCTGAGTTGGGCAGTCAGCGAGCACGATCCGCGCTTCCGGCTCGCGTCGATCAAGATGACAGCGCGCGAGGACGGCGACGCTTTCGTGTTGAACGGCGCCAAGCTGTTTGTGGAGAACTTCGCTTCGTCGAAGCACTGCCTCGTCGCCGTCCGGACCACGCCGGCAGCGACCGAGGGCGCCGGGCTTAGCCTCCTCCTGGTCGACACGGATGACGCCTCGCTCACCGAAACGCCGCTGGTCACCTTGGCCAAGGACAAGATGAGCGCGGTCGCGTTCGACAACGTCCGTGTCCCCAAAGCCAACCTCGTGGGCGCCCTGAACGAGGCGGGCCCGGCAATCGAGCGGATGCTGGAGCGTGGCGCCGCGTTGCTCTGTGCGCAGATGCTGGGCGCCACGCGCAAAGACATGGAGATGGCGGTCGAGTGGGCGAAGTATCGCAAGGCATTCGGCCAGCCGATCGGGGCGTTCCAGTCCATCCAGCACATGTGCGCAGACATGCTGATATGGATCGATGGCGGCGGCTTGCTGACCTACGAAGCGTTGTGGCGAATGGACCAGGGACTGCCGGCGACGGTCGAGTCATCCCAGGCGAAGGCTTTCTGCAACGAGAAATGCGAGGCCGTGGTCCGCCAGTGCCAGATCATCCATGGCGGGATCGGCTTCATGATGGAGTTCGATCTGCAGCTCTGGTACCGCCGCGTCTGCGCCTGGACTATGCGTCTCGGCACCGCGTACGAGCACAGGGCCAAGATTGCCCATGCTCTCATCGACATGCCGGGCAAGGTGACCCTTGGTCTGCCGGTGCCCGTCATCCCTGAAGCCGCCTAGGCTCCACGCGGCAAGCAACGAACTAAAGGAGCAATCGGCATGGCGACTTGTCCAGTGTGCGGGGCCAGCGTTGACGAGGGCGCCGCAAAGCAGACTTCAGGCTTCACGGCGCATGGCGCGAAGGAAACCGACCCGTCCCGCGGGACGCGCCAGTTCCACGATGGCCAGTGGGTCTACTTCGACAGCCTGGAGTGCCGCAGCAAGTTCCTGCGGTCGCCGGAAAGCTATCAGACGTCGTTCTAGATGACGGACCCCGACGCCGAAAAACGCAACGAGGACCTGCCTCTGGCGGGCCTCCGGATCATCGACATCAGCAACGTGTTCTCGCTGCCCTACGCGACCGGTCTGCTGGCTGATCTCGGCGCGGAGGTGATCAAGGTCGAAGGGCATACGCGGATCGACACCACCCGGGGCGGCGCGTTCTCGGGCGTCTTCCCCGAAGGCGAGCCAGACGAGGACCCCTGGAACCGCGCCTCGACATTCAACTTGGCCAATCGCGGCAAGAAGTCGATCGCGATCGACCTGCGGCGTCCCGAAGGGCGCGAGGTGCTGACCGACCTCATCAAGGTCAGCGACGTGCTGATGGAGAACTTCACCCCCCGTGTGATGCGCGGCTGGGGCCTCGATTATCCGAACGCGGCGAAGCTGCGTCCCGGCCTGATCATGGTATCGTGCAGCGGCTACGGTCAGAACGGTCCCTATGCGCAGTATCCCGGCCAGGCAACCACGCAGGAGGCGACGCACGGCCTGACCTATGTCACCGGCTACCGCGACGGCAGCCCCTCCAAGGCCGGGCAATCCTTTGTCGACTTCCTGGCCAGCTGGGCGCTGGTCAGCGGAACCTTGCTCGCCTTGCGTCACAAGCGGCGGTCCGGCAAGGGGCTATGGCTCGATGTAGCGATGTATCAATTAGGCTGCTCCATGGTCTCCGATCGGATCCTGGACTGGGAAGCCAACCAACGGCTCGGCATCCGCATCGGCAACCGCCACCCCTGGCTTGCCCCCCAGGGCTGCTACCGCTGCGCCGGCCAGGATGCGTGGTGCGTCGTCTCGGTGCAGGACGACGTGGAATGGGCCGCCCTGTGCGGAATTATCGGACAGCCGGAGTTGGTAGGCGACGAGCGTTTCGCCACCAATGAGGCGCGCCGCCGCCATCACGACGAGGCCGATGCGCTGATAGCCGCCTGGACTGCGCAGCTTGGCAAATTCGAGGTCATGGAACGCCTGCAGGCCGCCGGTGTCCGGGCCGGCGCCGTGTTCGACGCTCGAGACATGCACCTGGACCGGCACCTGCGGTCCCGGCGATTGCTTGAGAGGGTGGAGTATCCGCCGGAACGGAAGATGGGTTCTCGGTTGCTGATGGGGCGGCCTTGGAAGCTTTCGAAGCTGCCGCTCACGATCCGCGGCCCGGCGCCCAAGCTCGGCGAGCACAACCGCGCCGTGCTGCAAGGCATACTGGGCTACGACGAGGCCCGATGCGTTGCGCTGGAACAGACCAACGTGCTGGCGACCCGGCCGACGATAGGACGACCCTTTCTGCGCATGAGCATGCAGGAGCGCGTCGCGCGCGGGCGGCTTGCCTACTGGGATCCGGACTACAAGGCGAAACTGGACGCGTTGGACTGAAGCACGGCCGATCCAACTCGGGTCGCGCTCATTCTAATCGTCGTCGAGCCCGGGCATGACGGCACGTTTCAATGGCCGATTAATCCCGCAACGCTTAGCCGATCTTCCAAATCTCGCCCGTTCGCGCGACGTGGCGGATCGCGGTGATGCTCTCGACCTGCCAACCGGTCTTCTCGAGCCAGTCCTCGAAATCCGCCTGCGCACCGGCGTGGCACTCGGCGATCATCCGGCCGTCGCCCAACGCGACCACTTCCGTGATCGTCGTGCGCGGATCAACCCGCCACTTGCCCGTCGCCTTCAGGTCGTCGCTGAACTTGCCGAGATCGTCCCAGCCTTCGACCCGTCCAATCGCGATCCACCGCCCCATTGCCGCCTCCCCTATGCGCCCTGTGGCGGAACGAATGGATAAGGCACGTTCCGGCCGCCTCGGAGCGGCAGCACGATCGTCGCCGTTCCCGGGCAGGTCTCCACGTCCGACTGGAGCAGCATCCCGATATCCAGCTCGACCAGCCCCAGCCCGTCGACCTCGCGCTTCTCCGTCACCCGCGCCCAAACCGTGATCGTGTCGCCGGGCACGATCATCGCCCGGTGCTGGAATTTCAGCTTCCAGGGCCAGCCGTTCGGCAGGCACAAATCTTTTAGGTAGCGCGGCAGAATGCTCTGCTTCCACGAGCCCTGGGCGAGGATGCTGGGCAAGCCGTCATGGTAAACCGCGAAGTTCTGATCATAGTGAATCCGGTGCCAGTTCTCGATAGCCGCGCTCCAGCGGAACAGGTGCGCCGGGGTGAGCGGGCCGATGACGAGCGGCGGCATGTCCTGCCCGTCCTGCACGTCGTCGAAGTGCAGTTGCGGCCGCGCGCGGAGGTCGTCTGCGGTCGTCATGTCACGCCCCCTTGGTCAGCGCCGGATCGACGAGGCGCGCAGGATGCACAACAGCGCGCCGTCCTGATTGGTGTAGGTTGTCTGCACCGTCACCACGAGCATCGGCGCGCCCTCCTTCGTGATCCGCCCTTTGATGTCCGAGTATTTCGCCTGACTGTAGATGCGCTCGCCCAGCATCGGATACCGATACACCTCGATCTCATTGCCAGCATTCAGGATGCGCTTCAGCGGCGTCGGCAGCGGCGGCAGCGAGCCCCTGTCGTCCGCACTGCCTTCGCGAACGCCGCCGATCCCATCGGAGTTCGGGTTCTCGCGAAACGCGCGAGTCACCGGATCCTCGGACCCGGCCATCGCCTTGCGCCCGATATACGAGCAGTAGATCGGCGGCGTCACGACCCCGCCGAATCGGGTGGTCTTGGCGTACTCGTCATCCCAGTACAGCGGGTCGGGATCCATGATGGCGTTGGTGAAGATGCGCAGGCCTTCGCGCTCGATGCCCCAGGGCGGGCCCGCCTCGACCCGCTCCGCTTCGAGGCCGACCAGCGCCTTGATCTCGTCGGTCAGCGGGTTGCTTGCAACGTCCACGCTCGCCTACTCCGCTGCGACGAGCGGCTTGGGGAAGAAGGCCTCCTCCCACGGCCACGCGCCCTCCGCCTCGTAGGTCGGCAGGCCGTGCAGCGCGCGGTCGAGATAGGGGCTGGTGATCGGCTTATCCCAGGGCGTGATGCAACCTTCGTAGATCTGCTTGCCGAGCTTGAAGTGCTTTGCCTGCTCCACCGTTTCCACGAACGGCGCGTTGGCGTCGTAGAACTGCTCCGGCCGCGTCGGCCGCGGGCCGGTGCGCGACACGTGGCCCCAGGCGTCGCGCCCGATCATCTTCTCCAGCATCCACACGCACGCAATCAGCTTGTCCAGGTCGACGCCGGTCTCGATCCCCATGCCTTCCAGCATGTGCATGAAGTCCTCCGTCGGGGCCATGCCGGTCGCGCGGCCGTTGCCGCAATAGGGGCAGCCGCCGATGCCGCCGATCGTGCCCTGCAGGTGCAACGTGTCGTCGCCGTCGAGCGCCTTGATCGCCGCGTAGGCCGAGACGATCGCCATGCCGCGGCTGTTGTGCAGGTGGGCGCTGAACGTGTCGATCTCCGGCCATCTGCGCTTC
>CAXTBW010000013.1:10957-17293 GCA_964242925.1 uncultured Acetobacteraceae bacterium
CTGCGCATGATGGTCAGCGGCGGCGCGTATTGCTTGGCCCGCTCGACCCCTTTGTCGTTCAGCGCCAGCGCCGTGTAGGTGACGCCGGGCTTCGGATGGAACTTGCTGACGATCTCGTCGATGCGCGCCATCTGAGGCGTGTATTTCGGACTGACGAACGATCCGATGACGATCTGTTTCAGCCCCGTTTCCGACAGAGCGTCGAGCAGTTCCACCTTGGCGTCGACCGGGATATCGACCGTCTCGATCTGCATGCCTTCGCGCATGCCTTCTTCGGTATACACGATCCTCGGATAACGTCCCGCCATGACATTCCCCCTATCGTCCGCGTTCCTCGGGCTTTGCACCCGGGCCGACACAGTGGATGCTAACTCCTCTCTGGCCGACGCGATAGTGCAGCCTGCCTGATCGTTGCGCGCGACCCGCGTTGCGCTACGCTGGCGGCCGAAGAGGAACGACGATGCTGCATGGTATTCTCGACGACTTGCTGGTGCTCGACCTCAGTCAAGGCATCGCCGGCCCGCTCTGCGCACGGCTGCTCGCGGATTACGGCGCCCGGGTCATCAAGGTCGAGCCGCCGGGCGGGGAGAGCGGACGCCGGCTGCCGCCTTTCGCGGGCGACGATGCCCACCCCGAGAAAAGCCTGTTCCACTTGCTGCTCAACTTGAACAAGCAGGGCGTGACGCTGGATATCTCGCGGCCGGAAGGTTTGGAGATCGTTCGCCGATTGGCGCTCCAGGCAGACATCATCGTCGAGAGCTTCACGCCCGGTCACCTCGCCTCCCTCGGGCTCGACCACGAGTCGTTGGAGCGGGAGAACCCGGGCCTGGTGATGACCTCCATCACGCCGTTTGGTCAGACCGGGCCCTACAGCCAGTTCAAGGGCGGCGAGATCGTCGCCTACGCCACCAGCGGCATCATGACCATCAGCGGCGAGGCGGATCGCGAGCCGCTGCAGCATGGCGGCTTCCCGGCGCTGTTCGAGGCCGGCATGAACGGCCTGCTCGCGACCAACGTCGCCCTGCTGACCCGCGACATGAACGGGCAAGGCCAGCACGTCGACATCTCCGTCCAGGAAGTCGTCGCGTCCTCGCTGATCATCAACCAGCCGTTCTACAGCTTCGCCGGCGGGGTGCAGGGGCGGCGCCAAGCGGAGGGCAGCAATTTCGGCCAAGTCATGCCGTGCAAGGACGGCCACTTCGTCGCCCAGCCCGGCGGCGGCGCGACCTGGGACAACATCGCCGACTTCTTCGGACTGCCGGAACTGAAGGAGCATCGCTTCGCCGACCTGGACGAGCGCGTCCATAACGGGGCGGAGATGGACGCGATGATCCTGAACGCTACGAAGGACCGGACCATGGCCGAGATGTTCAAGACGGCCGCCGAGAAATACCGCATGCTCGTCGGCATCGTGCATACGCCCGAGGACTTGGCGAACTGCCCCCAACTGGAGGCCCGCGGCTTCTACGAGGAGGTCGACCACCCGGTGGTCGGCAAGATCCGGATCCCCTTCCGGCTGTGGAACATGAGCGAGGGCGGCGCAGCATATCGGGCGCCCGCGCCCCTGCTGGGGCAGCATAACGCCGCGATACTGGGCGAGTTAGGCTACTCCGACGCTGACATCGCGGATTTCGGGAGCCGCGGAATCATCTGAGCGCCAGTTATTCGTCGGACGGGAGGTAGGGGCTCGGCACGATGCAACTTCCGTTGCCGACGGCGGTGACGTCGCCCTTCTGGTTGGTGGCGGTCACCTCGACAAGGACTCGGCCGCCCTCCGTGATGCGGTCGATCGCCGTGACCTTGCCGGTGAAGGTGACCGTGTCCCCCGGCCGTGTCGGCCGCAGGAAACGCAGCTCCACCATGCCGCCGCGGTTGTAGTGCTGCGGGCCGAAGAAGCGCCGCAACATCTCCGTCCCGAAGGTGACCGACATGCGCCCGGACGCAACGGTGCCGCTCGTTCCAAGCGTGCTCCGCGCGGTCGCTTCGTCCGTGAACTGGCTCGGCCCGTCGTTGCCGCCGCTCTTCTCGAACAGGTTGATGCCTTCCTGCGTGAGCGTCTTGCTGAGTGGTGTAATCTCGTCTCCGACGCGGAACTTGACTTCTATTGCCATTTCTTGCCGACCTCCGATGGCTGCTTCAACTCGTGGGTGATCACGCGGTCAAGCAGCCGGCCATCCTCGTCGACGGACACGGCCTGGGTGACCAGGTAGTTCTTGCCGCGCCGCAGGTATTTATCGGCAATCCACGCCTGGACGAAGATTCGCTTGCCCGGCACTGGAGGATTGTAGCAGTGGAACGTGCAGCGGGCGTTCACCGAGCCGTTGTCGCGATACGCGTTGTGGTAAGCGTTGACGTCGACCTTGTGGGAGATCGTGGGAAAGGCGGCTTCGGGATCGCCTACGCCCTTGCGGAACGTGTCCAGCATTTCCTGCGTCAACACGTAGGAGAACGACGGCAGCTCCACGACGGGTTCGATCTTGTCCCAGTCGAGCAGGGTCAGGATGTCGTCGCCTTCGCCATGCGCCATCGCGAACTCTTTCGGTTAGGGTGCAGCCGGGTCGCGAGCGTATCTGACGCGTTCCCGCCAGCCAAGGGCGGCTAGCCTTTGTCGAGGTTCCAGAACACCGGCGCCGACCCCTTCAGCAGGCCGGTGACGTTCGACCGCCATGCCGCGCGGGGCAGGTATTGGCCGAGCGGTATGGTTGGAACGCTGTTGAACGCCGCCGTTTGCCAAGCCCGGTCGCAGCGCCGCCGCTCGTCATCCGTCGTGGCGTCGATCCAGCCGTTGTAGGCGGCTTCGAGCGCGGGGTCGTCGGGCCAGCCGACCCAGGACGTGGCGCCCGTGCTTCGCACGATGTTCTGCAGCAGCGGGTTGACCATGTCGCCGCAGGGCGAGCCGCCGGGGAACATCGACCAGCCGCCCTTGTCGAGCGGCGCCTTGGAGTTGCGCCGCTGCAGCACGGTGCCCCAGTCGGTCGTCTGGTCATCCACCTTCACCCCGACCCGGCGGAACGCGTCCACCGCGACCTGGGACATCGCGTCGTAGACCAGTTGGTCCGTGGGATGCAGGAAGGCGACCGGCTCGCCGCCATACCCCGCCTTGTCCAGCATCGCCTTGACCTCGCCGACGCTGCGGCGCGTCGTCACGGCCTCCATGCCGGCATCGTTCGCCGACGGCGAGCCCGGCAGGAAATAGCCCACCGGAACGCGCCACAGGGTCGGGTCCTCGCCCATGGCTGCGATCATCTCGTCGCGTTGGGTGATCGCCGCGACCAAGGCGCGGCGCACGCCCGGGTTCGCCGTCGGGCCTTGCACGTGGTTCAGCCGCAAATGTCCGTAGGTGCCGAAGATGTCCAGCAGCCCCGTCGTCACACCGGCCTGCTTCGCCAGCATGGGCATCAGGTCCGGCTGCGGCAGTTCGACCCAGTCCACCTCCCCGGCGATCAAGGCGTTGGCCGCGGTCGCCGGGTCGGGGATGACGTGCCATTCGACGCGCTCCACGTTCACCTTGTGGCCGCCGGCCGCGTACGATGGCGGCTCCTTCCGGGGCTTATACTTGTCGAACCGGGCGAACATGGCGCGGCTGCTGCTGACGTATTGGTCGGGCAGGAAGCGGAAGGGCCCGCTGCCGACGACCTCGATCTGCTGGTCGCGGGGGTGGTTCGTGACCAGCCGCTCCGGCATGATCACCGGTTGCGGCTGCACCTTCGACAGGAAGTAGGGCAGGGTGGGAAACGGCTTGTGCAGCCGCCACACGAGGGTGCGGTCGTCCCTCGCCTCGATCGCCGCCACGCGCGGCTTGAAAGTCTCGCTGACGTTGTCGAGCTGCAGCCACCGCGTGAGCGAGGCGATGCAGTCCTGCGCGCGGACCGGCGTCCCGTCGTGAAACCACAACCCTTCGCGCAGGCGCATCGTCCACCGCTTGCCGTCATCGTCGATGACGTGGCCTTCCACCATGAGCGGCTGCGGCTCGTAGTTGATGTCGCGCGCGTAAAGGGTCTCGTAGACCATCAGGGCGAAGTTGCGGGTCACCGTCGCCGCGGTCCATGCAGGGTCGAGAACGGTCAGGTTGGCTTGCGGCACGAACACGAGCGACGGTCTGCCGGCCGCGATGGCGGGCCGGGCGAGCGCGCTGGCGGCAGCGGTCGCCAGCAGGGTGCGACGCTTCATTCGGTCCCTCCATGGGTCCTTTTGGCAGAACCGTTGTCGCCATAGTTCTTCAACGGGGCAGGGATGACAATACGCC
Source organism: uncultured Acetobacteraceae bacterium (assembly GCA_964242925.1). Taxonomy (GTDB): domain Bacteria; phylum Pseudomonadota; class Alphaproteobacteria; order Acetobacterales; family Acetobacteraceae; genus LMUY01. The sequence goes on from CAXTBW010000013.1 coordinate 15,204, forward strand.
GCCACGGGGCGCCGCTCGGGTCAGCTATTGCAACGGCCGGCGGCCGGGGATCAGATCAGGGCCGGTTCAGCCCAATGAGGGAACGCGAATGGCATTCTACCGAGGCATGACGTGCAGCAACGTGACCTTGCACGGCGATGGCGGCACGCCGATCACCGCCTACGTGGCCAAGCCGGAGGGGGCGGGGCCGTTTCCCGGAGTCGTGCTGGTCCACCACCTGCCCGGATGGAGCGAATTCTACATCGAGACGACGCGCCGCTTCGCCCACCATGGCTACTACGCGATCTGCGCCAACCTCTACCAGCGCGCGGGCGACGGCGACCCCGACGATGTGGCGGCGAAGGTGCGCGCCGACGGCGGCGTGCCCGACGCCCAGGTGGTAGGCGACACCGAGGCCGCCGTGAAGTGGCTGCGCAGCCAGCCCGAGCTCAACGGCAAGGTCGGCCTGTTCGGGTCGTGCTCCGGCGGCCGGCACGCATTCCTCTACGCCACCCAACGCAAGGACGTCGACGCCTGCGTCGAGCTCTGGGGCGGCCGCGTCGTGATGGGTCAGGAGGAGCTCAACGCCAAGACGCCGGTGGCGCCGATCGACCTGACGAAGGATCTGTGCTGCCCGCTGCTCGGCCTATTCGGCAACGACGATCGCGCCCCGAGCCCCGAGCAGGTGAACGCGCACGAGGCCGAGCTGAAGAAGCAGGGCAAGGAGCACGAGTTCCACTGCTACGACGGCGCCGGACACGGCTTCTTCTACTGGCACCGGCCGCTCTATCGTGTCGAGCAGGCCATGGATGGCTGGAGCAAGGTGTTCGCGTTCCTCGGCAAGCATCTGGGCAAGTAAGGGGCGGGACGATGTGCACTTCGATCGTCGAGATCGTGCCCGCCGAGGGAATGGCGAAGGCGGGGACGGCGTGGTTCCCGCTATCCCACGCCGTGGTCGCCTATGACCACGCGCGGCACGCGCTGCTCGGGGACGTGATCACGCTGGACTTCATGAACGGCGCGCTCGAAGCCGGTGCGCGGGCCGGCGTCGAACTGACGCTCGAGGCGGCGAAGGATCTTCGCGCCGCGCTCGACCGCGCCATTGCGGCCGCCGACATCGAGGAGGCGGAGGTGCGAGGCAAGGGAGCGCCGCCAAAGCTGGTCTGGGCCCGTCAGTAGGTCGCTTCGAGCAGCCGCAGGGCGTCCGCGACCTGCTCCTCGGCAGAGCGCATGCCGGGGTTGAAGTTGAAGTTCTTCACCGTCTCGCCGGCGATGGTCGGCAGGTCGTCGTGAGGCACGCCGACCTGCCGCAGCCGGGTCGGCAGGCCCACGTGCGAGTACAGCGCTTCCAGCTTGTCGGCGACCGCCAGCGCCGCCTCCCGCGCCGCCATGCCGTCGCGCCAGACCTCGAGCGCTTCCGCGACCTGCCGGGCCGCCAGCGCATCGATCTCCTCGCTCAGCCGGATTTTCATGGCGTGCACGATGGAGGTGGATTCCCCCTGGCCGATATGGGGATAGCGGACGTGCAAGGCCGTCGAGATCGCGTAGTTGCCGGCGAACGCGCCCGACCGGTAGCGGCGCATCCCATCGTCTTCGGCGCGGTCCTGCAGTAGCGCCGCGATCGCGAAGTCCAGCCGCAACGCCGGGTCATCGATGGCGTCGGCGAGCCTCGGGTAGGCGCGGTAGGCCAACCGGAACGCGTGGTTCCGCCCGGCCTCCGCCAGCGGGTTGACGTCGGTTTGCGACATCGCGGCGACACCGCCCGCGAACACGGTCGTGGCGGTCGAACGCATCAGCTCGGCCGGCGCGCTCAGCAGCGCTTCCTCGTCGAGGAAGATCGCCCGCGGGCGCGTCTTGGGGTCGAAATACTCCATCCGGTGGTCGAGGTCCGGGTTCTTCAACCCCGCCCCGGACCGGTGCATGGCGCTGGTCGGCGTGGTCGGGATATTGATGATCGGCAGCTTCGGCGCCATCAGGCGAGGGCTGTAGGCGGGCTTGCCTTCGGGATACTGCGTCATGATCGCGAACGGGTCCCCGGCCTCGGCCAGGTAGATGGCCACCACGCGCGTGGCCACCATCACGCTGCCGCCGCCCACCGCAATCAGGAGGTC
>CAXTBW010000013.1:17393-59877 GCA_964242925.1 uncultured Acetobacteraceae bacterium
TCATGCGTCACCAGCACGTCCGCCTGTTGCGACGACAGGATGTCTAAATCCTCCGGCCAGATCGCGGTCGCGGCGAGGAAGGCGCCGAGCGCCGCCGCGCCCGCCGCATCGAGGTCGCGCCGGGTCGCGGCGAGATGCGCCGCCAGCTGGTGTCGCCGGTGCAGGCGAGGCGCCGCGTTCGCGGGCCAGACCTGCCGGAGGAACACGCCGCCCAGGCCGGCGACTCGAACGCCGCCTATCTCGGTCACGCGCAGGTGCAGCGCGCCGGACGCCGTTCGCTCGTTGCGTTCGGGCGCCGCGAGGTTGGCCCACATTTCGGGGCCGCCATCGTAGTCGTGGTTGCCGTGGATCCAATAAACAGCCACGCCGCGGTCCAGCAGCGGCGCCGCGACCTGGTCCAGCGGCTGCGTGCACTCGATGTCGCCCAGCAGAACGGCCGCCTCCGGCGGCGCCGGCAGCGCGGCGAGCCCGGCCTCCACCTCCGCCCAGTTCTGATGGATGTCGCCGACGAAGACGAGGCTCACGGCCGCCGCCCCCTGAAGGAGCCCGCGTCACCCAGCTGCGCCGACCTCCGCGCCGAGCACGATGCCGTCGCGGGGCATGAACGAGACCACGACGTCCGTCGCCTCCTCGATCTGCACGGTCGAGAGGATGCGAAGCAGGGTCGGCCCCACCTGGACGCCGTACTCGAAATGACCGCCGAGGAACAGGCGGTGGACGACGGCGCCGTGGAGGCGGTTGGGGCCGGCCTCGCCGCCAGCGGGCTCGAACACCAGCCGGTCCGGCCGCACCATCACGCGGCCGGGCCCGGCAACTACGGAGCCGCCGACAGCATGGAGGACCGCGCCATCCGGCGTGACGCAGCGAGCCTCGCCGGCAACCGCCGATTGCACCTGCACGTCCAGGAAGTTCGTTGCGCCCACGACGTCGGCGATGAAGGCGTCGCGCGGCTCGCCATAGATCTGCTGCGGCGTGCCGGCCTGAAGTATGCGGCCCTCGCTCATGACCAGGATGCGGTCCGACAACGACAGCGCCTCCGCCTGGTCGTGCGTGACATAGACCGTGGCCACGTTCAGCTCGCGCTGCAGGCGGCGGATCTCCGCGCGCGTGCGGTCGCGCAGCTTGGCGTCCAGGTTCGAGAGCGGCTCGTCGAACAGCAGCGCCGCCGGGGAGTGGACGATGGCGCGCGCGACCGCAACGCGCTGCTGCTGCCCGCCGGACAGTTCCTGCGACGACCGGTCGCGCAGGCTTGCCAGGCCCACCATCTCGAGCGCCTGCATCGTGCGGCTCTCCACCTCGGCGCGCGGGCGGCGGCGGACCTGCATGGGGAAGGCGACGTTCTGGAACACGCTTAGGTGCGGCCAAATGGCGTAGGACTGGAACACCATGCCGATGCTGCGCCGATACGGCTCCACCATGATGCCGCGCGCCGCGTCGAACACGACCTGCCCGTCCAGTTCGATGCGACCCTCCTCCGGCGTCTCCAGGCCCGCGATGCAGCGCAGCATGGTCGTCTTGCCGCAGCCGCTGGGCCCGAGCAGGGAGATCAGCTCGCCCTGGGCGATGTCGAAGCTGACATGGTCGATGATGGTGCGGCCGTTGTAGCGCTTCACCAGGTTCTGCACTTTGATGCTCAACGCGGTCCCCTACAGGCGGAGCGGCGAGCGCGTCATCACGGCCATCAACGCCGCGGTCACCAGGCTCGCGACGATGGAAAGCGCGCTGGCGGCGCCCCAGTTGGCGTTCTCGAAGAACGCCCAGATGGAGATGGACAGCACCTGCGTGCTCGACGTGTAGATCAGCGCCGCGGCCGCGATCTCGCGGAAGTTGGCCATGAACAGCAGGAAGTAGCCGCTCTGCAAGGCCGGGCGCAGCAGCGGCGCCATCACCCGGCGGAAGCTGGCGAGGCGGTTCGCGCCGGAGGTCCACGCCGCTTCCTCCAGCACGCGGTCGATCTGAACGATCTGCGCGCCGATCGTCTCCGTCGCGTAGGGCAGGAAGCGGGCCACGTAGCAGAACACCAGCACCCACAGCGTGCCGTAGATCGGCAGGTAGACGTAGGACCACAGGAAGCCGAGCCCGATGACGATGCCGGGAATGCCGAACGGCAGCGACGCCAGCAGGTCCAGCGCGCGATGCCCGCGGCGCTTCAAACGGTGGGTCGAATAAGCGATCACCGTGCCCAGGCAGAGGCCGATCAGCGCGCCGCCGCCGGACACGACCAGGGTGTTCCAGAAGGCGAGCAGCATTCCCGGGCTTTCCCATAGCTGCGCGTAGTTGCGCCACGTGTATGCAGCCTCGAACGGGTTGGCGACGAAATACTTGGTGACGGAGGTGTAGACGAGGACGATCGACGGGATGACGAAGCTCAACAGCGTATACAGCAGGCAGAACACGCTCGCGGCGATGCGCCACCGCCCTAGGCTGAGCGGCCGCAATCGGTAGGCCTTGCCGGTCACGGTCGCCGCGCCGCGCCGTTGCACGATGCGGCGCTGGGCGAGGATGGAGAGCCCGGTCACCGCGCTCATCGCCAGCCCGACCGTCGCGGCTAGGCCGGTGTTGGGCGGCGAGAAGCTGGTGAGCAGGTACAGCTCGGTCGCAAGCGTGTTGATGTGGCCGGGTATCCCGACCAGGGCCGGTATGGCGAACTGCTCGACGGACAGGACGAAGCACAGCAGCAGGCTGGACAGCAGGGGGAACAGCAGCAACGGCAACGTCACGCGGCGGGCCGTCTGCCAGGGGCTGGCGCCGGAGGCGTAGGCGGCCTCTTCCAGGCTGGAATCCATGCTCGACAGCGGCCCGCGCAACGTGAAGAACGCGAATGGCGTGATGTGCAGCACCTGGATCCAGATGATCCCGGTAACCGAGTAGATGTCGAACTGCACGCTGTCGATGCCCAGCACGTCCGACAGCAGGCCGTTGAGCATGCCGCCCGTGGACGCGAGGATCACCCACGCCATCGCCAGGATGAACCCGGGGAAGAAGAAGCTTAGCCCGATCGACGCGACCAGAAGGCGCTTGTGGCGGAAGTCGGTGCGGTAGGTGAGCCACGCCATCGCCCCGCCGCCCAACGTGCTGAACAGCGAGGTCAGCACCGAGATCACGCAGGTGGTGAGCAGCGTGTTGACGATGCCGGCGCTGCCGAGGTCCTGCCAGTTCCGCAGCGTGTAGCTGGCGTCCGTCCCAGGTCCCCCGGTGCGGAAGCTGCCGTAGAGCAGCGACACGAGCGGGGTGACGACGAGGAAGGCCGTCGCCGCGAATGTCGCGACGAGGATCGCGGTGATCAGCCGGTCCGACCAGCCGGAGCCGATGCCGCGCGCCTCCGACCGGCGCGACGACCTGGCGATTTCAAGAGTTTGGTCCGACGCCATGACCGCTTGCGGTCTGCTACTGCAACCCGAAGACCGTGCGCCACTCGTTGACGACCGCCGCCTGCTTGGCAGGTGTCAGGACGTCCGTGCTCAGGATGATGCGCTGGCCTTCGATGCCGGGCACGAGCTTCGGCGGTTTCGTTCCCGGGCGGGCCGCCGTTGCCCCGACGATGTCGACCAGGCTCTGCTGACCTGCCGCGCTCATTGCCCAGTTGAGGAACACCATGCCAGCCTCCGAGTTGGGCGCCTTGGCCGGCAACGCAACGATTGTCGAGATTGCAGGGACCGCCGAGGCGGGATAGGTCAGCCGGATCGGCGCGCCGTCCGCCATCGCGCTGACCACGGCAGGGTCGATGAGGCCGGCGATCTGGATATCTCCGCGGATCACCGCTTGCACCACACCGGCGCTGCCGTTGAAGAAGCGAATGCCGTTGGTCTTCATGCGCCGCGCCGCATCCTTGATGCCGAGCTGTTCCCACACCGCCAGCATCCCCTGCACCGCCACCGACCGCCAGGGTGGGTCGATGCCGAACTTGTCCTTCCATCGCGGGTCGAAGCAGTCCGCCCACTCCTTCGGAGCGTCGGCTTCGCGCACGCGCGATTTGTTCGAGATGATGCCGGAGCGGACGAGTTGGATCGTGTAGATCTGGTCGTCGCGCTTGTATTGGAGCGGATACGCCGCGGCCTCCGGCGGCGCGAAGGTTCTCAACCACCCGCGCCGCTGCCACGTCGCCAGCCCATCGTCCCACAAGGTTATCAGTGCGTCGCTTTGCGAGGCTCCGGCGCTCTGCTCCGTTTCGAAGCGTTGCATCAGCGCCGCGCTGCCGAGGCGGGTTGCGCTGACCGAGATCGCCGGGAAGGCTTTGCCAAACTCGGCAATCCACAGATCGCCCCCCGGCGGCGGCGTGTTGTGCAGGATGCTCAACCGACCCTGCTTGTTGGCGACCGCGACGACTTTGGCCCAGTCCGCGTCCTGGGCGCGCGCAACGGACGCGATCGCCGCCGACGTCGACAGGGAAAGCAAGGTGCGGCGGCGCAGCATTGGTGCCCACTTTTTGGTTGCGAGCACCTTCGAGCAAGCGTCGTGGCGTGTCCAGGGGGCGGGCGGGGTGACAACCGCAACAACCCGGGTGCATGCTCGCGGTCACTCGATCGCGACGCGGATGATCAAGAAGAAATGCGTCGGTACGAACCGTCGCAAGGAGGACCACCATGGAAGCGACCGCCGTTCTTTCCAGCTTCGCCAGCGAGACCCGGCTTTCCGACATCAGCGACGAGGCGATCGCCGCGACCAAGCGCCACATCCTCGATTGCACCGGCGTGACCCTGGCCGCAGCCGTCGAGCCGCCCGGCCGCATCGTCCTGGACGTCACGCGCGAGCAAGGCGGCGCCGCACAGGCGAGGGTGCTGGGATCGCGGCTGCGCACGAGCGCCGTTTCGGCAGCCTGGGCCAACGGCGCGCTCGCCCATTTGCTGGACTACGACGACACCGGCTTCTCCCACCCGACCGCCTGCATCCTGCCGGCCGCGTTGGCGATGGCCGAGATCGCCGGCGCGACCGGCGGCGCCCTGGTGGCGGCGGTGTGCGTCGGCCTGGAGGTTTTCGAGCGCCTGGCGTCGTCCGGCCGGCAGCACGAGCCCGTGCTGCGGCGCAGCGGCTTCCATCCCACCTCGGTATACGGGTGCTCGGCGGCTGCGGCTGCGGCCGGCAACATCGCCGGGCTGGACGCCGGGCAGATGGCCGTCGCCATCGGGCTCGCCGCCGCGAACGCCGGCGGCCTAACGCAGCATTTCGGCACCTGGGGCAAGGGCATCCATGCTGGAAACGCGGCGCGCGCCGGCGTCACGTCCGTATTGCTCGGCCAGAAGGACTTCATGGCCGACCCCGAAGGGATCGAGGGCGATTACGGCTTCTTTTCCGCCTTCCACGGTAAAGGCAATTACAGCCTCGACCTGATGGCGCAGGGCCTGGGATCGCAGTGGTCCATCATCGACCCCGGTCTCACGATAAAGAACTACCCGTGCTGCGGTGGAAACCTGCGCGCGCTGGACGCGGCCCAGGCGCTCATGCGCGAGAACGGAATCCGGTTTGCCGACGTCGCCAAGCTGGAGGTCGATGTGCATCCGGACCTGCTGCACATCGTGCGCTTCCGCAAGCCGACGCACGGCTTCCGCGGCAAGTTCTCCATCGACTATGTGCTGGCCGCGATGCTGCTGGACGGGCGGGTCGATCTCGACTCGTTCTCCGACGAGCATTGCAATTCGTCGGGCATGCGTGAGGCCCTTGGCAAAGTTCAGGTCAACGTGCATCCCGAATGGCCCAACGACGTGGCCTCGCGTCGCAACACGCCCGTCACCATCACGATGAATGACGGAAGCAGCTTCAGCCGCGCAGTGGAGAAGGTCCGCGGAAGCCCTGGCAACCCGATGACCCGCGACGAGCTGGTCGGGAAATATCGGAGCTGCGCGTCACGCGTCCTGCGGGACGGCCCGGTCGAGAGGTCGATCGAGATGCTCGAGGCGCTCGAGAAGGTGGACAGCGTCGCCGACCTGATCGATGCTGTGACGATCCAATAGGTCGACTGGCGATCGCATGAGGATGACCTTCTACGCGCACGCGAGCTTCCGGCTGGAGACGCCGGAGGTGAGCGTCGTCACCGACCCGTACACGCCCGGCGTGTCTGGGTTCGACCCGATCGACGAGCCGGCGGACCTCGTCATCATGAGTTCGGCGACCGACCGGTTTCACTCCGACCCGAGCCATGTGCGCGGCGAGCCGATCGTGGTCAACGCGCTGCTGGATGTCCCGCCGGACGGGCTTACCGTATGCGGCATCCCAATCCGCGCCTTTCCGACCAGCGAGAGCCTGACATTCGATTTCGGGCGTGATCCCGACGCCAACGCGATGTACCTCTTCACCGTGGGCGGCGTGCGGGTGCTGCACATGGGCGACGTTGGCAACGCCGTCGCGCCCGCCGTGCTCGAGGCGCTGGCCGGGCAGGTGGATGTGATGCTGGCGCTCACGGGCGCGCACGCGACGATCGCTCTTGACGACCTCGACCGAGCGATCGCAGCCATCGCGCCCCGCGTCGTGGTCCCGATGCACTACTGGCACCCGCGCGGCGTGCTGAAGATCGAACCTGTGGAGCGGTTCCTGCAACGGCGCGCGGCGGCGGAAGTGACCCGCGTCGGCGGGACGTCCATCACGATCGAGCCGGGAGACTTGCCCGAACAACTCCAGATCGTTCTGCTGGACCAGGCGCGTTGACAGGTCTGCCCTACCGCTGGGAGTCGAGATGCTGAACGAGGGATTGACGGTCGTGCGCGTTGAAGTGGCTGACCACGTCGCGGTGGCGACGATGGACCAGCCGCCCGTCAACGCGGTGAGCCGCGCGCTGAGCGACGAACTGACGCTGCTGTTCGACCGCATCTCCGACACCGCCGACGTCAGGGCCGTGGTGCTGACCGGCGCAGGCCGCGTGTTCTGCGCCGGCGCCGACCTGAAGGGCCGAGGCGGCCTGTCGGAACCCGGCGCGCTGCACCAGCATGCCCGGCGCACGCGGGAGTTCTTCCACGCCATCCGCGAGTGCGCCAAGCCCGTGGTTTGTGCGATCAACGGTCCGGCGCTGGGGGCGGGACTCGCGATCGTGGCGTCCTGCGATATCCTGCTGGCGTCCGAGAAGGCGAGCTTGGGACTGCCCGAGATCGACGTCGGCCTATTGGGCGGCGGCCGCCATGCGATGCGCCTGTTCAGCCATTCGCTGCTGCGGCGCCTCATGCTGACCGGCTACCGGATCCCAGCCGCCGAGTTGCTTCGCCTCGGCATCGTGGAGGCGTGCGTGGCGCCCGAGGCGCTGTTGCCGGCGGCGCTGGAGATCGCGCGGACCGTGGCGTCCAAGGCGCCGCTGGCGACCCGCATGGCGAAGCAGACGCTCAACGCGATCGAGGAGATGAGCCTGCGCGACGGTTACCGGTACGAGCAGGACATGACGGCCGCAATCTCGAAGACGCAGGACGCCAAAGAGGCGCAGTTGGCCTTCGCCGAGAAGCGTCCCCCGAAATTCACCGGCGCGTGACCCGGCTAGAGATACGCCTCCGAAAGGCTCTCCTGCGTGCCGGCCTGCAGCAGCGTCGGTCCCCTGCCGTGCTGCACAACCTTGCCCCGTCGCAGGATGTAGCCCTGGTCCGCAATGCGGAGCGCGAATGCCGCCATCTGCTCGGATAGCAGAATGGTGACGCCGTGCTCGCGCCGATACGTCTGCAGGAAAGCGTAGATCTGCTGGACGATGATGGGCGCGAGGCCAAGCGATGGCTCGTCCAGCAGCATAAGCGCCGGGTCGCACATGGTGGCGCAGGACATGATCATCATCTGCTGCTGCCCGCCGCTCAGCAGCCCGGCTTGAGTCGCGGCCTTCTGCGACAGGATCGGGAAGGTGTCGTAGACCCGCGCCAGCGCCTCCGCCCAGCGGGTCCGCTTGCGCCCGAAACTCCACGCGATCTGCAAGTTGTCCTCGACCGACATGCCGCGGAAGATCCGCCGCCCCTCCATCGCGTGCGACACGCCGAGGCTGGCCCGGCGCTGCGGCGGCAGCCTGGCGACATCCGTGCCGTCGATCCGGATCTGTCCCTCCAGCACCGGCGCCAGGCCGGATATGGCGCGCAGCAACGACGACTTGCCGGCGCCGTTCGCCCCCACCACCGCGGTGATGGTGCCCCCGTCCGCCTGCAACGACAGGCCGGACAGCGCGACGACCGCCCCGTAGGCGACGGTGACGTTGGTCAGCTCAAGCATCGGCCATCTCCGGCGTGCCGAGATAGGCGGCGATGACCTGCTCGTTCTTGCGCATGCCGTCGACGTCGCCGCGATAAATGACTTGGCCGCTGTCCAGCACGATCACCTGGTCGGCCAAACGCGCCACCAGGTCCATGTGATGCTCGATCAGCAGCACCGTCAGGCCCAGCGCCTTCATGTCCTGGACCAGTTGGGCCAACGCCTCCATCTCGGCCTCCGACAAGCCGGCGGCGGGTTCGTCCAGCAGGATGACGCGCGGCCGGGCCAGCAAGGCGCGCCCTACGTCGGCCAGGCGGCGCACGCCGTAGGGCAGGGACCCGATCACCTCGTCCGCCACGTGCGTGAGGTGGGTCAGCGCCAGGACGGACTGCACCTCCGCGAGGAAGCCGGCTTCCTCCGCCCGCGCCGCGCGCCCGGCGAGCAGGATGCTGCCGAAGCTGGCTCTATGGCGGCGATGGGCGCCCTGCAGCAGCGTTTCCCGAACCGTGAAGTGCGGCACCAGGCGCGGGTCCTGGAATGTGCGCACGACGCCCGCCATCGCCACGGCGTGGTCCGGCAAGCCGGTGATGTCGCGGCCGCCGAACGTCACCCGGCCTGCCGCCGGCCGGTACAGCCCCCCCACCACGTTCAGCAGCGTGCTCTTGCCGGACCCGTTCGGACCCAGCAGCGCGGTGATCTGGCCCGGCGCCAACGCGAGCGACACGTTGTCCAGCGCGACCAACCCGCCGAAGCGCATCGTCACGTCCGAGATCACCAGTTGCGCCATGGCGCCCCGGTCGGCAACCAGCGCCGCAGAGGACAACGCATCGTTCCGCGCCGGGGCGCGGACGAAACGCGGCGGCGGCAGGAACAACCCGGCCAGCCCGCGCGGCAGCAGCGTGACGGTCAGCGTCAGGATCAGGCCATAGGCGATATACTGGTAGTCGGCGAATATCTGCAGCCGCTCCGGCAGGATGGTGAACAGCGCCGCCCCCAGCACCTGCCCGGACGTCGAGCCGAAGCCGCCCACGATCGCCATCACCAGGATGTTGATCGAACGCGACAGGTCGAAGCTGTCCGGCCCGAGATAGCCGACCAGGTTGGCGTAGAACCCGCCCGCCAGCCCGGCCAGCAGCCCGCTCACCACGAAGGCGAGCCGCTTGGCGGCCGCACGGTTCACGCCCACCGAGCCCGCGGCCAACTCGTTGTGGTGCACCGCGCAGAACGACCGCCCGACCCGGCTGCGGATCAGGTTCTCCGTCAGCCACAACGTGAGGCAGACCACCGCCAGCAGGATGCCGAAGTATTCTTTCCCCAGAATGGGGACGCTGCCGATCAGCAGCGTGCGCAGGCTGGGCGACGGTATGCCGCTGATCCCCATCATGCCGCCCGTGACGTCGTCCCATTCGCGCAGCACCTCGAAGGCGACCAGGCCGAAGCCGAGGGTCACCATCGCCAGGTACACCTCCTTTACCCGCCCCGCCGGAAAAGACAGAAGCAGGCCGACGCCGGCCGCCAGCGCCGCGCCGATCGGCATGGCGAGCAGGAAGGGCAGGCCTAACGACCTCTCCGCGATCGCCGCACCGTAGGCGCCGGCCGCAAACAGCCCGGCATGGCCCAGCGAGATCTGCCCGGCCAGTCCGCTCAGCACGTTCACGCTCTGCGCCAGCAGGATGTTGATGAGGATGAAGCTCATCAGTTGCGTGGTGGCGCCGCTGCCCAGCAGCCCACCTGCGGCCCACGCCGCCACCACGGCGACGAGGAACCAGCGTTGCCCGACCAGGCGGCCGAGCGTGGCGCGGACGTGTCTCATGCCTTGACCGCCTCCTTGCGGCCCAGCAGGCCCTGCGGCCGAAGCGTCAGGACCACGATCAACAGCGCAAACACCACGCCGTGCTCCGCGGAGGTGGACAGGTAGCCGCCGACCAGCTTCTCGAACAAACCGACCATGATACCGCCCACCAGCGCGCCGGTGGAGCTGCCCATGCCGCCCAGGACCGCGGCGACGAACGCGAACACCATCAGGTCGATGCCGAACGCCGGGTCGACGGTGCCGCCGATCTGCGCGGTCAACAGCCCGGCGACGCCCGCCAGCAATCCGCTGCCCAGGAAGGAGTAGACGATCACGCTGCGCACCGGCACGCCGGCGACCGCGGCCGCCTCCCAGTCCATCGCCACCGCGCGCACGCACTTGCCCCAGATCGTGCGGCGCAGGAACAGCTCGAGGCCCACGATCAAAAGGATGCTTAGACCCAGCACCACCAGGTATTGCAACGAGACCGGCACGTTGCCGACCATCACGTTGTCCTGCGCGGAGAACGCCAGGTCGGGGAAGGCGATCGCCTGGGACCCGAAGTACTTCGCGGCGATGCCCTGGATCAGCACGCCCACGCCCAGCGTCGAGACCACCCAGCCCATGCTGCCGCTGGCTTGGGCGCCGATCCGCACCGCATAGCGCTCGGTCAGCACCGCGACCGCGCCGACCACCGCCAGCCCAGCCAGGATCGGCAGGACCGGGTTGGCGCCGGGCGCCGTCAGCACGGCGGTGATCATGGCGCAGAGCATCATCAGCGAGCCCTGGCCGAAATTGAGCGTCCGCGTCGTCCAGAACGTCAGGTTCAGCCCGAGCGCGATCAACGCGTAGACCGCGCCCATGCTGATGCCCGCCACCAGCAGCGAGGCCAGGAACTCCATCGCCCCGCCCCCTTAGCCGAGCAGCTTGCGGGTGATCTTGCCGTCCTGATCCACGTATTCGTAGATGCCCAGGTCGCCCGCGAGCACCGCGTTGTGGCGGTCCGGCGTGAAGCTGTACGCCGCGCGCACGCCGGGCAGGTCCTTGGTCGCGTTCGTCGCCGCGATGACGGCTTTCGGCTCGGTCGAGCCGGCTCGCGTGAAGGCGTCCAGCATCACGAGCGTCGCGTCGTAGCCAGGCCCCACCAGGTCGCCCAACGAGATCAGCGGCTGGTCCGGGTCCTCGCCCCACCATCGGTCGGCGCCGTACTTCGCCTTGTAGCGCGCCTCGAACGTCGCCACGGCGGGGCGCAGCGGCTGCTCGCGCATGGAGCGCAGCTGCGTGCCGCGCGTGCCGATCACCAGCTTGCCGGCGCCCTCCTCGTAGGGCAGCGACATCGCGCCCGACGTGCCATAGATCTGCAGGTTCAGGTTCATCCGCGCCATGTTCTTGCGGATCAGCGCCAGGTCCGCGCCCAGGCCCACGACCACCATCACCTGCGCGCCGGCGTTGCGGATGCGCGCGAGCTGCGCAGTCACGTCCTGCGCGCGCTGGTTGTAACTCTCGGCGGCGAGCTTGGCGTCCGGCTTGGCCTTCGCGATGACCTGCCTCAAAAGGGTGGTGCCGGTGACGCCGTAGCCGGTGCTCTCGGTCATGATGCCGATCGTGTCGTATTTGGCGGCCACCGCCGCGCCGAGCACCGCCATCTCGACGTCGTTCTGCGTGGCGACCGAGAACACGTTCGGCCGCGGCGGCTTGTCCGTCCCGTTCGGGTAGACGATCGACGGCGTCTGCGCCTGCGTGTTCACGAACGGGCGGCCGTCCGCCTGAACCATGTCGATCAAGGCCAGGGTGGGGCCGCTGCCGCTGGGCCCGTAGAGCGCGGCGATGCTGGAATCGTCCAGGATGCGGCGCATGTTCTGCACTGCGCGGTCGGGCACCAGCTGGTCGTCCAGCAGCATGCCCAGCTCGACCTGCCGTCCCAACACGCCGCCGGCGGCGTTCACCGCCTCGATCGCCAGCACGGCGCCGCGATGGATGCCCTCGCCGAACTCGTTGAACGGGCCGGTCAGCGCCGTTGTCATGCCAAGCCGCAACATGTCCGCGGCGCGGGCGCGACGGATCGACGGCGCCGCCAAACCCAGCGCCGCCGCGCCGCCCAGCATCGCCCGGCGTGTCACGCTATGCATCATAGGTCGTCCCCAATCCTTGCGCGGCTTCATGCAGCGTCTCTGGTTCGTCTTCGTGGCAGTCTAGACGCGCCTATCTTACCGGCCGCGAATCCACTGCGCCATTTCCCAATCGGCAACAGCGTGCTTCCAAATCCGGCATCCACGGACCGCGCGCGCGGCCATACAAACGGTTTGAAACATGACGACTGGCAATCAACGCGATTTTGCCGCAGCCTTCGCGGCTGGCTTCACGACGGGAAGCCAGGTCGACTCGCGCGGCAGCCACTCGATCAGGAAATCAAGAAAGGTCCGGACCCGGGCCGGCACGTTCCGTTGGGGGTAGATGGCGTGGATGCTCAACCCGGCAGGTTCGATCGACGGCAGCACCACCGTCAGGCGGCCGGCCGCGATGTCGTCGGCCACCATATACGTGGGATGCATAGAGATGCCTTCGCCCAACAGCGCCGCCGACCGCAGCGCCTCGCCGAAATCGGCCAGCAGCGGCCCGGTCACCGGATGCGTCACGATCCGGCCGGCCTCGCTGAACAGCCACTGGCTCGACGGCGATTTGAGCATGTGCACCAGGCAGGCATGACCCGCCAGGTCCGCGATGCTGGCCGGCGCGCCACGCCGTTGCAGGTAGGCCGGGGACGCCACCAGCACCTGCGGCACGCGCACCAGCAGCCGCGCAATGTAGCTGGCGTCCTTCAGGGCGGTGGCGATGCGCAACGAGAGGTCCAGCCCATCGCGGACCAACTCCGCGTCTCCCCGGTCCAGGCACATGATCACCTGGCACCGCGGATGCGAGCGTTGGAAGGCGGCGACCGCCGGAACCAGGTGCGCGGCGCCGAACGATGGCGGCACCCCGACCCGGATGGCGCCGACCGGGTCGACCGCGCTGTCGCGGATCGTCGCCTCGAGCGTGTGCATGTCGTGCAGCAGCGCGCCGGCCTTGCCCATCAGCAGCACGCCGGCTTCCGTCGGCGCGACATGTTGCGTATTGCGGTTGAGCAATTGCACGTCCAGCCGGCGCTCCAACGCCGCCACCAACTTCGTGACGTTGGCCCGCGACATGCCCAACCGATGCCCGGCGGCGGTGAACGACCGCGCCTCCGCCACGGCCAGGAACACCTCGAACTGTCTCAACCGGTCGCTCACCCCCGCCGCCCCTCCAAGCCGCCAGCCATCACCAGAGCAGCATAGGAACGCCCTGAACATGCCCGATATCCATTCCCCGCCCCACACCCACGACGCGCTGGTCATCGGCGCCGGATTCGCCGGGCTCTACCAACTGCTCTGCCTGCGCGACCGGCTCGGCCTGGACGTGCAGGTGCTCGAGGCCGGGCACGGGGTCGGCGGCACCTGGTATTGGAACCGCTACCCGGGCGCGCGCTGCGATTCGGAGAGCCACATCTACAACTACACCTTCTCCCGGGAGCTGTACGAGAGCTGGGAGTGGAGCGAGCGCTATCCGCAACAGCCGGAGATCATGCGCTACCTCAACCACGTGACCGAGCGGTTCGACCTGCGCCGCAGCATCCGGTTCGGCGTCCGCGTGGTGGGGGCCGTCTACGACGAGGCCGCGAACCGCTGGGCGGTGACGACCGAGGCGGGGGAGACGCTGTACGCCAGGTTCCTGATCACCGCCGTGGGTTGCCTCTCCACCGCGAACGTGCCGGCCTTCCCCGGCCTCGACGAGTTCGCCGGCAGATGGCATCACACCGGTCGCTACCCCGTGGACGGGGTGGACTTCACCGGCAAGCGGGTGGGCCTGGTGGGCACCGGATCGACGGGCATCCAGGCGACTCCGGTGATCGCGCAGACCGCCGCGCACCTGACCGTGTTCCAGCGCACCGCCAACTACAGCGTGCCGGCGCAGAATGTCCCGCTGACGCAGGAGTTCAAAGACTGGGCCAGGGCCAACTACGCCGAGATCCGGCAGATCACGCACGGCAACACCAACGGCCAGGCGTTCAACATCGCGGACCGCTCGGTGTGGGACGTGACGCCGGAGGAGCGGCACGCCTTGTACGAGGCCGCCTGGGTGAAGGGCGGGCTGCAGTTCCGCGCCGCCTTCCGCGACCTGCTGTTCGACAAGGCGGCGAACGACACGGCGGCCGAGTTCCTGAAGGCCAAGATCCGGCAGATCGTGACGGACCCGGCCACCGCCGAGCTGCTGGCCGACATCGACCACCCCTACGCCGCCAAGCGCCCGCCGATCGACACGGGGTATTTCGAGACGTTCAACCGGGACAACGTCTCGTTGGTCGACGTCCGCACGCATCCGATCGAGCGGATCAGCGCCACCGGGATCCACACTTCGGCCGCGGATTATCCGCTCGACATAATCGTGTTCGCCACCGGCTACGACGCGATGACCGGGCCCCTGCTGCGGTTGAACATCATCGGCCGCGATGGGCTTGCGCTGCGGGACGCCTGGGTGGCGGGGCCGCGAAGCTATTTGGGGCTGCAGGTCGCCGGTTTCCCCAACCTGTTCACCATCACCGGCCCCGGCAGCCCCTCGGTGCTGACCAACATGCCGGTCGCGATCGAGCAGCACGTGGAGTGGATCACCGACTGCATCGCCCATTTGCGGGCCGAGGGCGCCGCGCGGATCGAACCGGCGGAGGAGGCGGTCGAGGACTGGATGGCGCAGGTGCAGGTCGCCGCGAACGCCACGCTGCTGCCGCAGGCCGCCAGTTCGTGGTACCTGGGCGCCAACGTGCCCGGCAAGCCGCGGGTCTTCATGCCGTACGCGGGCGGCATGGCGCGCTACCGGTCGATCTGCGCCGACGTCGCCGCCAAGGGTTACCAGGGGTTCGCCTTGAGCTCCTGACGCCTACGCCTCTACGCCGCGAGTTTGGCCTGGCTGGCGAAGCCCGGGTCGAACACGCGGTCGGCCATCACTTGGCAGCGCTTGATCAGCCGGTGCTCGTCCGGGCCGTAATCCGGCCAGGCGTTGTGGATCGTGCACAGATCGTCCCAGATCAGCACGTCGTTGGCGGTCCAGCGATGGATATAGCGGTACTCGGGCTTGACCTGGTGTTCGAACAGGAACGCCAGCATCTCGTCGCTCTCGCGCTCGTCCCAGCCGTTGATGCGCACCGCGTAGCCAGGGTTGGCATACAGCGCCATGCGGCCGGTCACGGGGTGGCGCAGGAACACCGGGTGCGACACGGGCGGCTTCTTGCGGCGCTGCTCCTCGGTCAGCGGGCCGCGCGTGCTGCCGGGCCGCCGACGCATCTCCTCCCAGAACTTGTTGAAGTCGTGCAGCGCCGTCGCGTCCTTCAGCCGGTCGCGCACGTCCGCGGGCAGGCCGTCATAGGCGGCGTACATGTTTGCGAACTCGGTGCCGCCCAACGGCGCTCCGTCGCGATGCGGGATCTGGATGCCGTAAAGCACGTTCGCAAAGGCGATCTCCTCGCTGTACGACATGTCGGTGTGCCAATCCTGCCCGGCGTCCGACAAACCGATCGGCTTGCCGTCCCGCTTGATGTTGGACAGCACCATCACCTCCGGATGCCCCGGTTCCTGGTAGGTGTTGGCGACGTTGATCTCAAGCGAGCCGAACTGGGCGGCGAAAATCTTGAGGTCGGCGGGCTGGATGTGCTGATCGGGAATCCGCAGCACGCCGTATTGGCCAAGCGCGCCCAGCACGCCTGGGAATTCCGCCGCGGTCAGACCGGCCGCCAGGTTGAGCCCTTCGACGGTGGCTCCCAATGTCTTGCCATTCGGAACGATGCGCATGAACTGCCCCCAAGATCGCGGACGCCATACTACACCGTGGAACGGGTGGAGTGCGATCCTGCGCTGAAGCAGCCTGTTGAAAATCGAGAAACAACGGCTCCGGATTTAGCCGCCGGCCGATGCCGATGCGCCAAACCGGTGCAAGTTAAGTCCCGGCTGGTCGCACGCGCAGGCGCGCCAGCTTGCGATGGCGCGCGCCATGTCGGCCAAGCCCGCCGCACGCCGCCGGTCGAGGGCGCCGCTGCTGAAATCGTAGCTCTTCAGCGCGGTTTCCTGCTCCATCCCCTGGTAGGACAGGTAGAACACGTCGGCTCCCGCCTCACGCCCCTGCCAGGCCAGCGAGCGCGCGTTCAACGCCTGCGCCGTCTGGTTGGCGAAGGTGAGATCACTCTGCCGTTGCGCAGCCTGCAGGATGCCGTGCGGCAAGGGGGCGGCGCGTGGAAACAGGTCCGAGGCGAAGCAGGCCACGCGGTTGCCGTCCCGCCACGCCTCGTCGAGCACCAGGTGCACCGGGCAGTTGCCCGCCAGTCCGCCGTCCACGAGCAGGCGTCCGCCGATATCGACGGGCGGGAAGTCCGGGATCAGAGCGGCGCTGGCCATGATGTGGTCCAACTCGACCCGGCCAACCCGCGTGTCGAAGACCACTTCCTCCCCGGTCGCGAGGTCCACGGCCAGGGCGCTCAGGCGCATCGCGCCGGAGTTGAGGCGGTCCAAATCCACCAGTTCAGCCAGCAGCCGGCGCATCGGCCCAGCGTCGAACTGGCCCGGCGCCGGGTCGCCGCCCGTCACGTCGAAGGGACGCAGGGTGAACAGCGATGTACGCCCGAAGCTCCGCGCCGACAGCGCCTGCATGTATTGTGCTGGCGCGCGCACCGAACTAGGCAGAGCGGCCAGCGGATCGAACGCCGCCGCCCGGTCCCAGAAGCGGGCCAGCGCGCTGGCTCGCTCGCCGGGAGGGTTGCCGGCGATGAGCGCGGCAGTCAGCGCGCCGATCGAGGCGCCGCAGACCCAGTCCGGCTCGAGCGCCGCTGCCTCCGCCGCGTCCCACACGCCCCTGTGGTAGGCGCCCAGGGCGTTGCCGCCGCTGAACACGAATGCAGGCGATCGCACCGAGGCTGATCCGTTCACGTCGTTTCCGATTCCAAGCCGCCTGCGGGACGTCGGCGTCTACGACGATGCCGGATACAAGGTCGCAGCGACCAGGAAGTTCGCATCAGCCGGCCTGATCCTGGCGCTGGCCGGTGTTTTGCGATAACGCCGGCGGCATGCTCGCCCACGTCAAGACGCTGCTGCTCACCCCCGGTCCGCTCACCACCTCCGCCGCCACGCGAGCAGCCCTGGACCGCGACTGGGGCTCGCGGGACAGCGCGTTCATCGCCCTGTCGGAGGGCGTTCGCACCCGGCTGGCCGCCCTTGCCGGGGCGCCGGACACCCATGTCGCGGTGCCGATCCAGGGCAGCGGCACCTTCGCGGTGGAGGCGGCGATCGGCTCGCTGGTGCCGCGCGACGGCAAGTTGCTGGCGCTGGTCAACGGCTCATACGGCCGCCGCATCGCCACCATGGCCCAACGGCTCGGCCGGCTGGGCGGCGTGCTGGAGGCGGCGGAGGACCAGGCTATCGACCCCGCTGCCGTCGCCGCCGCGCTGGCCGGCGATCCGGCGATCACCGACGTCGCATTGGTGCATTGCGAGACCACCAGCGGGCTGCTGAACCCGCTGGGGCCGATCGCCGCCGTGGTCCAGGAAGCCGGCCGCCGCCTGATCGTGGACGCGATGAGCTCCTTCGGCGCCGTGCCGATCGATGGCGCCGTCACGCCGTTCACCGCCCTCGTCGGCTCGGCCAACAAGGGGTTGGAGGGCGTGCCCGGGTTCGGCTACGTGATCGCGGAAAAACTCCACCTGGCGCGCTGCGAGGGCAACAGCGTCAGCGTCAGCCTGGATGTGTGGGAACAGTGGCGCGGCTTCGAGACGACGCTGCAATGGCGCTTCACCCCGCCGGTGCAGGTCGTGGCCGCGCTATCCGCCGCGCTCGACCAGCTCGAGGCGGAGGGGGGCATCGTCGCACGGCAGGCCCGCTACCAGGCCAATTGCGACCTGCTGGTGCGCGGCATGCGGGAGCACGGCTTCGAACCCTACATCGACCCGGCGATCCAGGCGCCGGTGATCGTCACCTTCCGCATTCCGCCCGGCGGCTGGTTCGTGTTCGACCGGTTCTACGCCTTCCTGGCCGAGCGCGGCGTGGTGATCTATCCCGGCAAGCTTACGAACGAACCGAGCTTCCGCATCGGCTGCATCGGCGCCATCGACCCGGACGACATGGCGCGCGCCCTGGAAGTCATCCGCGCGTTCATGGCGCAGCACGGCCCGGATCAGGCCGCGCGCTGACTCAGGAACGCGCGGAAGCGCTGCGCCACCTCGTGCGGCGCGATCGTCGGGCGGCCGAGCACCTTCAGCGACCCCGGCCGGATGCGCACGTGCAGCAGGGCCGGCCCCGTGGTGGCCAACGCCTGCGCGAACGCCGCCTCGAACCCTGCGGCGCTGTCGCAGGTGAAGGCGTGGGCGTAGCCGCAGGCCAGGGCGACGCCGGCAAAGTCCACCACGGGGGAGACTGTCGCCTGTCCGCCGGTCGAGTCGTGCACGCCGTTGTCCAGCAGCACGTGCAACAGGCCCGGCGGCTGATAGGCGCCGATCGTCGCCAGGGCGCCGAGCTTCATCAGCGCCGCCCCGTCGCCGTCCAGCACCACTGTCCGCCGCCCCGTGGTCAGCGCCACGCCAAAGCCCATCGGGGCCGCGCAGCCCATCGAGCCCACCTGGTAGAGATGCTGCTCGCGGTCCTGCAGGGTGAACAACTCGCGCCCGGCTTTGCCCGTCGTGACGACCACCGGCACGTCGCCGGGGATAGCCGCCAGCACCCGTTTCAGGATCTCGATCCGGGCCGGGCGGTCGCCCGCTTCGGTCAGATCGACCCGGCGGCCCGCCGCGGGCGGGGTTCGGGGCGGCTCGGACAGCTCCTCCTCGCGCAGGCTGTCCTTTTCCATCACCAGCGCGAACGGCAATCCGGTCCGCTCCATCGCCGCCTTGGCCGCGTCCAGCGCCGGCTGCAGCCCTTCGGCGTCGGTTGGGAACGGGCGGTGCTCCAGCTCCATGGTGGTGAGCAGGGTCTGCGTGATCCGGCCCATCAGCTCGTGCTGCGGCTCGTCCTTCAGCCCGGGCTGGCCGCGCCACGTCACGATCAGCAGGGTCGGGATGCGGAACGGCGTGTTCAGCGACGTGAGCGGGTTGACCGCGTTGCCGAGGCCCGAGTTCTGGCACATCACCGCCGTCTGTCGTCCGGCCAGCCAGGCGCCCGCCGCGATCGCCACCGCCTCGCCCTCGCTGGCGGCGCCGACGTAATGCAGCGCCGGGTCACTGGCGACCCGGTTGATCAGCGGGGTCAGAAAGGAGCACGGCACGCCGGTATAGAAGTCGACGCCGCTCTGCCCGGCTGCGTGCAGGAAGGCCCCCGCTTCCAGCATCAGGAGAAGTTGCGCGCGGCCGCCAGGTCGGTGGCGGTGTCCACGTCCAGCCAGTGCCCCGTGATGTAGTGCACGCCGACCCCGCCCCGCCCGATGAGCCGCTGCAGCACCGCGGGGAGGTCTGCCTTCGCCAACGCGCCCTCGGCCGCCATCTTCGCCAGTTCCTCGCGCACCAGCTCCGTGCCCTTTGCGCTCATGTGCAGCAGCCCGATCCATTCGCCCGCGGCGGCGCCGGGTTGCGCCTCGACCGCGGTCAGCTGCGCGGGAACGTCGTCGAGGTAGGCGACGGTGTCCTGCCGGTCCGCGGCCACGAGGTCCCGGGGGTTGGCGGTGCTTCGCTTGCTGGCGTCGACCACGATGGTCACGTCCGCGGTGGAAGTCAGCAGCCCTTCCAGGATGTAGCGGCGGAACAGCACGTCGCCGTACACCACGACCGCCTCGCCGTGCAGGCTGGGCAGCGCGCAGGCGAGCGAGGCGGCCTCGCCGGTCTCGGCATAGGCGTAGTTGTCCACAACGCCGAAGCCGTCCGGCAGGATCTTCTCCCGGCAATACCCGCGCACCACCGTCACGTCGCCGACGCCGCCCTCGTTCAGCGTGGCCAGCAGCCGGTGCAGCAACGGCTTGCCCCGCACGTCGACCATGCATTTCGGCAATTCGGCCGTGACGTCCCCCAACGCCGACCCGCGCGAGGCCGCCAGGACCACGCCGTGGACGTTGCGGCTCAACGGCAGGTAACGCTGGCTCGCCTCCTCCAGCTCGTCGTTGCCGGTCAGCTTGAAGATCTCGCGCACGCTGGTCAGGCGGTCCTCCACATCCATCAGCGACTGGGCCGCGGCGATGCTGCGCGCGGTCTCCCGCATCGCGGAGATCGACGCGCGGACCAGGTGGTTCGCCCAGATGATGGTGGAGACGCCCGCCTGGCGAAAGGTCTCCGTTGGCGTCGCATAGTACATGGTGGGCACGATGACGATCGGGCAGCGCCCGTCCCACCGCGCCATGAAACCGTTGATCTCGGCCGCGTCCTTGCGCTTGGAATGCACCAGGATCGCGTCGGCGCCGGCCGCGTGGTAGGCCTCGGCCCGGCGCAGCGCCTCGTCCATGGAGTGGCCGGAGATCAGCGCCTCCGTGCGGGCCACGATGGAGAACTGGTCATCGGTCTGCGCGTCCTTGCCGGCCCGAATCCGGCCGCAGAACTCCGCCGTATCCGCCAGCGACTGGCGCTCGCCCAGGAACGAATTGGTCTTGGGGAACAGCTTGTCCTCGAGGCAGACCCCGGCGATCCCGCGCTCCCCCAGCTTGCGGACCAGCCGGCGGACGTTGTTGAAGTTGCCGTAGCCGGTGTCGCCGTCCACCAGGATGGGCAGCGTGGCCGCATCCGCCATGAACTCCAGCACGTCCAGCACCTGCGTCCACGACGCCTCGTTATTGTCCCGCAACCCCAAGGAGGCGGAGATCGACAGGCCAGACGCCCAGATTCCGGCGAACCCGGCCTCCTCCACGATCTTGGCCGACAGGCCGCTATGGGCCTCCATCAGGAAACTGAGGTCGGGCGAGTCGAACAGGGCGCGCAGCCGTGCGGGCCGGGATAGAGACGACATGCGGTGGTCCCGCCTGCTGGTCTCTTGCAGGGAGACGATATTGCCCGGCACGGTGGTGGCTCCTCACAGACAGCTGACCAAACGGTCAGACTTTCTTCGTAGCCATTAAATGACATCGACACAATGATGTCATATTTGAAGACTGCCTAGAGATATCCACCTGTCATCGCGAGACGCCTTGGCGGCGTGGCGATCCAGGGGGCGCACGGGGCCGCGCCGGATTGCTTCGTCGCAAGCGCTCCTCGCAATGACGATCGGGATCACGGCAACCTGCAGCCATCCGACAACCAGAAGCAAGTCGCACTGGAACTAACCGGTTTTCGAGCCTACAACATACAATCGTGATCCGGCGGCGCAGGTAGGCAACCCAAGGCGAAACACGTGGGCGACGACAAGATGTTCGCATCTACGGGACCGCAGGGGCATCGAAGCCGGATGCGCGCGAAACTGCTGGATCGCGGTCCGGACGCCCTCGCCGATTACGAGTTGCTCGAGATGCTGCTGTTCCTCGGCCTCCCGCGCGGCGACACGAAGCCGCTGGCGAAGTCCCTGATGAACCGTTTCGGCAGCCTTGCAACCCTCCTGTCCGCGCCGGACGCCGCCCTCGCCGCAGCCGGGCTGAATGGCGCGACCCGCGCCCTCATGGGCCTTGCGACGGAGGCAGGGAGCCGATTGGCGCTGCCGGATGCCGACGACCGCCCGCACCTTGGGACCATCGAACAGATCGCCGGCTTCCTCCGCGACGGCGCGGGCGCGACCGGCCGGGACAGCCTCGTGGTGCTGCATCTGAACAGCCGCAACCGGCTGGTGCGGCAACAGCGTCTGCCTGCTGCAACCGAAGCCGTCGCGGTGGCGAAGGCGATGGGCGAGGAAGCCGTGCGTCACCACGCCTCGGCGGCGGTGATCGTGGCCCTGCGCGCCGGCCGGCCACGGTGTTTGCCGCAGGACAGGGACGTCGCGCGAGAGTGCCGCGGCGCCAGCAAAGCGCTGTCGATCACCCTGCATGATTACATCGTCATCGGCACGTCGGACGAGATCAGCCTGCGCCAAGCCGGGTTCCTGTAGGTGCTGCCGGCCTGGCTTCGGCGACGCGCCCGGCCAGCCATCACCGACCCGGCGACGGAACAACGCCGCCTCGACGCGCTGGTGACGCTCGGGCCGCATCACCTTCCCGCCGGCGCCCGGGGGGCCGACGCCACCGCGGCCGTGAAGGCGGCCATCGCGCTGCTGCCCCACGCCGGGTGGGTCAGCGTCGAATACCACCCGATGCGCCTGGCCGAGTCGGCGATAGAGTGGGTGGAGCCGGACGCTGCGGCGCCGGACAGGTCCGTTGCATTCCGCGCCGAACTGGCGGCCGTGGTGGCGCGAGCCATCTCTGATATGCCGCCCCCGGTCGCGACGCCGCCCAGGGAGAGCGCGGGCGAGTGGGCGCAGGCTCCTGTCTTGCCGGGTCGCGCTCCGGGCTTCGCGGAAGTCTCGTTGCCGGGCAGCCTGCTGCCCGCAGACTACGCCGCCGTAAGCCTGGAGCGGGCCATCGCCCCGTCCGCGATGTCCGACACGCTGCTGCTGGAACGCTTGCTAGGGCTCGCCACGGGGATGGCTTCGGGCGCCGCGGCGCCGCGCGTGATCAAGCGGTTCGGCAGCCTGGCGCATGCCTTGGCGGCTCCGGCGGATGATCTGCTTGCCGTGTCCGGCGTGGGCGAACACAGCGTCGCGGCCATCAAACTGGTGCACGCCCTGGTGTTGCGCAGCGCGCGCGGCGCGTTGATGGGGCAGCCGGTGACGGAACGGTGGGACGACCTGCTGGCCTATCTCCGGTCCGCCGTCGCGCGGGAGAAGATCGAGCAGTTCCGTATACTGTTCCTCGACTCCGCCGGGGTTCTGGTCGGCGACGAAGCGCAGGCCCGCGGGACGGTGAACCACACGCCGGTCTATCCGCGAGAAGTCGTCAGGCGCGCCCTCGAGCTGCGGGCCCGCTCACTGGTCCTGGTCCACAACCACCCCGGCGGCGATCCCACGCCCTCCGCCGCCGACGTGGACATGACCGCGCAGATCGAGGCCGCGGGCAGGGTGGTGGGCGTCTCCGTCTACGATCACGTCATCATCTCGGCCGGCCCGTGCTTCTCGTTCCGCGACAGCGAGATGCTGGGCCAGTAACGCTCAGGCCGCCCGCAGCCACACGGCGGTGTCGTGGAAGGCGCTGCCGCCGTTCGGGGGCACGCGGTCCGCGCCGATGAGCTGGTTGATCCCCAATCCACCCTTGAACGCCTTGTTCGGCCAGATGCCCTCGACGATCACCACGCCGGGCTGCAACTTGCCGGACGACGCCGCCGTCACGGTCACCTCGCCCCGCCGGTTGCCGATGCGCACGGCGTCGCCAACCTGCAGGCCCAGCTTCTGCAGGTCGTCCGGGTGCACCAGGGCGCGCGGCCCGCCCTCCCGCGCCGTCGAGCCGGGCGTTTCCGTGAACGACGTGTTCAGGAACGTGCGGGCAGGCGGGACCACCAAGCGGAACGGGTGCTGCTCGGTCGCCGCCTCGATGGCGGCCATGTAGTCCGGCATGGGCGGCATGACGGCGTGCTCCGGCCCGACCGCCTGCCAGTCCGGCTTGAAGCGGAACCGGCCGTCGGGATGCGCGAACCCGGTCTCAAAATGCGCTTCGTCCATCGGCAGGGCGCAGTCGATCCAGCCGCGCTCGGCCGCCTCGTCGATGCCGCCCTTGCCGGAGGCGCGCAGGGTCACATCGAGCAGCTCGCGGGCGGACAGGGCGAAGCCGGGATGCTCGCAGCCGAGCAGCTTGGCCAGCGCGCAGGTCAGCTCGTGGTTGGTGCGGCACTCGGCGTAGCGTTCCAGCACCGCCATGCCGACGGTGATGTGGGTGTGGCCGAGGCCGTAATAGATGTCGTCGTATTCCAGGAAGTTCGCCGCGGGCAGCAGGATGTCGGCGTAATTGGCCGTGGCGGTGGGGAACTGCTCGTGCACGCAGACGAACAGGTCGGGCCGGGACAGCCCCCGCGCCACCGCGTTGCTGTCGGCCGCGACGTTGGCGGAGTTGGCGTTCTGCATCAGCATCGCCATCACCGGGGGGCCGCCCTTGAGGTCCTCGCCGCACAGGACGGGGCCGATGCGGGACTGGTCCAGGATGCGCGTGGCCGGGTCCAGCACGTCCAGCCCATGCGCCATGGTGGTGTTCAGCCGCCAGTCCACGTTGAGGAAGAAGGCGCCGCCGCCGCGCTCCTGCCAGGCGCCTGTGATGGCGGGCAGGCAGCTCACCGCGTGCATTCCCGCGCTGCCGTTGCGCGAGCGGGTGAAGCCGAAGCCGGGCCGCAGGAAGCTGCGCCGGGTCGAGCCGTAGAGGCGGGCGAAGGCGGTGATCTGCTCGACGGACAGCCCCGTGATGGGCGCCGCCCACTCCGGTGTGCGCGTGGCGAGGTGCGCCGCCACGTCCGGGCCGAAATCCGTGCGGGTGGCGAGGTAGGCTTGGTCGGCCATGCCCTCCGCCAGCAGCACGTGCATCACCGCGCAGGCCAGCGCGCCGTCGCTGCCGGGGCGGATGATGAGCGCCATGTCGGCGGCCTGGATGGTGGGCGTGTTGTAGACGTCGACCACCACCAGCTTGGCCCCGCGCTTGCGGGCGCGGGTGATGTGGATCATCGCGTTGACCTGGGTGGAGACGGGATTGCCGCCCCACACCACGATCACCTCGGACTCGGCCATCTCGCGCGCGTCGACGCCGTTCATCTTGCCGACGCCCGCGACCCAGCCGGATTGCGCCGGGGTGACGCAGATCGTGGTCTGCTGGCGCGAATACTTCATGGCGTGGCGCAGGCGGTCCAGGCCGTAGCGCTGGATCACGCCCATGCTGCCGCCGGAGTGGTACGGCCAGACCGCCTCGCTGCCGTGTTTCTGCGTGGTGCGGGTGAACGCCTCCGCCACCTCGGCCAGCGCGTCGTCCCACGAGATCGGCTGGAACTCGCCGGCGCCTTTCTCCCCCACCCGGCGCATCGGCGTGCGCAGGCGGTCCGGATGGTGCACGCGCTCGTGGTAGCGGGCGACCTTCGCGCAGACCACGCCCGCGGTGTACGTGTTGGCGGCGGCGCCGCGGATCATGCCGATGCGACCAGGCGCCAGCCGCTCCACCTCCAGCGAGCAGGAGCTGGGGCAGTCGTGCGGGCAGGCGGATTTCACGATCTCCACGGGGCGCGTGGCCTCGGCGACGGCGCTCATGCCGCGCCCCGCGCCGTCTTGACGAAGGACATGTCCACCATCGCGTCGTAGGGCAGTTGCGCAGCCTCCTGCGGGGTGATTTGGCGACCCTGCATGATGCCGATCAGCCGGGCGTAGCTTTCCTGGGTGATCAAGTTGTCCTTGCTCCAGATGGACGCCTTGCAGGTGCGGACGGTCTTCAGCACGGCGTCCTCGGAGTAGGAGGACAGGAAGTCCGGCCGGATCAGGGCGGTGATCTCCTCCGGGGTGGAGGCGTTGACGTAATCCTGCCCCGCCACGAGGCCGCTGACCAGCGCCTGCACGTCGCCGCGGCGTTTGGCGATCGAGTCCGCCAGCACGTAGACGCCGACGCCGGGCACGTCGCCGCCGAACGTCGACTGCCACTCGGTGTCGGAGGTGGCCTGGAAGATCGGCTTGGCCCAGCCCTCGCCGACCGCGGCGTCCATCATGCCGATGGTCGCGATGGTGGCGGCGACCTGTTTGCTCTTGAGCGCGCCCAGCATGGTGGTGAAGTCGCCGAGGCCGCGCACCTGCACCTTGTCCTTGACGCCCGCCTTGTCGGCCAGGAACACCGCCATCAGCCAGGTCGCGGATTGCGGCTGGGTGACGGCGATGCTGCCGCCGGCCAGGTCAGCCACGGTGCGATACTTGCCGCTGTCGTAGTCGGCGGCGTTGACCAGCAGGTTGGCAAAGGTGATGCGGCGGTCGAAGCCGAACACGAGAACCGATTTCTTCCCCGCCAGGGTCAGCGCTAGGCTGTCGTTGCAGCCGCTGGTCGAGGCGAGGAGCTGGCCGGCGGCGAGCATCTGCTTGCTGCGCGGCCCGCTCTGCGAGTTGATCTCGCTGACCGTCAGGCCGCGCTTCGGAAACTCCTTATGCAGCGACGCGGCGTAGGCGGCGGCGTGCAGCGCGTCGGCGCCCGCGATGCCGTACTCCACGCTGGCGCCGCTGCCCTGGGCCCGTGCGACCAGCGGCGACAGGCCGAGCCCCATCGCCAACACCTGGCAGACGCGCCGCCGCAGGATCGTGGTCTCGGACATCGGCGAACTCCCTTTCGTTGGCGTCACCCGGCCTCGGCCCGGAACTCGGGCGACCAATGCAGCAGGCGGCGCTCGATCGCCTGGATCGCGAACACCAGCGCCACGCCGACCACGCTGAGCGAGGTCAGCGCGGCGAACATCTCCGACGCGTTCAGGGTCGAGAGCGACACGATCATCAGATAGCCGACGCCCGTGGTGGAGCCGACGAACTCGGAGATCACCACGCCGATCAGCGCGAAGCTCACGGCGTTCGGCAGGGCGGTGAAGGTCCACGCCAGCGCGGTCGGCACCCGCACGGCTCGCGTGACCTGCCGCGGCGATCCGCCGAGCGTGCGGCAGAAATCCAGCAACTCGCGCTCGATGCTCGTGCCGCCCTTGTAGGCGTTGAAGAACACCACGAAGAACACGACGAACCAGGAGGTGACGACCTTGGACGGCAGCCCGAGGCCGAACGTCATGGTGATCAGCGGCACGAAGGCGATGCGCGGCGTGGAGTTGAGCGCGACGATGTAGGGCGACAGCACCTTGTTGAGGAAGCGGTATTGGCTGAGCGCCAACCCGGCGGCGAACCCGGTGCCCGAGCCGATCACGAAGCCCAGCAAGGTGGCCCACAACGTGGAGGCGAGGTGCGGCCACAGGAACCCGGCCTGCGCGCCGAACGTCCAGTCCCACAGCTTCATCGCGATCAGGCTCGGACGCGAGACGAAGAACGGGTCCAGCATCGTGTGTTCCTGGAACCACGGGATGCGGGTCAGCCCCTCCCACGGCCCAAGGACGGCGGCCAGCACCACGATCTGCCAGAAGACGACCCGGCCGCGCTCGCCGAAACCGAGGGCGGGCGCACCCGGCTTCGCGAACGTGACGCTCATGCGTTCTGCGTCAGCTTGAACTGGCGCCCGAGCACCTGCCAGATCGCCCGGTGATGCACGCCGAACTGCTCGTCCTCCCGCACCGCGTACACGTCCCGGGGATGGGCCAGCGCGATGTGCTCGTCCAGCAGGACGCGGCTCGGCGCGGCGGCGAGCACGATGACCCGGTCCGAGAGGGTGACCGCCTCCTCCAGGTCATGCGTCACGAGGATCACGGTCTGCCCCAGTTCAGCGCGGATGCGCACCAATTCCGCGTGCAACGAGGTCCGGGTGTGCGTGTCTAGCGCGCCGAACGGTTCGTCGAGCAGCAGGATGCGCGGCTCGCACGCCAGACTCATCATCAACGCCAGGCGGCGGCGCATGCCGCCCGAGAGCTGGTGCGGATAGGCGTTGGCGAACTTCTCCAAACGGCCCAGCGCCAGCAGCCGTTCGGTGCGGCGGTTGATCTCGGCGCGGGGGAGCTTGCGGAATCGCGGTCCGACTTCGATGTTTCGGCGCGCCGAATACCACGGCAGCACCGTGTCCTTCTGGAACATGTAGCCGACGCACGGGGCAGGGCCGTTGAAGGACCGTCCTTCGATCCGCAACGCGCCGGAGCTGGGGGGCAGGAAGCCGGCGATCATGTTCAGCAGGGTCGATTTGCCGCAGCCCGACGGACCGACCAGGCTGACGAACTCGCCCTTGCTCACGACCAGGTCGATCGGGGAGACGGCTTGATACGCGCCGAAGCTTTTGCCGACGCCGGCAAGCTCCACCGCGCGAGGCGCCGTCGTGCGGACCGGAGGTGCGACGGCGAGCGTGGCATGCATGACGGAGCTCGTCACGCAAACGCCGTGCCACGGTTCAGCCGAGCGGCCCGGCGTATTTCTCCAGCACCGCCCAGGGCTGCTCGCCGAACCGGGCCCGGGCTTCCTTGTAGTAGCCGGCCTCGACCAGGGCGTTGCGGAAGTCCTCGGGCTTGGTCTCGTTGACGATCAGGCCCTTGGTCCCAAGCTCCTTGAGGTAGGCGCCGTCCTCCCGCGCCAGTTGGGCGCGTTGCTCCACGGCGCTCTCGTTGACGATGCGGGCGAAAGTGGCGCGGATGTCTTGCGGCAGCGCCTCGAAGGATCGGCGGTTGGCCACGAACCAGTAGCCGGCCCACATGTGGTTCGTCAGCGAGAGATATTTCTGCACCTCGTACAGCTTCGCCGCGACCAGGACGCCAACCGGGTTCTCCTGCGCGTCCACCACGTGGGACTGCATCGCGGCGTATAGCTCGTTGTAGTTGATGCTGGTCGGGCCGGCGGACAGCGCGCGGAACAGGGTGATGAAGATCGAACCGGGAGGCACGCGGATCTTCATGCCCTTCAGGTCGGCCGGCCCCTTCACCGGAACGGTGCTGGTCGTGATCTGGCGGAAGCCCAAACTCCAGATCCGGTCCATGACGACCAGGCCGGCCTTCTCGATCTGGCCGCGCACGTAGCCGCCCAGATCGCCATCCAGCGCCTGCCAGACCTCGGCCTCGGACTTGAACGCGAAACCGACGCTGTTGATGGCGGCGGCCGGCGCCAGCTGCGAGAGTACGGGGCCGGATTGCGAGAGGAAATCAAGCGCGCCGGACCGCACCTGCGACGTCATGTCGGTGCTGGAGCCGAGCTGGCTGTTTGGGAAGACCTGCATCTCCATGCGGCCGTCCGTCTCCACCTTGATCCGGTCGGCGGCCTTCTGCGCCCAGATCGAGGTCGGGTGCGCGGCGGGCAGGTCCACGCCGAACTTGTAGACGAACTCCGGCGCCGCCGCCCGGCCGATCGTCGGCATTGCCAGCGTGCCCGCGACCGCGGCGGCGCCTCCCAACATCGTCCGACGGCCGGTGTTCACGATGGCAGTTCCTTTCATGCTGTGATGCGGCTCGCCTCGGCCGCCTCGCGCATGAGATCGGCGACGATGACCGCCACCGGTTGCACGGACCGCACCAGCTGCGCGCTCGTCCCCGCGTACATCGGGGTGGCGGCCCAATCGCCTTTGAAGCCGGTCGTGGCGGAGCCGATGTGGTAGCGCAGCGACGGCGTCCCGTCCGGGTGCTCGCCGACCACCTCGCCTTCGCCCGGCCGCGAGCCGGTAGGCGGCTGGCCAGCCTGCTCCCACGCCGTGAGGGTCGCGTTGCGCAGGACGCGATGCGGCGAGTCGGGCCAGCCGATGTCGAACAGTCGCGTCTCGACGGCATCCTCCGCCTCGGCGGCCACCACGCGTGCCTTGTAGCCCTCGTGCAGGTCGGCCTCCTCGCTCGCAACGAAGCGCGTGCCCAGCCACACCGCCTCCGCCCCCAGCGCCAGCGCAGCTGCGACGCCGGCGCCGTCCGCGATGCCGCCGGCTGCGGCGACTGGCACGCCGTCGGAGGCGGCGACGATCGCCGGCAGGTGCGCCATGGTCGGCGCCGTGCCCACCAGGTGGCCGCCCGCCTCGGACCCTTGCGCCACCACGATGTCGACGCCCATCGCCTTCGCGCGCGCCGCCTCGCCGGGCGAACCGACGGTCCACAGCACCGTCGCGCCGGCCGCTTTCGCGATTGCCACGTAATCCGCCGGGTCGTCTTGCCACAGCGACACGATCCGCGCGCCGGCCGCCAGTGCGCTTCGCAGCTGCGCGCGCTTGTCGGCGATCAGCGAGAAGTTCACGCCGAAATGCCCGTCCGTCGCAGCCGCGATCGGCGCCAGCAGGGCGAGGATGTCGCCCGGCGCGAAATGCGTCAGGCCGATGAAGCCGATGCCGCCGGCGCGGTGCATCGCGCCGAGGAAGCCCGGCGTCACGCCCCGGCCAAGCGGCGCCGCGATGATCGGGACCGACAATCCCAGCATATGCATGATGCGGCTCATCGGCTGTGCTCCCGCGCGTCCTTCGGGTGAAACTCGCCGAGGAGGTCGGGCATGTGCGGTGCGCCTCTGCGGATGGAAGCGAGGGTGTCGTAGGCGGGCCCTACTGCGGAAACGCTAGGCAAACCACAGGGAGCCTGTCAACGCTCGCGGGTGGCTTTTCATGGCGGAGGCGCTAGCCTGGACGCGGCCGCCGGTCAGCGCACCGGGGCACGTCAGGCCGGAGAACACCCATGTCGCAGATTCCGATGATCGACGTTGCCGGCCTGTCCGGGACTGCGGAGCAGAAACTGGACGTTGCGCGGCGGATCGGATCGGCGTGCGAGGAGATCGGGTTCTTCTGCATCACCGGGCATGGCGTGGATCCGGACCTGATCCGCCAGGTCAGGCAAGCGGCGCTGGCGTTCTTCGACCTGCCATCCGCCGACAAGCTGAAAGTCGAGCGGCAACCGCCAGCGTTCCGCGGCTACATCGGCCTGCAGACGGAGGGGCTGTCCCGCAGCATGGGGGTGGCCGGCGCGAACGACTTCAAGGAGGCGTTCAGCATGGGCCCGGTGGCCGCGCCGCCAGGTGGCGACCGAGGCGCCGCCGCGAACTACGCCCCGAACCAATGGCCCGAGCGCCCGGCCGCGTTCCAGCCGCTGTTCGAAGCCTACTATCGCGTGATGTCCGAACTGGCGACGCGCCTCATGGGCGGCTTCGCCTTGGCGCTCGGGCTACCGGAGGATTGGTTCGTGGACAAGCTGGACCATCACATCAGCAACGTCCGCGCGCTGCACTATCCCGAGCAGCCCGAAGGCGCATTGCCGGGTCAGCTGCGTGCGGGTGCGCATACGGATTACGGCAGCCTCACCATCCTCCTCACGCAGGACGCGCCGGGTGGATTGAACGTGCGCACGCAGACCGGCGAGTGGATCGACGTGCCCTCCGTCGCGGGAAGCTTCGTCGTCAACATCGGGGACCTGATGGCGCAGTGGACCAACGACCGCTTCGTCTCGACCCTGCACCGGGTGGTCAATCCGCCGGCCGGGGCAGGGACGCGGCGGCTCTCGATCGCCTTCTTCCACCAGCCGAACCACGACGCGGTGATCGAATGCATCGACACCTGCCGCGGAAGCGGCGTGCGCTACGCCCCGGTCACGTCCGGAGAGCACCGCCTACTGAAGGTCAGCCGCGCCAACGCCGCGGGATGATGCGGCACGGCTATTGCTTCGCTGCGAAGGGACCAGTCGCGAACAGGAGAACAAATTGCTCAAGAGACGGAGCGCGATTGGCGGCGCCGCGGCGTTGCTGGCGGCTTCGACGCGCGGCGCCTCGGCGGCGGATCCGGTGCAGGTGGGCTGCACGGTTCCGCTAACGGGGGCGCTGAACGCGTCCGGCCAGCAATACCACTACTCGTTGCAGATGGCGCAGGACGACATCAATGCGAAAGGCGGGCTGGGCGGTCGGCCGCTCGAGATCGTGTTCGCCGACACGCGGGATTCCAACGCCGTCGCGGTGAACGCCTTCCTCGACCTGTCGCGCCGTCTGCCGGATGCGCCGCTGGTCTTCCTCAGCTCCTACACCACGCAGAACCTTGCGACCGAGCCGTCCATCAAGCGGGCGGAGATCACCGCGTTGTATGCCGGCGGCGGCGACTCCGTAGCGGACCGCGACGACAAGTGGTTGTTCCGCATCCGGCCGGCGGATGGGCTGCAGGGCTCGGTGATCGCGCAGTTTCTGCAGGACGAGTTGCACAGCCGCAAGCCCGGCATCCTCTACATCCAGAACGACTTCGGCCAGGGTGTCGCCGACACCGTGGCGAGGGAAGTGGCCAAGGCGGGCGCCGCGGTGGCGGCGAAGGAGGCCTACGGCGCCAACGACAAGGACATGTCGGCGCAGTTGGAGCGCTGCCGCAGCAACGGCGCCGACGCGCTGGTGGTCGTGGGCTACGGGGCCGACGGAGCGCTGATCATCAAGGCGGCCAAGCAACTCGGCATGACGCTGACGATCGTCGCGTCGTCCGGCATCATGATCCCATCCATTCTGGCGCTATTCGCTCCGGACGAGGTCGCGCATCTCTACGGCACCATCGACGCGTTCCTCGACGAGGATGCCGCCGACGCGGCCGCCGACTATGCCAAACGTTTCCACAAGAGGTTCGGCGTCAAGGCGGACCCGTATGGCTCGTGCTACTACGATGGCGCCGTGATGATGAAGGCCGCGGTCGATGCCGTGGGCTTCGATCGCGCCAAGATCCGCGACTGGTTCGCCGCGGTGAAGGACTGGAAGGGCGTCACGCGGGTTTACAGCACGGACGCCAAGAACAACATGGCGCACTCGTTGTCGATCGTGAAATTCGCGCCGGGCACGACGAACCTGAGCTTCGTCAAGACGGTCACCGCGTCCGCCGCATGATTCAGCTGTT
This sequence comes from uncultured Acetobacteraceae bacterium, assembly GCA_964242925.1. Taxonomy (GTDB): domain Bacteria; phylum Pseudomonadota; class Alphaproteobacteria; order Acetobacterales; family Acetobacteraceae; genus LMUY01. Next base: position 49,690 of record CAXTBW010000013.1, read on the forward strand.
CCAGCTCGTCATCAACGGCGTGGCGCTCGGCAGCGTCTACACGCTGGTGGCGCTGGCGTTCATCCTGATCAGCGAGTCGACCGGCGTTGTGAACTTCGCAACCGGGCAGTTCGTCATGCTGGGGTGCTTCTTCGGCATCGGTTCGGTAATGCAACTGCATGCGCCGATGATCCCTGGCTATGCGCTGGCGCTGCTGGCGATGGCGGGATTTGGCGCGCTGTTCCACTTCTTCGTCTACCAGCCGCTGGAGGGCCGCCCCGTTGTTTCGGTGATCGTCGCCACCGTGGCGGTCGGCATCGTGATGCAGAACGTGGCGCTCGGGGTATGGGGGTCATTACCGGTGCGACCTCCCGCGCTGGCGGGCAGCGGACAGCTCGACCTGCTCGGCGCCACGATCCCCTGGCAGGCGCTGGTCACCGTCGCGGTCGCCTTCGCGCTGGTCGGCCTGGTCCACCTGGCGCTATACCACTCGGCGTTCGGCGAGCGGTTGCGCGCCGTCGCGCAGGACCGCGACGCCGCGCGGCTGATGGCGATACCGGTCCGCTCCATGCTGCTGGCCAGTTGGGTCGCCGCCTCCGTGCTGACCGGCGTGGCGGGCCTGCTGCTCGGCCCGCTCTGGTTCGCCGATGTGGGCATGGGCGACCCGATCGCGCTCAAGGCGTTCGCGGCCGCCATCATCGGCGGTTTCGGCAGCATCTCGGGCGCCCTGGTCGGCGGCGTCGCGGTCGGACTGACGGAGATCCTGGGCGCGGCATACCTGACGTCGACCTACAAGGACGCGTTGGTGTTCCTGATCATGATGCTGTTCCTGCTGCTCCGGCCGGAGGGCATCTTCGCAAGCCGGATCAGCCAGCGCGGGTGATCCCGGTGCGCCGCCTGCTCCCCGTCGCAATCCTGGCCGCGCTCAGCCTGGCCGCTCCGAGAGTGTTGCCGTCCTACACCATGCATGTGCTGGACAGCGGCATGATCGCGGCCATCGCCGTAGTCGGCCTGAACGTCACCTTCGGTTGGGCGGGCCTGATCTCGCTGGCGCAGGCCGCCTTCCTGGGCGTCGGCGCCTACGCCACCGCCCTGCTCACCGTGCGCGCCGGCCTGCCTCTCTGGGCCGCGTGGCCGCTTTCGGTGGCGGCTGCCTGCATCGGCGCCGCACTGTTCGCGATGCCGATGCTGCGGTTGCGCGGGCACTTCCTGGCGCTCGCCACGCTCGGCCTGACCGTGAGCTGCGGCATCGTCGCCAGTGGCTGGCGCGACGGTCTTGGCGGCACGGACGGGCTGAGCGGCATCCCGAGTCCGGTCGTGTTCAACGTGACGCTCGACTCCGATGCGCGCTATTTCTACCTGCTCTGGGCAGCCCTGCTGGCGGCTTGCCTGCTGGCCGCCCGCATCCGGCGCTCGCAGCTTGGCATCGCGCTGATCGCCGTGCGCGACGACGAGATCGCCGCGTCCGCCGCCTCCATCGACGTGCCGCGGACCAAGCTGCGGGCGTTCGTCCTGGGCGCCGGTTTCGCCGGGGCCGCCGGGGTGCTGTTCGCGCACTTCGCGCTCTATGTCGCGCCGGACGACTTCAACCTGTCGCAGTCGATCCTCTATCTGGTCATGCTCATCGTGGGCGGCGAGGGATCGATCGCGGGCGCGGTGCTGGGCGCCCTGCTGCTATCTTTCCTGCCGGAGTGGCTGCGCTTTCTCGGCGCTTACTACCTGACCGTCTACGGCGGCCTGACGCTGTTGGTTCTGATCTTCCTGCCCGGCGGACTGGCCAGCCTGTTCAGCCGCGTGCGCGCAATGGCGCCCGGGTGAACGCGCTGTTGGAGGTTCGCGGCCTGTCCTGCCGGTTCGGCGGCGTGAAGGCCGTCGACGCAGTGGACCTGGATGTCCCGCACGGCGCCGTGTGCGCGTTGATCGGCCCGAACGGCGCCGGCAAGACGACGGTGATGAACCTGCTGAGCGGCTTCACCCGGCCGACCGCCGGGTCGGTCCGGTTAGGCGGGGCCGAACTCACCCGCCTGCCGCCGCACCGGATCACCCGCGCCGGCGTGGCCCGCACGTTCCAGAACAACCGGCTGTTCACCCGGCTCAGCGTCGTCGAGAACGTCATGTCCGGCGGCTGCCACACCGTCGCGAACGGCGTGCTGCGGAGCCTGCTGCAGTTGCCAGCCGATCGCCGGCGGCAAGCGGCGTTGCGTGAGCGGTCGCACGCGCTGCTGCACCGGCTTGGCATCGCGGCGTTCGCGTCGCATCCCGTGGGCGCGCTCTCCTACGGTCACCGCAGCCTGGTGGAGATCGCCCGTGCGCTGGCGTCGGCGCCAACGCTGCTGCTGCTGGACGAGCCGGCCGCCGGGTTGAACAGCCGGGAGGCAGCTGGCCTGGTGGACGTCATTGGCGCGCTGCCGGAGCAAGGCGTCGCGACGATCCTGATCGAACACAACATGGGCCTCGTCATGCGCGTCGCGCAGCGCGTGGCGGTGATGAACTTCGGCCGCAAGATCGCCGACGGCGCGCCCGCCGACATACGGCGCGACCCGGCCGTGCTCGACGCCTATCTCGGCCACGGCAACAAGCATGCTTGAGTGTCGCGGTCTAAAGGCCGGGTACGGCGCGGTCGCCGTGCTGCACGGCATCGATATCCGCGTCGCCGCCGGCGAGGTCGTGGCGCTGCTAGGCGCCAACGGGGCCGGCAAGACCACGCTGCTTCGCGTGTTGTCCGGCCTCCACCAGGCGAGCGCGGGCGAGGTGTCGTTGGCCGGCCGTTCGCTGGCCCGGGTGTCGGCGGAGCGGCGGGTCCTGTCCGGGCTGGCCCACGTGCCGGAGGGCCGCCGGGTGTTCCCCGGTCTGACGGTTAGGGAGAACCTACGTGTCGCAACCAGCGGGTGGCGGCGCTGGCGGCAGCCGTTCACGGCCGAGCTGGATCGCGTGTTCGCCCTGTTCCCCCGCCTATCGGAGCGCGCCGGTCAATACGCCTGGTCGCTGTCCGGCGGGGAGCAGCAGATGCTCGCCATCGGTCGCGCGCTGATGTCGCGGCCGACGGTGTTGCTGCTCGACGAGCCCTCCCTCGGCCTGGCGCCCCGCCTGGCGGAGGAGGTCTATGCCCGCATCGACGAGATTGCGCGCGGCGACCTGACGATCTTCGTCGTGGAGCAGAACACGGTCCTGGCGCTCACCGTCGCGTCTCGGGCGTACGTTCTGGAAAGCGGCCGCATCGTGCTCGAGGGCCCTGCCGCTTCGTTGGCCGGCGACCCCCGCGTGCGTGACGCCTACCTGGGCACGTAATGAAAGGGACACCCGAGATGAGCATCGATCCCGTGACCGTCGCGGTTCTGCAGAACCGGCTGGTCGCCATCGTGGAGGAGATGGGCGAGGCCATGTTGCGCACCGCCTACTCGCAAATCCTGAACTCGTCGCGGGATTTCTCCATCGCGTTGACCGACGGCAAGGCCCGGCTGGTAGCGCAGGCGGACCACATCCCCGTGCATGTCGGCGCGATGCCTTGGGCCACGCGGGCGGTGGTGGACGCCTTCCCGCACCCGGCGCCCGGCGACGTGTTCCTGCTCAACGATCCGTATTTCGGCGGCAGCCACCTGCCCGACCTGACCGCCTTCGTCCCCGTGTTCGCTGACGGCGCCGTCGTGTTCTGGTCCGTGGTGCGGGCGCATCAGAGCGACATCGGCGGTTCGACCCATGGCGGCTACAACCCGGGCGCCACGGAGATCTGGCAGGAAGGCGTGCGCATCCCGCCGATCCGCCTGACCGAGGCGGGCGCGATCCGGGAAGACCTGGTGAATATGCTTGCCGCCAACGTGCGCCATCCGCGCGACTTCCGCGGCGACCTCGCCGCCATGATCGGCGCCGCGCGCCTGGGCGAGCAGCGCGTGGCCGCTATCCTGGCCGAGCTTGGCCGCCCGGTGCTCGAAGGCGCGGTGGAGGCCATGCTCGACGGCGCGGAACGCCACGTCCGCGACATCGTGTCCACATGGACAGACGGGGTTTATCAGGGCGACGCGCTGCTCGACGATGACGGCCATGGCGCCTTGGACGTCGCGATCCGCGCCCGGGTGACTAAGCGCGGCAGCGAAGTGGAGGTGGATCTGACCGGGTCCGACGCGCAGGTGCGCGGCTTCGTAAACTCATCGCACGCCAACATGCAATCGGCGGTGGCCATGGCGTTCGCCTTCCTGCTCGACCCGGACGTGGCCCGCAACGAGGGCGCCTTCCGCCCGCTGACCGTGGTGGCGAAGCCCGGCGCCGTGGTCTGGGCCAACGAAGGCGCGCCGGTGACGATGTGCACCAGCCACTGCTCCAACGAGATCGTCGAGGCGGTCATCGTGGCGCTGTCCGGCGCTTGCCCGGCGCGCGCTATGGGCGGTTGGGGCCGGCGCTTCCGCATCGCGATCGACGGCGTGGACCCAAGGTCGGGCCGCCGGTTCATCTGGCACATGTTCCAGGCCCGCCCCGGCGGCGGCGGCTCCAGCGGCGGCGACGGGTGGAACGCCGCAGGCGAGTGGCACTCCGCTGGCGGCATCAAGTTCGGCAGCGTGGAGGTGACCGAAACCCGCTTCCCCCTTCTGTTCGAACACCACGAGTTCCGGCCTGGCTCCGCCGGGGAAGGGGAGTTCCGCGGCGGCACGGGAGCCGAGCTGCGGCTGCGGCTGGAGACGGCCGAGCCGGCGCGCGCCAACACCGCCGGCGACGGCATCCGGCACGGCGCGCGCGGCATGTGCGGCGGGGCCGACGGCGCGCCCCATCGCTACACGATGCACGCGCCCGGCGAGCAGCCGCAGGCGCTCGGAACCAAGCAAACCGGGGTGGTGTTGCCGGAAGGCACGGTGCTGCACGTGCTGTCCGGCGGCGGCGGCGGATGGGGCGACCCGGCCGACCGCGACCAAGCCGCGCGGGACTCGGACGCACGGGAGGGCCTGCTGTGAGCGGTTGGGCGATCGGAATCGACGTAGGCGGGACCTTCACCGACATCGTGCTGTCCGGGCCGGACGGCGCCGTGACCGTGGCCAAGGCCGCAACGACACCGCAGGACCAATCGGACGGCGTGCTGGAGGGGCTGCGCCTCGCCGCCGCCGCCGTAGGCTTGGCCTTGCCGGCGTTGCTGACCGATGCCGGGCGCATCGTGCACGGCACCACCGCCGCGACCAACGCGCTGCTCGAGCGCAAGACGCCGATGGTCGGCCTGATCACGACCGAAGGGCACCGCGACGTGGTGGACATGCGGGAGGGTCTCAAACCGGACCGCTACGATCTGCGGATGCCTGCGCCCACGCCGCTGGTCCCCCGACGACTGCGCCTGCCGGTGCGCGAGCGCATGCGAGCCAACGGCGCCGTCGGCATCCCGCTCGACATGGCCTCGGTCGAGCGCGCGCTGGACACGCTGGAGGCCGAAGGGGTGCAGTCGGTCGCGGTCTGCCTGCTGCACGCGTGGCGGAACCGCGCGCACGAGGCGGCCATCGCCGAGGCGGCGCGGCGCCGCTTGCCAGGCGTGTTCGTGACCACCTCGTCGGAGGTCCTGCCGCAGATCAAGGAGTTCGAGCGGTTCTCCACCACCGTCGCCAACGCGATGACCGGGCCGATCATCCAGGCCTACCTGGAGCGGCTGCAGGCGCGGTTGCAGGCGGACGGTTTCGCCGGGCCGTTGTTCGTCATCATGTCGCACGGTGGCGTCGCTTCGGCCGCGGAGGCGTGCCGCTTGGCCATCGGCACGGCGTTGTCCGGCCCGGCGGGCGGGGTGGCCGCGGGTCTGGCCCTGGCGCGCGAGGGGCTCGGGACGGAGCTGATCACCTTCGACATGGGCGGCACCAGCACGGATATTGGCTTGATCCGCGGCGGGCAGGCGTCGCTATCCGCCGGGCGCACGGTAGGCGACGCGCGCATCGCGCTGCCTATGCTGGACATCGTGACGCTGGGCGCCGGCGGTGGATCGATCGCGCGGCTGGACCGGTCGGGGCTGCTGCAAGTCGGGCCGGAAAGCGCCGGCGCCGACCCTGGCCCAGCTTGCTACGGCCGCGGCGGCACGCGCCCGACGGTGACGGACGCCAATCTCTGCCTCGGCTACCTCGACGCCTCGCTCGGCAAGCGCACCCTGTTGGACGTGGGGGCGGCTGAACGGGCGGTGGACGGGCTGGCGGGTTCGCTCGGCCTGGACCGCGACGCGGCGGCCTCGGGCATCTATCGGCTGGTGAACGCGCGGATGGCCGACGGCATACGGGTCGCGACCATACGGCGAGGGGTGGACCCGCGTCAGCACGCCCTGCTCGCGTTCGGCGGCGCCGCTGGCCTGCATGTCTCCGCAGTCGCGGCGGAGCTTGGCATGACGCGCGTCGTGGCGCCGCTGCATGCCTCCGTGCTGTCCGCGTGGGGCATGCTCAACACCGATCTGCGGGTGGAGCTCGCGCGCAGCTTGCCTGGCGTTGGCTCGCTCGCGGCGGCGCCGTTGCGCGCAGCGTTCGCGGAGATGGAAGCGGAAGGCAGGGCGCGGCTGCACTGGTTCGCCGGCGCGCTATCGGTCACTTGTTCAGCGGACATGCGTTACGGCGAGCAGGTGTTCGAGATCAACGTGCCGCTCGACGAGTGCCTCGACGCGGACGATGCGGTGCTGCCGGGCCTGCTCGCCGAGGCGTTCCACCGCCGGCACGAGGCGCTGTACACTTATGCGTTGCGCGACCAGGAGGTGGTGCTGGTCAATGCGCGCTGCTCCGTCACCGGCGTGCTTCCAGCGGTTCCGGCGAAGGCCACGGTCGCGGAACCGCGACCGTCGACCCGCACCCGGCGCATCCTGCTCGACGGCTGGACCGACGCGCCGGTCCATGACTTCGAGGCGCTTGGTTCGGCCGAGATCGCCGGCCCCTGCATCATCGAATCCGCGACCACGACCGTGCTGCTTCGCCCGCGCGACGTTGGGCGCTACGATGCTAGGGGCTGGCTGGACATCACGGTGGGAGGTCCGAATGTTGCTCAAGGATAAAGTCGCTCTGATCACCGGCGGCAGTTCAGGCATCGGGCAGGCGACGGCGGAGCTGTTCGCGCTTGAGGGGGCAACGGTGGTCGTCACTTCGGGCAGCAGTCTCGCCAAGGCGGAGGCGGTGGCCGCCGCGATCACCCAGGCCGGCGGCGTCGCGTTCCCCATCGTAATGGATGTCCGGTCTCCCCCGATGATCGCCGCCGTCGTCGCGGAAGTGGAGCAGAGGTTCGGACGCATCGACATCCTGGTGAACTCCGCCGGCATCTACGCGCCGACGCCCGTTGGCGGCACCTCGGAGGACGTGTTCGACGACTTGGTCAACACGAACCTCAAGGGCGTGTTCTTCACGGTGCAGGCGGTCGCGGCGAGGATGAAGCAGCGCCGCAGCGGGCGGATCGTCAACGTCGCCTCCGCGATCGCGTATCGCGGCACCGCGACGTATTCGGTCTACAGCGCCGTGAAGGCCGGGGTCGTGATGCTCACACGCGGCTTCGCGCTCGCCCTCGCGCCATTCGACGTCGCCATCAATGCGATCGCGCCCGGCAATACCGAGACCCCGATGAATGCGACGGACCGGGCCTCGGAAGATGTCATGGCAGCCAAGCGCCGCGCCACGCCGGGCACGCGGGTCTACTCGCCTGCGGAGGAGATGGCGCGCGCGATCCTGTTCCTTGCCGATGGCCAGGTGAAGGCAATGCACGGCGCGACGGTGCTGCTCGACGAAGGCATCGGCGCCTGAACGTCCTTGCGTGGCCACCGCCAGGCGCTACCATCCGCTCATGCGAAACCGTCGAACCAGCAGGCCCTCTCCATGACCGCAACCGCAGACGTCGTGGTCATCGGGCTCGGCGCGGTCGGCAGCGCCACGCTGCACCGGCTCGCCCTGCTTGGCGTGAAGGCGATCGGCATCGACCGGTTCGATCCGCCGCACGATCGGGGCTCCACCCATGGGGAGACCCGCATCACCCGGCTCTCCATCGCGGAAGGCCCAGCCTACGTGCCGCTGGCCCGCCGGTCGCACGCGATCTGGCGCGAGTTGGAGGCGGAGAGCGGGGAGACGCTGTTCAGCCAAATCGGCATGCTGGTGATCGGGGAGGGCGACGGCGCGCCTAGTCATGGCCAGGCCGGCTTCCTGGGCAGCACGCTGGCCATCGCCGCTAGCCACGACATCCCGCACGAGGTGCTCGACAGCGCGGAGATCCGGCGGCGCTACCCGCAATTCCTTGTGCAGGATCAGGAACGCGGCTTCCTCGAACCCAGCGCCGGCGTGCTGTATCCCGAGCGTTGCGTGGCGCTCCAACTGCGCTTGGCCCGTGAGTTGGGGGCGGTGGTGCGGACCGGGGAAACGGTTACGTCCATCACCCCCTGCGGCGACGGCGTGGCCATCGTCACCGACAAGGGGCGCATCGAGGCCGCCCGGGTGGTGCTGTCGGCGGGCGCCTGGCTGCCGGGTCTGGCCGGCGGAACGGTGCCGCAGGTGACCAGCGTGCAGCGGCAGACGCTGCTGTGGTTCGACCCGGACGAGCCGGCGCTGTACGACCCGGCGCGCTGTCCGGCGTTCATCTGGATGCACGGCGCCGGCGAGGAAGATTACCTTTACGGCTTCCCTATGCTGCCCGGCACGACCGGGGTGAAGGCCGCCAGCGAGCGCTATGCAGGCCATGTCGATCCTGACCGGGTCGACCGGGAGGTAACCGCGGCGGAGTCGGGGGCCATCTACGAACGTCATGTTGCCGGCCGGTTGCGCGGCATCAGCAACCGCCTGCTGAAGGCTGCGACCTGCCTCTACACCGTCACGCCGGACGCGGGGTTCATCATCGACCGGCTCGGCGAGAGTGGGCGGGTGCTCGCCGCATCCTGCTGCTCCGGGCACGGCTTCAAGCACTCCCCCGCCCTCGGCGAGGAACTGGCCGCGCTCGCGACCGACCCGGCGCGCGTGGCCGAACCGAGCTTCGCGCTGGCGCGGTTTGGCTGAGCCTGAGCCTGACCGCCCCTTTCGTCATGCCGGGGCTTGACCCGGGCACCCACGCCGCCCAACGGCGCTGACCCGCCACGTGGCATCCGCGCTACCAGGAGCTGGATTTGCCGAGGCGTCGGCGCCGCGTGGGTGCCCGGGTCAAGCCCGGGCATGACGGTGATTGTTAGGTTCACCTAACCCGTCCAGTGTAGGCGGGGGGCAGGTCAGCCCAGATACGCCTCGCGCACCGCGTCGCTGTTCATCAGTTCCGACCCGGGTCCGGACAGCACCACCTCGCCGGATTGCAGCACGTAGGCGGTCTGCGCAATCTCCAGCGCCATGAACGCGTTCTGCTCCACCAGCAGCACCGTCACGCCCAGCTTGTTGATCGCCACGATGGTCTCGAACACCTGGTCGACCACCTGCGGCGCCAGCCCCATGCTCGGCTCGTCCATCAGCAGGGTGCGCGGCCGCGACATCAGCGCGCGGCCCATCGCCAGCATCTGCTGCTCGCCGCCGGACAGCGTGCCGGACACCTGGCCCAGCCGTTCCCGCAACCGGGGAAATAGGCAGAGCACGCGGTCCAATTCGGCCGCCAGCTCCGCGCGGGGGCTGCGGCGGCGGAACGCGCCCATGCTCAGGTTCTCCCGCACAGTCAAGCGGCCGAACACGCGGCGACCCTCCGGCACCTGCACCAGGCCGAGCGGCACCAGGTCGTGCGCGGGGACCGCCGTCACGTCGCGGCCGTCCAATGTCACCCGGCCGCCGGTCAGCGTGCGCAGGCCGCAGATCGCGTTCAGCGTGGTGGTCTTTCCGGCGCCGTTGGCCCCCACCACGGCGCAGATCGTGCCCTCGGGAACTTCCAACGACACGCCGCGCAGCGCACGGATGTTGCCGTAGCTGACATGCAGGTCGGTGGCCGCCAGCGCGCTCAGGCCCGTGCTTCCTGGGCGCGTGCCTCCAAAGCGTCCATGCCGTGCCGGGCGGCGCGGGCGCCCAGGTAGGCGGTGATGACGGTCGGGTCCTCGCGGATCTCGGCCGGGGTGCCCTCCGCGATGCAGGCGCCGTGGTCCAGCACGGTGATGCGCTCGGAGATGCCCATCACCACCCGCATCTGGTGCTCGATCAGCAGGATGGTCATGTCGTGCCGGTCGCGCAGGGTGCGGATCAGCTCCAGCATGGCGTGGCTCTCGACCGGGTTCATCCCGGCGGCGGGCTCGTCCAGCAGCAGCAGCACCGGCTCGATCGCCATCGCGCGGGCGATCTCCAG
>CAXTBW010000014.1:0-4812 GCA_964242925.1 uncultured Acetobacteraceae bacterium
GGCGCGCGTGCCCCAATCGGCCGCCTCCGCGACAATGGCGGCAAGCCGGGCGGTGCGGGCGGCGGCCTCGGCCGAGCGGTCGCGCACGGCGGCGCTGGCGGCGGCCTCGCGACTCCGGGCGGCGGCCAGCGCGGCGCGCGCGTGCTCCACTGTCTGCCGCATCGTGGTCAGGTCGGGCAACTTGGCGCGTTCGGCCTGCAACGCGGCCAGCGCGGCATCGCCTTCCGCCGCTTCGGGCGCAAGGCGCGCGGCCTGCTCCTCCACCACGGCCAAGCGGGCGCGCGCGGTGTCCGCCTGAGAGGCCAGGCGCGCCGCCTCGGTCCGGGCGCGCTCCCAGGCCGCCTCCGCATCCCGCCTCGCGGCGCGGGAGGCGGTATCGGCGGCGATGGCGGCCTGTTCCGCTGCGGCAGCAGCCCCGCGCTGCGCGGCAGCCTGCGACGCCGCGTCCTTCGCCTCGGCAAGACGAGCGGTCAGCCCGGCCAGGCGGTTGCGTTGCAGCAGCCGCACGCCCGCGGCGGTCTGCGTTCCGGCGCGGATCGTGTAGCCGTCCCAGCGCCACACGGCGCCCCCGCGCGACACCAGGCTCTGCCCGGCGGCCAGCTGCTTATGCCCGGCATCGCCCTGCGCGTCGCTCTCCACCAGCCCGATTGCGTCCAGCGCCCGGCGCAGCGCCGCCGGCCCTTCGACCAGCCCGCCCAACGACGGCGCCGGCAGGCCAGCGGCGGGCAGCTCCGGCAGCGCCCGCCAGTGCCGCGCGGCCTCGGGGTTCGCCGCCGCGCCCAACTCCTCGCCCAGCACGGCGCCCAGCGCGGCCTCCAATCCCGGCGGCACCTTCAGGGCGTCGACCATCGGCGGCCAGCGTTCGCCATCCTTCACGCCCAGGATCTCGGCCAGCGCGGCGGTCTCGGCGGACAACTTGGCGAGCGCCGCGGCAGCCGTCCCGTCGCGGGCGCGGGCAGCCTGCGCGGCGGCGGCGGCTTCCGACCGGGCGCGTTCGGCGACATCCTGCGCGATGCGCGCCTGGCTCGCCTGCGTTTCGGCGGCAACCGCCCGCGCGGCGGCCTCGGCGGCGCGGCCCGGGTCCACCTGCGCCGCGGCGACCCGGTCGCGTTCGGCGGCGACCTGCGCCACCTGCCCGGCAAGGCGCCGCGCGCGCGCCTCGGCGGCGGCGAACGCCTGGGTCAGCGCCTGGCTGGTGGCGGTCAGCTCCGCGGCGCGGTCGGTGGCGGCGTTGGCGGCGCCCTCCGCCTCGCGCACCGCGTCGCGCGCGGCGGCCAGCTCGGCCTCGGCGGCGGCGATCCGCTCCGGACCACCGGCCTCGGCCTCGCGCAGCCGGGCCTGCTCGGCCGCCAGCCGGGCGGTGGCGGCGCCGGCGTCGGCATGAACCTGTTCGGCATGACGCACATCCCGCAGCACCTGGGCCTGGCGCTGCTCCGCAGCGGCCAGGGCGTCGCGGGCGCGCTTCATGGCGGCGGCGGCCTGCTCCCGCAGCACGCGCTGGCGTTCCAGCATGGTGCGGGCCTCGGCCTCCGTCGCGCGCAACGAGGGGACCGCGACCGAGGTCTCGCTTGCCTGGCCAGCCGCCACCCGCGCGGCGGTCGCCGCCTCGCCCGCCTTGGCTTGCGCGGCGACCAGCGCGGCCGTCGCGGCCTCGCGCGCCGTCACCACGCGGGCGCGGGCCAGCGACAGCAGCTCCGCCTCCGCCTCCTTCACGGCGGTCGCCAGGGTGCGCCAGCGATTCGCCTGCCGCGCCTGTCGCTGCAGGCCATTCAACTGCGCGTCCAATTGGGCGCGCAGATCCTCCGCGCGGCCCATGTTGGCCTCCGCGGCGCGCAGCTTCAGCTCCGCCTCGTGCCGCCTTGCGTGCAGGCCGGTGATGCCCGCCGCTTCCTCCAGCACGGCGCGGCGCTCGTCCGGCCGGGCGTTGACGATGGCGCCGACGCGGCCCTGGCTGACCATCGCGGACGACCGCGCGCCGCTGGCCAGGTCGGCGAACAGGGTCTGCACGTCCCGCGCGCGCACCTCGCGGCCGTTCAGGCGGAACGTGCTGCCGCCGCCGCGGTCGATCCGGCGGCTGACCTGCAGCTCGTCCGCCTCGTGGAACGGCGGCGCGGCGGCGCCCGCGGCGTCCTCCAGGGTCAGCACCACCTCGGCCAGGTTGCGGCTGGGGCGCCCTGCGGACCCGGCGAAGATCACGTCGTCCATCTCGCCGCCGCGCAGCGACTTGGCGCTGGTCTCGCCCATCGCCCAACGCAGCGCCTCCACCACGTTCGACTTGCCGCAGCCGTTCGGCCCCACCACGCCGGTCAGCCCGGGCAGCAGCTCGACCGTCTGCGGCTCGGCAAAGCTCTTGAAGCCGGTGATGCGCAGGCGCGCGAAGGCGACGGCCACGCCGGCTAGCTCGCGGCGGCGGCCACGTAGCGGGCGATCGCGTCGTACGACTGCTCGCCCGCGTGCGCCCGGTCGTTGATGATGAAGGTGGGGGTGCTGTCGATCTTGTACTTGTCGGTGCCCACCTGCTGCTCGGTCAGGATGGCGGTGCGCAGCCCGGCGTCGCCGATGGTGGCGTTGAACGTCGCGCGCGGCATCCCCGCGAGCGCGGCGCGGCGGAACAGCTCCTCCGTGGAGTCGACGCCGCGGGCGAACGCCCACCGGTCCTGGCTGGCCAGCAGCGTGGCCACGAACGCCTCGTAGCGCTCCGGCGGCAGCGCGCGGGCGACCATGGCGGCGGTCAGCGCCACCTGGTCCAGCGGGTAGTCGCGGTAGATGTAGAGCACCTTGCCCGTGTCGATCAGCTTGGCCTTCACCTCCGGCATCACCTCGCGGCTCCAAGCGGCGCAGTGCGTGCAGGTCAGCGAGAACCACTCCTGCATGATCACCTTCGCCGCCTTGTCGCCCAGCATGCGGTCCGACATGCGCGGATCGTCGCTCTGCGCGCGCGCCATGGCGGGTGCGGCGAGGACCGCGGCGGAGGCGATCAGGGTGCGTCGTGACAGGCTCATCTTTCAACCTCCTACAAGGCTGCGCCGAGTCGACGCAGCAATTGACGCGGGCGCGTCCTTAGCATGGCCCGGCGCGAAGCGGGATGGTTCCCGCCGCGCGCAAACCGCCGTAGCCTGCCCGGATGCAAACGCCGTTCACCTGCGAGAAGCAACCCGCCACCGGCTCGCGCGGCATGGTGGTGACCAACCACCCGCTCGCCTCGGCGGCCGGCATCCAGCTGCTGGCGGCGGGCGGCAACGCGGTCGACGCGGCGGTGGCGGCGCTGTTCGCGCTGACCGTGGTGGAGCCGATGATGGTCGGCGTGCTGGGCGGCGGCCTGACGCACCTGCGCCTGCCGGACGGGCGGCACACCGTGCTGGACGGCATGAGCACGGCGCCCGCCGCGGCTGCGCCGGACATGTTCGCCGCCGGCGGGCAGCAGGTCGGCGTCCGCGCGGTGGCCGTCCCCGCGGCGCTGCTGGCCTGGTGCACGCTGCTGGAACGCCACGGCTCGGCGGCGCTGGCGGACGTGGTCGCGCCGGCGATCCGGCTGGCGGAGCGCGGCTTCGTCGTGACGCCATACCTGACCGACTGCGTGGCGGACGGCGCCGTCGACCTCAGCGGGGACTTGGCGGCGCTGCTGCTGCCCGGCGGCGCGCCCATCCAGCCGGGCGCTCGCCTGTGCCGGCCCGACTACGCGGAGACGCTCCGGCTGATCGCGGCCGAGGGCGCCGCCGCGCTGCATGACGGCAAGCTGGGCGCCGCCCTGGTCGCGCACATGGCGGCCAAAGGCGGGCTGATCACCCAGGCGGACCTGGCGGCGGTGCGCATCCTGGAGCGCGAGCCGATCCACGGCGCCTATCGCGGCTGGCAGATCGTGGGGGCGCCGCCGCCCTCCTCCGCCGGCGTGCACGTCACCCAGATGCTCAACATCCTGGAGGGCTACGATATCGCCGGCATGGGGTTCGGCTCGCCGGACGCGACCCACCTGCTGGCGGAGGCGCTCAAGATCGCGTTCGCCGACCGCGCCGTGGCCACCGCCGACCCGGCGTTCGTCGACGTGCCCGTGGGCCAGCTGGTGTCGAAGGCGTACGCCGCCGAGCGCCGCGCCGCGATCGACATGGGCCGCGCGCAGGCATGGTCCGCCGGGGTCGCGCGGGCGGAGGGCGCCGATACGACGCATGTGACGGTGGCGGACGCGGACGGGATGGTGGTGGCCGCCACGCAGACGATCAACGCGCTGTGGGGCGCGCGCTTCGCCGTGCCGGGCACCGGGATGATCGCCAACAACTACATGGCCAATTTCGACCCCGTGCCGGGTCGGGCGCTGTCGGTGCAGCCGGGCAAGCGGGTGTTCACCTCGATGGCGCCGACGATGGTGCTGCGCGACGGGCGGATCGCCTACGCGCTCGGGCTGCCTGGCGGCTTGCGCATTTTCGGCTCCGCGATGCAGGCGCTCGTCAATCTGCTGGACCACGGCATGACGCCGCAGCGGGCGGTCGAGGCGCCGCGGATCTGGACCCAAGGCGGCCCCGTCGAGATGGAGCCGGCGATCCCGGACGCGACAGTGGCGGCGCTGGAGGCGCGCGGGCACGAGGTGCAGCGGGTCGTGCGGATCGCCGGGGGGATGAACGCGATCGGCTTCGCGGCGGATGGCATGATGACGGGGGCCGCCTGTTGGCGCGCGGACGGCGCCCCGATCGGCCTGGCCGGCGGGCTCGCGCGCGCCGGGGTCCGGTTCTCGGCATGAGCACCGCTGCTGCAAAAGGCCTCTCTCTTTGGAAGAGGGTTGGGCTTTGGAAGAGGGTTGGGCTTTGGAAGAGGGTTGGG
>CAXTBW010000014.1:4912-28607 GCA_964242925.1 uncultured Acetobacteraceae bacterium
CTTTGGAAGAGGGTTGGGCTTTGGAAGAGGGTTGGGCTTTGGAAGAGGGTTGGGTGAGGGGCGCGCCGCACCGACGGAAAGCGCCCTCACCCCGACCCTCTCCCAGAAGGAGAGGAAGAAGGACAGAGGGATCGGAATGACCGGGCATATCGTCATCCTCGACCAGATCGGCGATCGCACCTTCGCGCGCATGACCGCGCTATTGCCGCCGGGCTTCACCCTGGCCCGCGCCACGGACCGCAGCGAAGACCACCTGCGCGCGATCATCGCCGAGGCGGACTATGCCATCTCCGGCCAGATCGCCGTGCCGGGCAGCCTGCTGCAGGCGGCCCGGAAGCTGAAGCTGCTGCACAAATGGGGCGTCGGGACCGACAATCTGGACGTGGCGGCCGCCGCCGCGCTGGGCATCCCGGTCGCGCGCACCACCGGCAGCAACTCGGTCCCGGTAGCGGAGTTCACCATCGGGCTGACCCTGGCGACGCTGCGGCACCTGGCCTGGGCGCATGCCGAACTCGCGCAAGGGCGGTGGCGCGGCGGGCAGTTGCCCGGCGACTCCTTCCTGCTGTCGGGCAAGACGGTCGGCGTGGTCGGCTTCGGGGCCATCGGGCGCGCGGTCGCCCGGCTGATGCGCGGCTTCGGCTGCCCCGTGCTGTACGCCGCCCCTCGCCGATTGGGCGCGGCGGAGGAAGCCGAGTTGGGCGTCGCCCACGCCAGCGTGCCGGACCTGCTGGCCGGGTCCGACGTCGTTTGCCTGCATTGCCCGCTGAACGACGCCACGCGCGGCCTGATCGACGCGGCGGCGCTCGCCCGCATGAAGCGGACCGCGGTGCTGATCAACGTGGCGCGCGGCGGCGTGGTCGTGGAGGCGGACCTGGAAGCGGCGTTGCGGGCGGGAACGATCCTCGGCGCGGCCACCGACGTGTTCGAGGTGGAGCCGGCGCCTTCGGACCACCCGTTGCTGCATCTGCCCAACTGCGTCGTGACCCCGCACATCGCCGCCGCCAGCGCCGACACGTTCGAGCCGACCATGCGGCAGATGTTCGGCAACTTCGAACGCGTTGCCCGCGGCGAACCCCCGGCGGCGCGCGATTTGGTGGCGCCGCCCTAACCCCGGCGCGCCCGCTTGGCCGCCAGGAACGCCGCCATGCGCTCGCGCGGCTCGTCGGTGCCCCACGACGCCTCGAACGCGTCCACGCCGATCGCCACCGCTTGCGACACCGGCAGGTCCTCCCAGGCGCGGATCAGCCGCTTCTGGCTGCGCACCGCTTCCGGCCCGGCGGCCAGCAGCGCGTCGACGTAGCCCGCCACCGTCTCGTCCAGCGCGGCCTCGGGGACCAGCCGCTCGACCAGGCCCCACGATGCGGCGCGGACGGCGTCGATGGTCTCGCCGAACAGCAGCAGCTCGCGGGTGCGGCCCCAGCCGATCAGCATCGGCAGCAGCGCCGCCTCCACCACGGAGGGGATGCCGACCTTCACCTCCGGCATGCCGAACAGCGAGCCCTCGGCCGCCACGCGGAGGTCGCAGGCGGCGGCGATCTCCAACCCGGCGCCCAGCGCGTAGCCGCGGATTCGGGCGATCACCGGGACGGGCAAGTGGCGCAGCGCGTCGCACACCCGGTGGATGCGCAGGATGAACGCCCGCGCGCTCGGGCCGTCCAGCCCGGCCATCTCGTCCAGGCTGGCGCCGCCGATGAAGGCGCGCTCCCCTGCCCCGGTCAGGATCATTGCGACCAGGCCGGGCTGCCGGGCCAGCGCCTCGGCCGCGTCGGCCAGTTGGTCCAGCAGCTGACTGTCCATGGTGTTCAACTTCGCCTGGTTATCCACCGCGACCGTCGCCACCACCGCGCCGGCGCGCGGCTCCGCCAGCGTCACCTCGATACCCTTGCTCATCGGCTCGCCCCGTTTTCCACATTGTGGCGCGCCCAGGCAGCTAGGGCCAAACGCGCCGCCGCGTCACCGCAGGTCCATCGGTCCCTTCCTGAATCGCTAAATCCTTATTTATCAACGGTCAACCCACACTGCTCACGCGTCTGTGACCGGCATCGCCGTGGGCCGCCGCAATCCCGCCGCGGTTACGCGGCTTAACAATCTTCTTGCTTTGCCCATGTCGCTTAACAATCACCCGCACGCCGTCTATCCTGCGGCGTTTGCCAACCAGAAGAGAACACCCATCATGCCAGACACCGGCCTCGACTCAGCCAGTACTGGGCGGCGCCTCGGCGTGCTCGTCGTGGGCCTTGGCGGCGCGGTCGCGAGCACGGCGGTGGCCGGGATCGAGATGCTGCGCGCCGGCTCGAACGATCTCGCGGGGCTGCCGCTGGCCAATGTGGGCGTAGCGGGGCTGGCCCCCTACCGCAATATCTCCTTCGCCGGGTGGGACCTGCATTCCGACAACCTGGCCGAAGCGGTACGTGAACACCGGGTGTTGGACCGCGACCAGACCGAGGCGGTCGAGGGCGCGCTGTCGCAGATGAAGCCGTGGCCCGCCGTCGGCAGCCGCGATTTCTGCAAGAACGTCGATGGCGAGAACAAGATCGGCGGCGGGCATCGCGCTGCCGTGGAGCAGATCCGCTCCGACATCCGCAACTACCGCGAGAGCTCCGGCGTGCGGAACGTGGTGATGGTGAACCTCGCTTCCGTCGAGCGCTGGCCCGACCTGAAGCTGGAGGTGCTGCAGTCCTCCGTCGCGTTCGAGCGCGGCCTGGACGCCAACGACCCGGCGATAAGCCCCGCCATGCTGTACGCCTACGCCGCCATCGTCGAGGGCGTGCCCTACGGCAACTTCACCCCGAGCCTGGCCGCCGACATCCCGGCGCTGACCCGGCTTGCCGACGAGCGCGGCGTGCCTGTCGCCGGCAAAGACGGCAAGACCGGGCAGACCTTCATCAAGACGGTGCTGGCGCCGGCGTTCCGTTCGCGCTCGCTGTATGTCGAGGGCTGGTTCTCCACCAACATCCTCGGCAACCGCGATGGCCTGGCGCTGGACAATGCCGACAGCCTGCGCAGCAAACTCAGCACCAAGGGCAACGTGCTGGAGGATATCCTGGGCTACCCGGTGGAGGACCACCTGGTGAACATCCAATACTACAAGCCGCGCGGCGACAACAAGGAAGCCTGGGACAACATCGACTTGGTCGGCTTCATGGGCCAGAAGATGCAGATGAAGGTGAACTTCCTCTGCCGCGACAGCATCCTGGCCGCCCCGCTGGTGATCGAGATCGCCCGCGTGCTCGACCTGGCCAAGCAGCGCGGCAAGGGCGGCATCCAGGAGCAGCTCGGCATCTTCTTCAAGGCGCCCATGACGCCGCCGGGCCGCCGCGAGGAGCACTCGTTCCCGGTGCAGGAGCGCAACCTGCTCGAGTGGCTGAACGCCGCTTGATGGCTCGCGCCATCCCGGAAAGCTTTCGGGGACTGGGGCGGATGGCGAGCATCGTCCCGCTCGCGACCGCCCTCGGCGACCTGAAGCGCATCCGGGATGCGACGTCCTCGGACAGCCTGGCGGAGCGGGCGTTCCGCACCGCCTGGGCGCGCCTGGCCGGCGGTGAAACCGTGGCCGACGTGGCGCTGTGCGTGACGGCGGATGCGCTCGCGGCCACCCGGCTCGGCGGCATCGACCGTGCGATGCTGAACGCGCTCGGCGTATCGGATCCGGTCGCCGTGTTGCGGCGCGGCTTCGACGAAGCGTCGGGCGCGATCCAGCCGGCGCTCCGGCAAGCGCTGCAGGACCATCTTGGCTGGACGGTCGCGCACCCTCCAGCGCCAGCTTTCGTCGAGACGCTGATCCGGCAACCGCGCGCCGGCGCCACCGCACCGGGCAAGCCTCGCATCGTTCTGGCGCCGCCGGAGAGCCATGGCGACCACTGTCTGGTGGTGGCCGTGCTCGGCGTCGTGCTGGCAGGGGCGAACAGCGCCAATCCGGCCACCGCCTTCATCGCCGGCTTGGCGCACCACCTGCACAACGCGGTGCTGCCCGATAGCGGCTTCGCCGGCGAGGTATTGCTCGGCGACGAGTTGGCGCCGATCATGGAGCGCCTGTTCCACAAGGAACTTGCCACCCTTGCCGAACCCGTCGCCGAGACGGTGCGGTTCGCGCTGGCGACCATCGGCAACGTCGATACGACGGAAGGCCGCGCGTTCAACGCCGCGGACGTGATCGACCGGGTGCTGCAGGTGCGGCACTACGAGCAGGTCGCCGCATTCACCGCCTCGCAGGCGCTGGACGACCTCGATCTGGTGCATGCCGGGCCGTTGCAGGCGTTCCACCGCGCCGTGCTTGCAGAAACGGGCCTTGCGGAGGCGAGGCTGCCGTGATGCTCCGCAGCCCGGTCACGGGCCGCGCGCTGACCCTGGCCGGCCACTCGCTGAGCAACCGGGACGAGCGTTGGCCGGTGGTGGACGGCATCAGCTTCTTGCGCGCGGACCGCCGGGCGCTGGCGGATGCCGCACTCGCAATGCTTGACGCCGGGGACGCCGAGGGGGCGCTCGCGGCGTTGCTGGGCGACCAGGACGGCTGGGCCAGCACGCCGCCGCCAAGCGAGGCCGCCCGGCGCGAGGTGATCCGTCGCCGGGATGCGATCAGCTTTCGCGAGGCGATGGAGCTGCTGGCGTTCGGCCCGGTCGGCGCCTATTTCGCGCATCGCTGGTCCGATCCGACGTTCCTGTCCGGGCTCGCCCTGGCGCAGTCCTACTGGGGCGCGCCGCGGCGGGTGCTGGAGGTGGCGTGCGGCGCCGGGCACTATCTGCGCGCCTTCTCCGGCCACGGCGCCGGGGTGGTTGGCGGCGACCTGGTGTTCGCCAAGCTGTGGCTGGCGCGGCACTGGGTCGCGCCGTCGGCGACGCTGGTGTGTTTCGATGCGGCGGCGCCCTGGCCGTTCGACAATCGCGCGGCGGACCTGCTGTTCTGCCATGACGCCTTCTATTTCTTGCCGGAAAAGCCGTTCGTAGCGACGGAGATGCTGCGGGTCGCCACCCGCGTGTTGGTCGGCCACATGCATAACGCCCTGGTGGACAACCTGTCCGCCGGCGCGCCGCTGGAGCCCGCGACCTATGCCGCGATGTTCCCCGCGCCCGATCTGTTCGATGACCGGGAGCTGACGGCCGCCCTGATCGAGGGCCGGGCGCCCTGCCCGGCGACCGCACGGGCCCTGGCGGAGGCGCCGGCGGTGGCGCTGGCGGTCGGCACCGCGCGGCCCGGCGTGGCGTCGGGCCCGCTGACGGCGCCCGCAGCCGGCGCCGTGCTGCGGCGCAACCCGTTGTACGAGAACGGTTCGGTGCGCTGGCCGTCCGAACGGTATGCGCGGGAATACGGCCCGTTGGCGACGTACCCGGCGCATACGGAGGCGCCGGAGGTGGCGGTTGCGGGCGACCCGGCGACCGACGCGTTCGCCCGGCGACGCGAATTGGTCGACCTCCCCAAACGATGGTGACCCGCTTCCCACCCTCTCCTTTCCTACTCCCTCTCCCGCCTGCGGGAGAGGGGCGGGGTGAGGGGTGCGCTCGACGGAGAGTTGCCGGGCGGCAAAGCGCTCTCACCCAACCCTCTCCCGCAGGCGGGAGAGGGCTCTTCACGTGATTCGCTGGGGGATCGCCGGGTGTGGGTGGGTGGCGCGGGACTACGTCGCGCCAGCCATCGTTGCGTCCTGCAATGGCAGGCTCGCGGCGTTGCATGACGTGTCCGCAGATTCGCTCGCCAGCGCCGCTGCCGCATTCCCGGACGCAACGGCATACCCCGGACTCGCCCTCTTCCTCGCCGCCATCGACGCCGTCTACATCGCATCCCCCAACCACGCCCACCGCCCGATCGTCGAGGCGGCCGCGAACGCCGGCGTCCCCGTGTTGTGCGAGAAGCCGATGGCCACCACCATGGCGGACGCGCGCGCCATGGTCGCCGCCTGCGAGCGCGCCGGCGTGGCCTACGCGACCGCATTCGACCAGCGCTTCCACCCCGCCCACCAACGCCTCGCCGGCCTGGTGGCGGACGGCGCGCTCGGGACGGTGACGGCGGTCCGCATCGCCTATTGCTGCTGGGTCGGGCAGAGCTTCGGCGGCGACAACTGGCGCATCGACCCGGCCCGCGCCGGCGGCGGCGCGCTCATGGATCTGGCGCCGCACGGGCTGGACCTCGTCTCGTTCCTGCTCGGCGAACCCCTGGTGGACGTCGCCGCCATGGGCCAGTCCCGCGTGCACGATTACGCGGTGGAGGACGGCGCAATGCTGGTCGCGCGCGCCGCGTCCGGCGTGCTGGCCCAATTGCACGTCGCCTACAACTGCCCCGAGGCGTTCCCGCGCCGCCGGCTGGAGGTGGTGGGGACCGCGGCGCAAGCCGTCGCCATCGACACCATGGGGCAGACGCCCGGCGGCACGCTCACGTTGACGGACGCCAATGGCGGCAACGAGACGCTGGATGCGCCCAACCGGTCGCCGTTCCTCAACCAGGTCGAGGCGTTCGCGGAATGCCTGCTGGCCGGCCGGCCGTTCCCATTCACGCCGGCGCACGACCTGCACATCATGGACCTGGTCCTGCGCGCCCAGGCGCAAGCGACTCCGGAGCGCATCCGATGAACCACTACCTGCCGCAGGACATCCCGGACGCCGCCGCCCGCTACATCGACTCGATGCCGCCGGGTCGTGTCGAGTTGTTCAGCCTGGCGCCGCTGGACCAGACCGGCGTGGCCTGCTGGAACGCGATCTTCCTCAACGACGACGGGACCCGGTTTCACGGCGTGACGCCGCACGGCGTCGGCTACGGCACGACCGATGCCGAGGCGATCGTCGGCACCACCGGCGAGCTGGCGGAGGCGGTGCACTCGGCGGGCGCGATCGCGCGTTTTCCGCGCCGCACCGGCAGTTACGCCGCACTTGCCGCCGAGCTGGGCGCGCGCGGCGTCACCGACCCGCTGACTTTGTGCCTGGAGGCGGGCAGCGCGGTGGACCACGACACGGTCATGGAGTGGGTCCCGGCGCATCGCTGGCCGGATGGGCAGACGGTGCTGGTCCCGACCGAGATCGCCGCCTGTTCGGTCGGCGACTTCACGCCGGGCTACGTCCCGTTCACCACGCCGATCACCAACGGGCTGGGCGCCGGGCCGACGCTGGACTTCGCCATCGGCCACGGCATCTGCGAGCTGCTGCAGCGCGACGGCAACGGCACGGGCTTCCGCGCCATGGACCGCGGGATCGTGCTCGATTTCGGCAAGGACGGCCCGGCGGACCCGCGCACCCGCGCGCTGTTGGCGCGGCTGGACGCGATGGGGATCGAGGCGCTGCCCAAGTTCGCCTCCGACGAGTTCGGCGTGGCGGGCGTGTATTGCGTGGGCGGCGAGCGCGACGGCGCCGCGCCGTTCCCCATCATGGTGACGGCTGCCGGGGAGGCTGCATCGGTCGACCGCGAGCAGGCGTTGCGCAAGGCGGTGTTCGAGTTCGCCGCCGCCCGGGTGCGCAAGCGGTTCAGCCACGCGCCACTGGAGCAGATCGCGCACGTGGCGCCGCCGGGTTATCTGGAGCGGTTCCGCGGCTACCACTCGCTGGCCGGCGAGGAGAGCCGGGCGCTGCGCGACATGATGGCCTGGTGCGCGGCGGACGGCCCGACCCTGCGCGGCTACCTGGCCGGCACGGTGCTGTCCCGGCAGGCCACCAAGCGGTTCGACGAACTGCCCACCTGGGACGGGCCGCTGTCGGGGACGCCTCTGGTGGCCGAGCTGGCGCGGCGGTTCGCGGCGGCGGGGATGGAGATCCTGTTCGTGGACTTCTCGCCGCCGGGCGCGCGCGACGTGCACGTGGTGAAGGCGATCGTGCCCGGGCTTGAGGTCGAGACGATGAGCTATCACCGCATCGGCGAGCGCGGCGTGCGCAAGCTGCTGGCCCGCGGGTCGCCGTTGGTCGGATTGGGCGCGCCGCCGCCGGGCGCCCGGCCGGTGCGGCTGCCGGCGGGCGCGGCGGAGCGCTTGGGCGGCCCCGCCTGGCTGGACGTGGCGGCGGTGGATCGCATCGTCGGGCCGCTGTATCCGCTTTACCGGGAGCCGGAGGTGCATAGCGCCCCGATCGCGTTGGAGCGCCGCGCATGAGCCTGCGGTTCGCCTTCAACACCAACGGCGCCGCCAATCACCGGCTGGACGACGCGCTGACCCTGATCGCGGAAGCGGGCTATGACGGCGTGGCGCTCACGCTCGACATCCACCACCTCGACCCGTTCGATCCCGACTTCCTGCTCAACACGCGGCACGTCGCGGCGCGGCTGCGGGCGCTCAACCTGGGCTGCGTGGTGGAGACGGGCGCCCGCTTCCTGCTCGACCCGCGCGCCAAGCACGAGCCGACGCTGCTGAGCGCCGACCCGGACGGCCGGGCGCGCCGGGTGGACTTCCTGACTCGCGCGCTGACCGTGGTGGCGGAAACCGGCGGCGAGGCGATGAGCTTCTGGGCCGGCGTGCCCAAGCCCGGCGTCACCCAGGCGCAGGCGCGGGACTGGCTGCTGGAGGGCGTGGGCGAGGTGGTGCGCGTCGCCGAGGCGATGGGCGTGGTGGCCGCGCTGGAGCCGGAGCCCGGCATGCTGGTCGAGACGGTGGACGATTGGGCCGCGCTAGGCGTGCCCGGGCTGGCGCTGGCGCTGGACACCGGGCACTGCCTGGTGACGGGGGAGCGCGACCCGGCCGCCGCGGTGCGCGAGTTCGCCGGGCGGCTGGGGACGGTGACGATCGAGGACATGAAGCGCGGCGTGCACGTGCACCTGCCCTTCGGCGAGGGCGACATGGATGTGGGCTCGGTGCTGCGCGCGCTGGAGGAGGTCCGGTTCGGCAAGCTGGTGTGCGTGGAGCTGTCCCGCGAGAGCCACCGGGCCGACACGATGATTCCAGCTTCGCTGGCGGCGCTGCGGGCGTCTCAGGCTGAAAAGCCCTCTCCCGCTGGCGGGAGAGGGTTGGGTGAGGGTGGCTCCCCTCACCCCAGCCCTCTCCCGCGAGCGGGAGAGGGAGCAGTCGCGTGAGAATCTGCTTCATCTCCCGCCGGTTCTTCCCGGCCATCTCCGGCATGAGCGTGTACGCGCTCAACCTGCTGCGCGAATTGGTCGCGGCAGGCCACGACGTCACCATGATCAGCCAATACCGCGGCGATCCGTTGGGCATCCGCGTGTACGGCGGCGGCCCCCCGCCGCCAGTCCCCGGGGTGCGCGTGATCGGGCTGGAGCAGCTCGGCGAGCAGGATGGCGGCGACTTCGAGGCCGACATCGCCGCCATGAAGGCCGCCATCCTCGCCGAGCACGCGCGCCGCCCGTTCGACGTTCTGCACGCCCAATATGGCTACCCGTGCGGCTGGGCGGCGCTGGCGGCCTCGCGCGAGACGGGGGTGCCGAACGTGGTGTCCATCCAGGGCGGCGACGGGCACTGGGTCGGCTCGTGCTGCGAGACGCACCGGCTGGCGATGGTGCGCGTGCTGGACCACGCGGGCGCAGTGCTGATCGGCTGCCGCTCGTTCGCCGACGAGGTCAGCCACCGGCTGGGCACGGCCCCCGGCCGCTTCACCATCGTGCCCGGCGCGGTCGACACCGCCCGGTTCAGCCCCGGCGAGCGCCCGCGCGGCGGTCCGCCCGTGCTGCTGTACCATGGCCGGGTGGACGCGCGGAAAGGCGTGCTGGACATGCTGGACGCGCTGGCCCCACTGGCCGCGCAGGGCGTTCCGTTCGAGCTGCTCGTGTCCGGCATCGGCCCGACCTACGACGAGGCGGCGGCGCGGATCGACGCATTGGGCCTGGGCGGGCACGCGCGGATGACCGGATACGTGGACTACGCCGACGTGCCGGAGGTGTATCGCCGGGCCGACATCTTCGTATCGCCGACCTACGCCGAGGGGTTCTCCAACACCATTCTGGAGGCGATGGCCAGCCGCCTCGCCGTCGTGTCGTGCCGCGCGGTCGGCGTCGTGGACTGCATCCGCGACGGCGAGAACGGGCTGCTGACCGAACCCGGCGACGTGCCGGCGCTGACCGGGTCGCTGCGCCGGTTGCTGACCGACCCAGCCGAGCGGGACCGTCTCGCCGGGGCCGGCCTGGCGGAGTGCCGGCAGGTCTACTCCTGGCAGGCCGTCGGGCGGCAGATCATGCAGGTGTATGCCGCGCTGGCTGGCGGCAGACCGGATCTCGACTGGCCGCTGGAACTGCCGCTGACGCCGTGCCGGTTCCGCCAAGAACCGCATCTGCTGTAGGCCCATGCCGAGCGCGCTTTTCCTCT
This sequence comes from uncultured Acetobacteraceae bacterium, assembly GCA_964242925.1. Classification (GTDB taxonomy): domain Bacteria; phylum Pseudomonadota; class Alphaproteobacteria; order Acetobacterales; family Acetobacteraceae; genus LMUY01. The sequence goes on from CAXTBW010000014.1 coordinate 15,130, forward strand.
CGCCGCATCTGGACGACGTGGTGTTCTCGTGCGGCGGGCTGGCTTGCCTGCTGGCCGATGCGGGCTGGCGCACCGTGCTGGTCACCGCGTTCACCCGCTCGGTCGTGCCCGCCAAAGGGTTCGCGCTGGAGTGCCAACTCGACAAGGGACTGCCGGCGGACGTCGACTACATGGCGCTGCGCCGGGACGAGGATCGGCGCGCGGCCAACGTCGTCGGCTTCGACGAGGTGCGCTGGCTCGATTTCCCGGAAGCGCCGCATCGCGGCTACCACTCCGCGCCCGCGCTGTTCGGCGCGGTTCACGCCGACGACCCCGCGGCGCCGCTTACCGCCGCCTTCGTCGCGCTCGCCGCGGAGTTGCGCCCAGATCTGGTGGCCGCGCCGCAAGGGTTGGGCAACCATGTCGATCACCAGCAGGTCGTCGCCGCCGTGGCCGACAGCTTTGCCCCCGACACCCTGGCGTTCTATCGCGACACGCCCTACGCCATCCGCAATCCTGCCGCGTCCGCGCTCCCCGGGGTTCCGACGGCGTTGGCGACGTTCGACATCGTGGCGGCCCTGGACCGCAAGATAGCTGCGGCGCAGGCATACTCCACTCAGATCGGCTTCCAATTCGGTGGACCGCAGCCCCTCGCGACGGCCTTGCGGCAGCACGCGTTGCGCGAGGGCAACGGGGCCGCGGCCGAACGCTTGAGCGGATCGGCTGCACTGGCCTTGAAGCTGCGCCTAGCCGGTTGAGCCGCCCTCGACCGTTTCTTTTGCTATCTACCGATGCTATCGCCAGCCATGCGACGGACACAATATCCTGCGATAACGCCGCAAACGCGGATAGCTCCGCACCCTGGCGACCCCCGCACCCTTGCATCGGGCTGAGATGACGATCGAAATCAATCCTTCCTTGCAGGATGCCGTACGCGCGGGCTCCGCCATGGGCTCCTCCGCCATGGGCTGGGGCACGCAGTTGCGCTGCGGCCGCCTGCAGCGTGTCTTCGGGCGGATCTGCTTCGGCGCCCCTGCCCTCGCCATCACGCTCGGGACGTGCTGGCTGGCGGCGACGATGACCGCCGGGCTGCCCGGCCCGATGCGGCCGATCCTGCTCGCGCTGCTGTTCGCCAACCTGCTGTACCTCGCGGTGACCGGCTGGCCCGGCGTCCTGGGCGCCATCGTCCGGCTGCTGCGCCCCGCGCGCCCGGTGGAGGCGCAGGCCAACGGCGTGAGCCGGACCGCGGTGCTGTTCCCGATCTACAACGAGGACCCGGCCGCGGTGTTCGCCGCCGTGGAAGCCATGGCCGAGGCGCTCGCGGAACACGCCGTCGCCCGCACCGACATCTTCGTGCTGAGCGACTCCCGCGACGCCGCCACCGTGGTCGCCGAGGCGGCGGCGTTCGCCCGGCTGCATCGAATCGTGGGCGACCGCGTGCGATATCGCCACCGGGCGGCGAACACGCGGCGCAAGGTCGGCAACATCGCCGATTTCTGCCACGCCTGGTCCGCCGAGTACGACTACATGGTGGTGCTTGACGCGGACAGCCTGATGGGCGCGCCGACGATCGCCACCATGATCGGTCTGATGGACGCGAACCCGCGCACCGGGCTGATCCAGACGGTGCCCTACGCCGTCGGGCGGCAGACCCTGTTCGCCCGCATCAACCAGTTCAGCGCGCGGCTCTACACGCCGCTGCTGGTGCAGGGGCTGGCCTTCTGGCAGGGCGAGGACGGCAACTACTGGGGCCACAACGCCATCATCCGCATCGCGCCGTTCATGGCGCATTGCGAGCTGCCGACCTTGCCCGGCCGCGAACCGTTCGGCGGCGACATCCTGTGCCATGACGTGGTGGAGGCGGCGCTGATGCGGCGCGGCGGCTGGCAGGTCTGGATGTTGCCGTCGCTGCAGGACACCTACGAGGCGCTGCCGGCCAATATGATCGATTTCGCGCAGCGGGAGCGCCGCTGGTGCCAGGGCAACCTGCAGCATGTCGGCGTGCTGAGGATGCGCGGGCTGCGGCCGGTCGGGCGCTATCATCTCGGGCTTGGCGTGCTCAACTACATGTCCTCGCCGCTGCTGGTGGCCTTCGTGGGGCTGGCCCTGCTCGATGGCCTGCTGGGCGGCCAGTTCGTGACCCGGCTGCTTGGCACGCCCGGCTGGCGGCTCGACGTCTTCGTCCTGCTGACCGCCGTCATGCTCTACGGCGCCAAGCTGTGCAGCCTGGTCTCCGTGCTGGCGGACGATGCGGCCGCGGCATCGTTCGGCGGCCGGGCGCGCCTGCTGGCCAGCGCCGCGGGGGAGCAGGCCTCGGCGATGGTGACCGCGCCCGTGCTGATCGTGTTCTACACGCGGTTCATCGCGAAGATGCTGCTGGGCCGCTCCGTCCGGTGGGACGCTCAGCCGCGCGACGACCGCGGCGTTCCCCTCGCCGAGGGCGTCCGCCGCATGCTGCTGCCGACATCGGTGGGCATGGCGTGGCTGGCCGGCGCGTCCGCGGTTGGCGGCGCCACCCTGCACTGGTCGCTGGGCCTGATCCCCGGCCTGCTGCTGGCCGCGCCGTTCGCGCTGGCGACCAGCCACCGCAGCCTCGGCCTGCTGGCGCGCCGCTGGGGTCTGTTCATGACGCCGGACGAACTGTCGCCGAGCCCGATCCTGCGCGCCTACACGCGGGCCCTGTCCCGCGCGGGCGCACCTGCCGCCCCTCGGCCGGCGCTTCCGGCGCCGCACTTCGCCTACCTGCGGCCGGCCAGCGAAGCGGACCGGGGCTGACGGTGCGGGAGGGGGGAATGCACCCCCCTCGCCCCGTCGTCGTTCCACCTCTATCCTGCCCCCATGCGATACGTCTCAACCCGCGGCCAAGCCCCCGCGCGCGACTTCGCCGGCGTGCTGCTGGCCGGGCTGGCGGAGGATGGCGGGCTGTTCGCGCCCGAAACCTGGCCCATCTGGTCGCACGCCGACATCCGGGCGTTGCGCGGCCTGCCCTATCACACGCTGGCAACCCGGGTGATGCAGCCCTTCGTCGGCGATGCGGTCCCCGCGGCCACGCTGGCTTCCATCTGCCACGACGCCTACGCCGGCTTCGCCCACCCGGCCGTGGTCCCGCTGACGCAACTGGACGCGGATCTCTGGTCGCTTGAGCTGTTCCACGGCCCCACCCTGGCGTTCAAGGACCTCGCGATGCAGGTGCTCGGCCGCCTGTTCGACCACGTGCTGGCGGAGCGCGGCGAACGCGTCACCATCGTCGGCGCCACCAGCGGGGACACCGGGTCCGCCGCCATCGAGGCGGTCCGCGGGCGCGCCCGGGTGGATATCGCGATGCTGCACCCGGCCGGCCGCACCAGTGAGGTGCAGCGCCGCCAGATGACCACCGTGCGCGCCGCGAACGTGACCAACATCGCAGTGGACGGCACGTTCGACGACTGCCAGGACCTGGTGAAGGCCATGTTCGCCGACGCCCCGTTCCGCCGCGAACTGCATCTTTCCGCGGTCAACTCCATCAACTGGGCCCGCATCGCGGCGCAGATCCCGTACTACTTCGCCGCCGCCCTGGCCCTGGGCGCGCCGGAGCGGGAGGTGGCGTTCAGCGTCCCCACGGGGAATTTCGGCAACGTCCTGGCGGCGTGGGCGGCGCGGCGCATGGGCCTGCCGGTCGCCCGCTTGCTGGTCGCCAGCAACCGAAACGACATTCTTCATAGATTCCTGTCGGACAACGACATGAGCATGGCGCCCGTGCAACCGAGCCTTTCCCCGTCCATGGACATCCAGGTCAGCTCCAACTTCGAACGGCTGCTGTTCGAGCTGCTGGACCGCGACCCGGCCGCCACCACCGACGCCATGGCCCGGTTCCGCGGCGCCGGCCGCATGGACGTGCCGCACGCGGCCTGGCAACGCGCCACCACGATCATGCACGGCTTCCGCCTGGACGACGACGGCACGGTGGCGGAAATCCGTAGGCTGGACGCCGAGTGCGGCTACCTGGCCGACCCGCACACCGCGATCGGGGTGGCCGCCGCGCGGGCCAACCCTTGCCGCCACGTGCCGACCATCTGCGCGGCCACGGCGCACCCGGCCAAGTTCCCGGACGCCATGGAACGCGCGACCGGCCGCCGCCCGGCGCTGCCAAGCCACCTCGCCGACCTATATGATAGGCCCGAATACTTCACCGCCGCACCCAACAGCCTCGACGCGGTCGAGGCGCAGGTGCGCGCCTTCGCTTACAGGAACGCCGCATGACCGTCCGCATCTCCACCCTCCCGTCCGGCCTGACCGTGGTCACCGAGCAGATGGACCGGGTCGAGACCGTCTCGCTCGGCGCCTACGTCGCCTCCGGCACCCGCGACGAGACGGAGGCGGAGAACGGCGCCAGCCACTTCCTCGAGCACATGGCGTTCAAAGGCACCGAGCGCCGCAGCGCCACCGCGATCGCCGAGGCGGTCGAGGACGTGGGCGGCCACATCAACGCCTACACCGCGCGCGAGCAGACCGCCTACTACGTCAAGCTGCTGAAGGAGGACCTGGCCCTCGGCGCCGACATCATCGGCGACATCCTCACCCACAGCAGCTTCGCGCCGGAGGAGCTGGAGCGCGAGCGCGGCGTGATCCTGCAGGAGATCGGCCAGGCGAACGACACGCCGGACGACATCGTGTTCGACCATTTCCAGGAGACGGCCTACCCCGACCAGCCGATGGGGCGCCCGACGCTCGGCCGCGAGGCCGGCATCCGCGCGATGGAGCGCGGCGTGCTGACCGGCTACATGCAGCGCCACTACACCACGTCCAACACCGTGGTCGCCGCCGCCGGCGCGCTGGACCACGACCGGGTGGTTGCGCTGGCTGCCGAGCACTTCGCCGACCTGCCGCGCGCCACCGCGCCGCACGCCGTCCCCGGCGTGTACGGCGGCGGCGAGTTCCGCGAGGGCCGCGACCTGGACCAGGTGCACATCGTGCTCGGCTTCCCGGCGATGAGCTACGCGGACCCGGATTTCTACCCGTCGATGCTGCTGTCCACCCTGCTCGGCGGCGGCATGTCGTCGCGCCTGTTCCAGGAGATCCGCGAGCGGCGCGGGCTGGTGTATTCGATCTACTCGTTCACGGCGCCGGCGCAGGATGGCGGCGTGTTCGGCATCTACGCCGGCACCGGCGAGGACGAGGCGAAGGAACTGGTCCCCGTGACCTTGGACGAGTTGCGCCGGGTGCAGCTGGACGCCGGCGAGGGCGAGCTGCGGCGCGCGCGGGCGCAGGTGAAGGCAGGTCTGCTGATGTCGCTGGAGTCCACCGGCAGCCGGTGCGAGCAGTTGGCCCGGCAGATCCAGGTGTTCGGCCGCATCGTGCCCGTGGCGGAGACGGTGGCCAAGATCGAGGCGGTCGGGCTGGACGACGTGCGCCGCGCCGCCGCGCGCATCTTCCGCGGCCGCCCGACGCTGGCCGTGATGGGCCCGACCGACCACGTGCCCGGCCTGGCCGACATCGCCGACCGTCTAGCCGCGTGACTGCTCTGCTTCTCCCGCTCTTTCTGGAAGAGGATCGGGAAGAGGGGACCACCGCACAACCGAGAGGCCGCCCATGACGCAGCTCGACCTCCTCGCCAACCTGCTCGACCGCGCCCGAGCCGCCGGCGCCGACACCGCCGAGGCTGCCGTCTCCGGCTCCACCTCGCTGTCCGTCGCCCGGCGCCTCGGCCGCACCGAGCACGTCGAGCGCTCGGAGCGTCGCGGTTTGGAGCTGACCGTGTATGTCGGCAAGCGCAGCGCCAGCGTGTCCACCACCGAGATCGCCGCCTCCGGCTTCGCCGGCCTGGCCGAGCGGGCCGTGGCGATGGCCAAGGTCGTGCCGGAGGACCCCTTCGGCGGCCTGGCCGACGAGGCCTCCCCGGTCGACGCCGCCCCGCTCGAACTGGCGGACCCGACCGAGCCGTCGCTGGAGGCGCTGACCGCCCGCGCGGCGATCGCGGAGGACGCGGCGCTCGCCGTGAAAGGGATCACCAACTCCGAGGGCGGCGAGGCCGGGTATGGCCGCTACGAGTTCCTGCTCGCGACCTCGGCCGGCTTCACCGGCGGCTACGCCCGCACCAGCCACTCGATCTCGGCCGTCGCGCTGGCCGGCGAGGGCACCGGGATGCAGCGCGACTACGATAGCCATTCCGCCACCTTCCTGGCCGACCTCGACGACCCGGCGGCGATCGGCCATTCGGCGGCCGAACGGGCGCTCGCGCGGCTCAACCCGCGCCGGCCGGACACCGCCAAGCTGCCCGTCATCTACGACCCGCGGGTCGCCGGCGGGCTGATCGGCCACATGGCCGGCGCCATCAGCGGCGCGTCCATCGCGCGCGGCACGTCGTTCCTGAAGGACAGCCTCGGCCAGCAACTGTTCGCGCCCGGGGTGCATGTCGTGGACGAGCCGCGGCGCTTGCGTGGCCTGCGCTCCAAGCCGTTCGACGCCGAGGGCGTGCCGACCGCCAACTCCCGCATCATCGACGACGGCGTGCTCAAGACCTGGCTGCTGGACAGCCGCAGCGCCCGGCAGCTGGGCCTCAAGACCAACGGCCACAGCAATGGCGGCGCGCCGGGCCTGTCCAACGCCTACCTCGCCGCGGGCGCGCTCACCCCGGCCGCGCTGATGGAAGACATCGTCGAGGGGTTCTACGTGATGGAGCTGCTCGGCATGGGCGTGAGCCTGCTGACCGGCGACTACAGCCGCGGCGCCGCCGGGTTCATGATCCGCAACGGCGCGCTGGCCGAACCGGTGGCGGAGGTCACCATTGCCGGCAACCTGCGCGACATGTTCCGCGCCATGGTCCCGGCGGACGATCTGCGGTTCCGCCGCGGCGTGGACTGCCCGACCGTGCGAATCGACGGGATGACGATGGCCGGCGCGTAACCCCACCGCCCACACCGTCATTGCGAGAAGCGCTGGCGACGAAGCAATCCAGCCGCAAGCGCCGCAGGCGCCCCCTGTATCGCCGAGCAGCGGCTCGTGATGACGGCGCTGCGGGCGATGCTACTTCTTCACCAACGGGCACTCGCTCTGCGTTAGCGGCAGGAACGCCTCGTTGCCGGGCAGCACGCGAACGCGCTTCAGCAGGTCGAACGGGCCATGGCTTTCGTCCGGGGACTTCACCTCCATCAGCTCCATATCGTGCACCATGCGGCCGTCCGCGCGAACCACGCCGCCATGCGCGAACATGTCGTCGACCGGCATCGCGCGCATCTGGGCCGCGACAGTAGGGCCGTCCTTCGTCCCTGCAGCGCGCACCGCCTTCAGGTAGTGCAGCACAGCCGAATAAGTGCCGGCCTGCGTCATCTCGGGCATCACCCCGCGGCGGGTGAAGAAGCGCTGCGACCAGGCGCGTGTCTCGTCGTTGGTATCCCAGTAGAACCCGTTGACGAAGCTCAACCCGTGCGCGGCGGCCAAGCCCAGGCTGCGCACGTCAGCCAGGAACAGCACCGGCGTCACCATGCGCTGGCCGCCTTGGGCCACGCCGAACTCGGCGGCCTGCTTCACCGTGTTGACCAGGTCGGTGTTGGAGTTGGCCAGCGCGATGACCTGCGCCTTGGACGCCTGCGCCTGCAGGATGTAGGCGCTGAAATCGGGCGCGCCGAGCGGATGGTAGGCCGACCCCACGACCGTGCCCCCGGCCTCGCGCACTGCGCGGCTGAGATTGTCCTCCAGCGAGCGGCCGAACGCGAAGTCGGCGGTGATGAAGAACCAGCTCTTGAAGCCCTGCTGCACCGCCGCGACGGCCAGGCCGTGCCCGTTCGAGTAGTTGTCGTACGCCCAGTGGAACCCGGTCGGCGAGCAACTCTTGCCGGTGAGGTCCGTGCTGCCCGGCGACGTGAACAGCGCGATCTTGCCCCGCTCCTTCGCCAGTTGCTGCACCGCCAGCGCCACGGCGGAGTTGGTCAGGTCGGTGATGGCGTCCACGTGGTCGGCGTCGAACCACTCGCGCGCGATGGCGGAGCCGATATCCGCCTTCATCTGGTGATCGGCGCTGCGGAGGGTGATCGGCTTGCCCAGCACGCTGCCGCCGAAGTCCTCCACCGCCATCTCGGCCGCGGTGATGGCGCCTGGGCCGGAGTTGTCCTTGAACTGCCCCGACTCGTCGCCCAGCACGCCGATCACCACGCCAGCCTGGTCGGCCTGCGCACGCGCGACGACAGGCGGCAACAACGCCAGCGCCGCCGCCAGCAACAGCCGGCGGCAGTGGTCCCATCGGGTCATCGGTCGAAGATGACGACCCGTCATCGCGAGCCGCCGCTTGGTGGCGTGGCGATCCAGTGCGGCGAGCACGGTGCTGGCGGCAGGCATGATGTCATCGGTTCGCCGTCCTCTTTGATGCGACCCGCCAAGCAAGGACTATACCGCCACCCCGCGCACCGCGTTGCGCGGCCGCCGCATTGGGCCCTAAGCTTCAGCGCTTCGACGAGAGGAGTGCGGTCGTGAAATTCGGCTTGATGACGCAGATCCAGATGCCGCGCCCCTGGAGCGACGACACCGAGCTGAACGCCTACCACAACGCCATCGAGCAGGCGGTCGCGGGCGAGGCGGCCGGCTTCGATCATTACTGGATCACCGAGCAGCACTTCTTCACCGAGATCGGCCACAGCGCCTGTCCGGACATGCTGCTCTCCGCGATTAGCCAGCGCACCTCGCGCATCCGGCTCGGCTTCTCGGTCATCCTGATGACGGTCAACAACCCGTACGCGATCGCCGAGCGGGTGGCGACGCTGGACGTGCTGAGCCGCGGCCGGGTGGATTTCGGCATGGGCCGCGGCTCGACGCCCTACATGGTGGACGCCTTCCAGGTCGGCCGCGCGGAGGAACGCGACCGCGCGCGGGAGGCGACCGAGGCGGTGATGCAGATGTTCGCCGAGCCGCGTTTCACCGGCTATCGGGGGACGCATTTCGACCTGCCGTCGCGCGACGTGCTGCCGCGCACGATCCAGAAGCCGCATCCGCCGCTGTGGTCCGCCGCGTCCAACCTGGCCAGCTACGAGCGCGCCGGGCAGCAGGGCCTGGGCGTGATCGGCGTGACGCGCAACAGCATCTTGGAGACCCGCGAGGCGATCCGGCTCTACCGCCGGGCGATCCGGTCCAGCGACCCGGCGGGTTTCGTCGGCGCCTACCCGAACGAGCAGGTGGCCGGATTCGCGCTGGCGTTCTGCCACGCCGACGACCGCACCGGCCGCGACATGGCCTGCGCCGCCGCGCGCTGGTACAACGGCGACAACGACGCCGAGCTGAACGCCGTGCGCTTCGCCACCGCCGGCGGGGTGGAGGCGGTCGTGCAAAAGTTCCGCGACCGCACCAACGACGAACTGATCGAGGACGGCATGGCGCTCGGCGGCAACCCGGACACGATCTGCCGCGTGGTGGAGAAATGGGCCGAGGCCGGGCTCGACCAGATGATCTTCCTGCTGCAGGCGGGCCGCACCACGCACGAGCAGGTGCTGCGCTCAATCGAGCTGATCGGCGAGCAGGTCATCCCGCGCTTCGCCGACAGGTCCGCGGTGGCGGCGGAATGAGGCGGTTCGCAATCTGGCTGGCCGCGGTCGCGCTGCTGCACGGCGCCGCGGCGCGGGCGGTGGAGCTGGATGTCGCGGCGTCCAACACCTGGTGGGGCCAGATCCCGATCATGGTCGCCATCGACAAGGGGTTCTTCCGCGAGCAGGGCATCGAGACCGAGCTGAAGAACATCCCGTCCTCGGGCGACCGGATCGCGGCGCTGACGGCCGGGTCGGTGGCGTTCAGCAACCTCGGCCGCATCGCCGCAATCGTCGAGATGGCGCGCGGCAACCAGAGCTTCGCGTTCGTCGCCAATATCGACGATTCGCCCGGCAACGAGGGCTGCTGGGCGCGCCCTGGGCTGAACAGCGTCGCCGACCTGCGCGGCAAGAAGGTCGCCGCCAACACGTCGGCCGAGATCACGCTCAACGGGCTGTTGGAAAACGCGGGCATGACGGAGCGCGACGTGCAGTTCGTCAACCTGCCGGGCCCGGAGATGGCGGCGGCGCTCGCCAAGGGCGATGTGGACGCGGCCTGCGTGTGGCAGCCGCTGCTGGCCAACGTGCAGGCGGGGACGCCAGGCGGCAAGCTGCTGGGGCTGGACAGCGACACGCCCAACTATCGCAAGTTCGGCGCCATGGCCTCGCCCGACGTCATGATCGTGTCGCGCAAGCTGATCACCGAGCAGCCGGCGTTGGCGGCCAAGCTGATGGCGGCGGTGTTCAAGGGCGTGGACTACACCAACGAGCACCCGGAGGACACGGCGCAGACCGTCGCGCACTATTTCCGCAAGACGCCGGAGGAGGTGCTCGCCGCGATGAAGACGTTCAAGTTCTTCGGCGAGCGGGACTGGGTGGAGCACATGAAGCTGCACGCCGGACAGATGCAGTATCTGGCGCAGTGGCTGTACGACGCCGGCAAGATCCCGACGCTGCCCGACACGGCGAAATGGGAGAATGTCGGCTTCATTGCGACACATTAGGCAGACCCTACTATGAGCGGGGCGGTCCTCGCGGCGGCGCCCCCTGCCCGCGCAGCGCGGCGGCTGCGGGTCAACCACCTGTTGCTGGCGCTCAATTTCGGCGCCGTCGCGGCCGCCTTGCTGCTGTGGTGGACGGCAACCGGCCTGGGCTGGGTCGCGCCGATCTTCCTGCCCTCCCCCGGCGACGTGCTGCACGCCGGCCGCATCGTGCTGATGCGGGGCGAGTTGTTGGCCGACGTGCTCGTGTCCGCCCGCCGCGTGTTCCTCGGCTTCGCGCTCGCCGCGCTGGTCGCCGTGCCGCTCGGCATCGTCATGGGCGTATGGCGCCCGGCCAAGGCGATCATGGACCCGTTCGTCTCCATCCTGCGCCCGCTGCCGTCGATCACCTGGATCCCGCTCTCGATCCTGTGGCTCGGCATCGGGGAGATGCAGAAGGTCGCAATCGTGTTCATGGGCTCGTGGGTCTACATCCTGCTCTACACGGTCGAGAGCACGCGGCGGCTCGACCCGGTGCTGCTGCGCGCCGCCCGCAACTTAGGCGCGTCCGACTTCGCGGTGATGCGGGAGGTGATCCTGCCCGGCTCGCTGCCCGGCATCATCAGCGGGTTGAAGGTCACGCTGGCGATCTCGTGGTCCTGCGTGCTGACGGCGGAGATGATCGCGGCGCAGAGCGGTTTGGGGGCGCTGATCTGGCAGGCGAAGGACTGGGGCAACCTGCCGCTGGTGCTGGTGGGTATGCTGTGCATTTCGCTGACCGTGCTGGTCGCCGACTGGTTGGCGCTGCGGCTGGAACGCTGGCTGCTGCCGTGGGAGCGGGCGCGTCGTGCTTAGGCCCAGCTTTGCAGCTGTCATGCCCGGGCTTGACCCGGGCGCCCACGGCGTCCCACCGACACTGGCTTGCCAGGCAACCCCGACACGACCCGAAAAGCCGAGGCGTAGGAGCCGCCTGGGTGCCCGGGTCAAGCCCGGGCATGACAGTGACTAGTATGGTCCGGCCTATCCTCTCCGCCCGCCACGTCACCAAGTCGTTCGGCGAGATCGCCGCCGTGCGGGACTTGTCGCTGGACATCACGGAAGGCGAGTTCGTCTGCCTGCTGGGCGCGTCCGGCTGCGGCAAGTCCACCATGCTATCCCTGTTCGCCGGCTTCACCCAGCCGACCACCGGCCAGGTTATGCTGCGCGGCGCGCCGATCTCCGGCATCGAACCGCGCTGCGGCATGGTGTTCCAATCCTACGCGCTGTTCCCTTGGAAGACCGTTCGCGGCAACGTGGAGTTTGGCCTGAAGATGCAGGGCGTCGGTCGCGCGCAACGACGCGCGCGCGGTCAAAGCTTCGTGGACCTGGTGAAGCTCACCGGCTTCGAGGACCGCTACCCGGCGGAGTTGTCCGGCGGCATGCAGCAGCGCGTGACGCTGGCGCGCATCCTCGCCGCCGACCCCGAAGTGCTGCTGATGGACGAGCCGTTCGCCGCGCTCGATGCCATGACGCGGCAGATCATGCAGGCGGAGCTGCTGCGCATCCACGCGGCCAGCGGCAAGACCACGCTGTTCGTCACCCACTCGATCGACGAGGCGCTGATCCTGTCCGACCGCATCGTCGTCATGTCCGCCCGCCCGGGCCGGGTGAAGGCGGTGGTGACCAACCCGCTGCCCACGCCGCGCCTGGTGTCGGCGCAGCTGTCGGCCGACTACCTGGCGTTCAAGGCGCACATCTGGCGGCTGGTGGAAACCGAGCTGGCCGGGCACGACGACGCGAGCCGGCTGGCCGCTTCCTGACGAGGGTCCATCATGTCCAAGCACGACTTCCCCGCCGCCGAGTTCGCCGATCGCCTCACCCGGCTGCGCGCCGCCATGCAGTCAGCCGGGCTGGACTGGCTGCTGGCGCTGCACCCCGTCTCGATCCGCTGGCTCATCGGGCAGGACACCAAGAGCTACACGGTGTTCCAATGCCTGCTGGTCAGCGCCGACTCCGACGCGCTGGTCATGTTCACCCGCGGCACCGAGCGCTCCGAGTTCGCGGCCGACACGCTGGCGACCGACCTGCGCACCTATGGCGGCGGCGAGCCGGAGGACCCGATGCCCGCCTTCGCCCGCCTGCTCGAGGAACTGGGCGTGCGCAACGGCCGGGTCGGGATGGAGATCCCGGGCGGCTACCTGCAGCCGGGCCACTACCTGCAGGTCAAGGCGATGCTGGCCGACGCGCTGCGCTCGGAACCCTGCGGCGTGCTCACCGCCTTGCGCGCGATCAAGTCGCCGGCGGAGATCGCTTACATCCGCGAGGCCAGCGACATCGCGGCGCTGGCGCTGGGCAAGCTGGTTGCGGCCGTGGCCGAGGGCGTGTCGGAACTGGAGTTGGCCGCCGTCGCCTACCACGCCCTGCTCAGCAACGGCAGCGGCCTGCCCGCCAGCACGATGAACCTGATGACGGGGGAACGCAGCGCCTTTCCCCTGGGCGGCCCGACCGAGCGGCGGATGCGGCGCGGCGACACCGGCCTGGTCGAGATGGGCGCGGCGCGGCGGCGCTACACCTCCACGCTCGGGCGCCAGTGGTGCCTGGGCGCCCCGTCGGAGCGGCTGCTGGCGCTGCAGGACGTGGTGCGCCGCGCGTCCGATGCGTGCCTCGCCGAGATGCGCGCGGGCGTGCCGGCGATCGTGCCGCACGAGGCGGCCAAGCGGGTGATCGCCGCCGCCGGGCTGGACGCGGCGCGGGCGCACACGACCGGGTACGGCATGGCGCCCGGCTTCCCGCCCTCGTGGGGGGAGGCGCCGAACATGTTTGGCGGCACGGCCGACACGCTGCGCACGGGCATGGTGGTGTCGGTGGAACCGGCGGTGTTCCTGCCCGAAGAAGGGCTCGGCGTGCGACTGATCGACAACGTGCTCGTCACCGAGAACGGCATCGAGCTCCTGTCCCGCACCCCGCGCGAACTGATCGTGGTGGACTGAAGACCCCGACACCGTCCATGGGCCGGCTACGGCCAGGGCGTCCATGGGCCGGCTACGGCCAGGGC